>JAFTCT010000124.1 GCA_017454525.1 Clostridia bacterium
GTTTCATTTGGCGTATTTGCGCCAAATGAAACACCCCCGTCGACGTTTTTTCTGTCAGGCGGCGCACCGCTTTTGTCATATTGTAATGTAAACCGTACGCTTCTCCGGTCACGCGCCGAAGCTATGCATATATCCCGGTATTCCGTTCAGTTTGCGCCGGAGAAAAATCTGTCGAGCACAAGGCAGGCGCCGCCGAGCTGGGGCGCCGCGTCAAGGAAGGTCGAGCGCACGACTTCGACGGTCTTGTACTGCGCGGCGAGGATCCCGCGGTTGATCTTGTTTTCAAGCATTTTCAGATATTCGTCCGGCAGAAAGGCGCCTTCGTGACCGACGACGACGCACTGCGTATCGAGCAGATTGACGGCGTTGATCAGGGCGACCGACAGTTTGTCGATCATATCGCGCAGGATGAGCGCGCAGCCCGGCTTTTTGGAAACTCTTTCTAGATCGTGCGGGGTCAGCGTGCTTTCGCCCGTTTCTCTGCGCAGCCGGTCGAGGATCACGTTGATGTCGGAATAGAGTTCAAGACAGCCGCGGTTGCCGCAGAAGCAGAGCGGTCCGTCGAAGTTGATGCACATGTGTCCGATCTCGCCGACGGTGATGCTGTGATCGGAAAAGGGCCTGCCGTCGAGGATCGCGCCCGAGCCGATGCCGTTGGTGATCCCGAGATAGAGGAAGCTGTCGTACTTTTTTCCGATGCCGTAGATGCTTTCGGCGAGCGCGGAAGCGTTCATATCGTTGTCGAGATATACCGGACAGCCGTACCGATCCCCGATTTCCTTCACGACGTCAAGATCGGAAATACCGTAGAAATTCGTGGGCGCGAGGATGCGTCCCTTCAGCGGATCGAGCGGAGAGATCGACGAGACGCCTACGCCGAGCAGACGGTTTTCCGGGCGGTTTTTTTGCAGGTATGCGAACGCCGCGTCGGTCAGCGCAAAGATCTTTTGCATCAGCGTATCCTTCGTTTCTCCGCGCAGTTCCGTTTTCTCTTCGAAAAGGGTGCGCAGCCGCAGATCGCAGATCAGCGCGCGGATCTCGCTGCGCGCCACGTATACGCCGATCGCGAGCGGCGCGCTGTCGGAGATGCCGAGCAGCACCGGCGTTCTGCCGACTGCAGCTGTCGGATCCGCCTCCTTTTCCACGAGATATCCGTCGTCGAACAGTTCTCCCACGATCTTGCTGATCGCCATCTTTGTCAGACCCATGTTCTGCGCGATGTCGGTTCTGGAGTGCCGCCCGCCGGCGATCGTACGCAGGACCATGCCGCGGTTGTTCGTTTTGAGATGATTGTTGTTCAATCCTTTGAGTTTTGCCATTTTTTTCATCCTCCGCTTTCTTGATTATAGCCGAACAATGTGAACAAAGTTTGAATAACGGAAAAAGAAAAAACCGGGCTTTTACATCTGCCCGCATATATTCGGCTCCGGATCGTTGATTTGCGCTCCGTTCGCGCGCTTCGCTCTTGACAAGACGCCGCGGCAATATTATAATGAAGATAACAGAACGTATTTTCAGACAGAACGTATTTTCAGGAGGTGGTTCAGTTGTCAGGCAAAACGCGCGTCAAAGCGCTTTCCGCCGCCCTGGCTTTTCTTATGATCACGGCGGCGATCCTGTGCGCCTGCTCCGGCGGAGCGCAAAAGCCGACAGAAACGGGGGAGGGTACGATCATGACGGATGTTCAGACGCCGCTTACAAGCGGCGAAGGATCTGTTACGCCTGCGCAGACGCCTGCTCCAACGCCGACGCCGACGCCTACCCCGACGCCGACCCCGACTCCGACGCCGACCCCGACTCCGACGCCTACCCCGACGCCTACGCCTACCCCGACGCCGACCCCGGTCGAATTATCGGAAGCGTTTTACGGCGGCGCGAACGCGGCGGCGGAACTGCATTTCGATTACGCGGATCCCGCGGGCAGAGGGATCGAGGGACAACTGATCCTCACGGTCAGAAAGGAGAGCGCCGTGGGGTACTATCAGGTGTATTACGGGGATGAGCAGGGCGTGATCCCCGGCTGGCTCCCCCTTGCGAAACTCACGGTCGGCGACCTTGAGCCGAACGTGGTGTACAGGGCGTCACGGCTGAGCGCGCCGCCGCCGGGCGCCTGCACCGTGGTCGCGGTCGGCTCCGACGGAAAAGCCGCCGCGTATGAGGAGATCCCGGCGGGGAAGCGCATGAACGAAACGCCCCTTTCGGAATTCGCGGCGCTCTCGGACGTGCACGTCTTCTACGACGAGCCGTATGACGGAGATTACGCCTCGATCAACGGGAAGAGCGACGTGGAGCGCGCGATGAAGCGGCTCAATCCGATGGATCTCCGATTCATCGCCGTCACGGGCGACCTCATCCTCTCCTTCGTGGAGGAGGAATCGCAGATCGTCGACGAACTGACGCTCTCGACCTCGCTCCTGTCGAAGTCCGACTGCCCCGTCTACGTCGTGAAGGGCAATCACGACAAAATGGTCCCGGAGGACGTCTGGAAGGAACTGACCGGATGCGAGACCGACTACCGGTTCGTCGAGGACGGCGTGTACTACGTATTCATGTCGCTGAAGACGGTCGGAAACACCGACAGCGTGGACGATTCCCCCTACGGCAGCGCGAAGATCAGATGGCTCAAAAACGTGCTGGCGGAAGCGAAGGATCACCGCGTCCTGCTCTTCATGCACTATCCCTTCAACGGCTCCTCCGGACTGACGCCGGGCAGAAAATACGGCTTTTCCGACAGTTCGACCGAGGACGATCAGATCCTCGGCGCGATCGACGCGCACGGCGCCGTGACCGTTTTCCACGGACACACGCATTACGATTTCCAGTCGTCCCTCAAATACAGCGATATCTGCGCGGCGCGGCTCGGCGGAAAGAATACCTATTCGGTGCACGTTCCGTCGCTCGCCTATCCCCGCACCTACGACGAGACGACGGTGACGAACGAGTCGCAGGGCTACGTCGTATCGGTCATGCCCGAGGGACTGCTTCTGCGCGGATACGATTTCATGACGAAAAGATTCGTGCCGTACGCCGTGTGGTATCTCGATACGCGCTTCCTTCCCAACGAGCCCGTTTCAACGTCGGTCACGCTCGACGAGGGTGACACGCTGCGCATAGAGATGAAGAAACCGTTCGGCGCGGCGACGTTCTCCTCCTTCGACGGCAATATCGCTGCCGTTGACGCCGACGGAACGGTCACGGCGCGCTCTGCCGGGAAAACGACGGTCAAGATCCGCGCCGACGGCTTTGACTACTACGTTGACGTCAGAGTGCGCGGCGGCGGTATGCGCGGCAGCGGGACGGAAGCCGACCCCTACCTCATCGCGAGCGCCGCGCAGTTCGTCTCCTTCCAGGAAGAGATGAAGAACGGGGAGAAGTTCGACGGCAGATATTTCGCGCTGGACGCCGATCTCGATCTCAACGACTGTCCCGACTATTCGCCGATGACCGGCAGCACGAACGCGACCTTCGCCGGGTTCTTCGACGGACGGGGGCACCGGCTGCGCGTAAAGACCGAAAAGGACGCGGAGAGTTTTGCCGTTCCCTATTTCTACAACGTCACCGGCGTCATCGTCAACGTGATGTTCGACTGCTCGATGGGCGGCTGCGCGTCGACCTCCTATATCGTCGCAAGAACGATGAACAAGGGGAAGTGCGTGAACTGCTCGATCACAGGCTCCCTGAAGGCGAGCAACGTCAATACTTCGATCGTCTGCGGCACGTCGTCCGGGACGGTTCTGCAGAACCTCTATATTTCCGTGACCGTTTCGGGCGTGAAACCGGGCGCAAGCGAATCGGGGATCTCAATGAAGGGGACCGGCAAGGTAAACGGCGTATATTACACCGACAACGGCTGCACGGCGCATTTCGGCGAAACGAAGGTGGAAAACGGCGAAGGCGTGGCGCAGGCGCTCAACGGGACGCTCGCCGCCGCCGCGGCGAACGCGGGGATCGATCCGTCGCTGCTCTGTTCGTGGCGGGAGGAAAACGGCGTGCCCGTGATGAACGTCCGGTGAACGCGCTCCCTTTTAGCAGAATATACAAAAAGAGAAATCACTTTTCATCATTTTACATATTGCTTTTTTGCGGGAAATGTGGTATGATAATTTAGTAAACATAGTTTACAAATTCAGTTGGTTGAAAGAAATTTTTAACAAATGGAGGATCATATGAAACAATTCGGCAGAATCATGGCGCTGATGCTCGCAGTCCTGATGGTCACCGCATCGTTCACGCTGTGGGTCACGGCAGAGCCGGAAGCAGCGAAACTGACGGTGGCGGATATCGACGAGACTCTGAGCTCCGCCGGCAACGGCTCGTCCGAGGGCCTTGCGCAGATGTTCGACGGCAATAAGAATTCGAAATATCTGACCGCATCGGTGCCCGCGGAAGTCGTTTTCGCACTCAGCGAAGCGGCTGTCGTCACCTACTACGAACTGACCAGCGCCGACCACGGCGAATGGGATCCCAAGGCGTGGAAGCTTTACGGATCTTCCGACAAAGCGACGTGGACGGAACTCGACAGCAGATCTGGTGAAGACTTCCTTCTCACGCCCGACACCAACGGCTATTCCTTTGAGAACACCGCCGCGTATACGTGGTACAAACTTGAAGTGACCGAAAGCCACGGCGAAGCGTACGGTTTCAGCGTCGCCATTTCGGAAATGGAGCTCTTCGTCTCCAAGCCCGCAGAGGACATTGAAGGCGCCGTCGTAGACCTGAGTACCGTCACCGGTTCCGAGGGGAACGGCTCGTCCGAAGGACTGCTTCAGGCGTTCGACGGCAATACCGGCACAAAATACCTGACCAAATCCTGCCCCGCGGAGATCATCTTCGCACTCAAGAAAGCGGTCGCCGTATGCCGTTACGAACTGACCAGCACCGACCACGGCGAATGGGATCCCAAGGCGTGGACGCTCTACGGATCCGACAACGGCACGGACTGGGTCGAACTTGACTCGCAGGCCGATCAGAACTTCACCGGCCGCGGCGTGACCAACGCCTATGAGTTCGACAACGAAGACGACTATCTCTGGTATAAACTTGAAGTGACCGAGAGCCACGGCGAAGCGTACGGCTACAAAGTCGCCGTCGCGGAGTTCGCGCTCTCCGACGAGAAAGCGCCCGATCCCGGTATCGTCGTCGATCCGGAGAGCGTGACCGGCACGCCCGGCAACGGCTCGTCCGAAGGTCTTGCGCAGATGTTCGACGGCAATCCGAACAGCAAATATCTCACCAATACCGTTCCCGCCGAGATCATTTTCTCGCTCAACAGAAAAGCGGTCGTCAACTATTATGAACTGACCTCCACCGACCACGGCGAATGGGATCCCAAGGCGTGGAAGCTCTACGGATCCGACGACAAGACGGCGTGGACGGAGATCGACAGCCGCAAGGATGAGGATTTCGCCGGCCGCGGCGTCACCAACGCCTACTTCTTTGACAACAAGACCGAATATCTGTGGTATAAACTCGAAGTGACCGAGAGCCACGGCGAAGCGTTCGGCTTCAATATCGCGATCGCGGAAATGACCGTTGCGTTCGTGACCGTCGCGGCTGATTCGATCAGCGGCAGCGCGGGCAACGGAGACAACAATTTCTACAACCTCTTCGACGGCAGCGCCGATACGAAGTATCTGGTCTTCCGTGATTCCGACGACGAGGCGGTCACGGTCTGCTTCAAAATGACGAAGCCCGTCACGGTCAACGGTTACAGGATCACCTCCGCCAACGACCAGCCGGTCCGCGATCCCAAGAGCTGGAACGTTTACGGCTCCGAAGACGGAGAGAACTGGGTCAAGATCGACGAGCGCGCCGATCAGGATCAGTTCCCGATGAGAAAGACCGCGTACGCCTTCCAGTTCGACAATGAAGACGCGTACGAATGGTACAAGTTCGAATTCACCTCGAACTTCGGTATCGATCCCTGGAATTTCAACATCATTCAGATCGGCGAAATTGAACTCTTCTATGCCGAGGAAGAGATCGTCGACGACAGTCTGACCGTTCTGATAGATACGATCACGTCGTCCGATCCCTACAATGACAGCCATACCGCCGACAAACTGTTCGACGGCAGCGTCGACACCAAGTTCTTAACGAACGGAAAGACCATGTGGGTCGCCTTCTCGCTCAAGACCGCGAAGGCGGTCAACGCCTACACGATCACCTGCGCGAACGACTGGGCTTCGAGAAACCCCTATGACTGGACCTTCTACGGTTCCGAAGACGGTGTGAACTGGATCGAACTCGATAAGCGCACGGGTGAGATCCCCGCTGCACTCAAAGAAAGCGCGAAGTACGTCTTCGCCAACGATACTGAATTCCTGTGGTATAAACTCGACGTCACGAAGAACGGCGGCAACGGGATCACCGGTTTTGCCGAGCTGACGCTCGAAAGAGTCGAAACCCCTGCCTGCCTCACGACCGAACTTGCCGTTGACGGCGAGAGCGTGACCGCGCCCGCGGGGAACAGCGGAAGCGGCGTCGGAAATCTCTTTGACGACGACAACTCCACGAGATACCTCGTTCAGAATAACGGCGAACCCTTCGACGTGATCTTCTCGCTCGTCAAACCGGGACTCGTCAACCGCTACGCGGTATCCGGCTCGAAGGACCATCTTGAAAGATCCCCCAAGACCTTCTCCTTCTACGGATCGGTCGACGGAACGGAATGGGTGGAACTCGACAGTCAGGATCTCGAGGCAAAGACTTCGAGCGATCCCAACTACTTCTGCGGCGGCACCTTCACGTTTGAAAACAAAGTCGTTTATACCTATTACAAACTGCACGTCGAGGCGGTCAGCGGCGGTTCCCTCTGCGGCATCAATACGCTTGCCGTCTATACCGCTTCTCCCGCGGACGGCGTTGACGTTTACGTGCCCGCGAACGTCAGCGATCTGACCGGCGTGTGCGCCGCTTCGAAGGTCAGAAGCGCGATCGTGAAAGCGCCCGCGCTGACCGACGAGAGCGTCAACGCGGTCAAGGCGGCTGCGCCCGTGACGGTTTACGGAAACAAGACGCTGACCGGAGAAGGACTTGCCGCACAGCTGGCAGGCGCCGAGGGCGTGACCTTCATCAACATCCTCTCTCTTGAAAAGAGTTTCTGCGAGACCAAGAACGGTGAGAATATCTTTACGGCGGTCGCGGCGCTGAAGGTGCCCGATCTTGAATACAAGTCGCTGAAGATGGATCTCTGCTTCTATCAGGGCGGCGCAGAGATCGTTCCTCCGAGCGGAAGAAAGAGCGTTGCGATCTCGAACGTCTATACGACGATCAACGGCTATGCTTCCGTCAATCCCGATACCGCGCAGGCACAGGGCTATGAGACGGTCGACGCCGCGTATCTGGCAGCCGTTTCCGTTGCAGGGATCATCGGCGGCAACTACACCGTCAGAATCGTCCTGACCGGCACGGTAGAGACGCCCGACGGCGAGGTAGAGGTCGTCAGCGACCCGTTCGAGACGACCACCACGTTCTGATCGCCGCAGCAACAAAGAGCAAATATTGAACGAAAAGGCAGAGCTGCGCTGTTTCATAACAAGCGCGGCTCTGTCTGCACAGGACGAGAGACCCGCTTCGGGTCCCGGATGCCCAAGCCGTTCGCCGGGCGCTGTCCGGCAGAAAGGGAAGAGTTATGAACATCGGTAAAACATTCAGAGCCGTGACGGCGCTGTGCATCGCGCTGATCATGACCGCCGGCTGTTTCCAGGCGACTTTCGCGGTCGACAGAGATAACCGGCAGGCGGAAGGCGTGCTCTTCAAATCGTCGTTCGAGTCGAACGAGGACGCCGTTTCGGGCGAGATCGTCGACCTTTCGGGCGTGATCAAAGCAAACTACGGCGTCAAAGGCAAAGGACTTGCCGTGCGCATGGAGACGGTCGCGGGTTCCGCGGACTATCTCGGCAGCGAGAACAAGTACAACCTTTTCGACGGAAAAACGGCGACGAAATTCCTGACGGCGGGAAATACCGCCGAGGTCCGGTTCGCCCTCAAGGAGCCGGCGGCGGTCAACTGCTATGAGATCGCCACCGCCAACGACGAGCCGACGAGAGACCCGAAGTCCTGGACGTTCTACGGATCAAACGACGGAACGGCATGGACGAAGCTCGATACGCGCAGCAACGTTTCCTTCGGCGGCAGATTTGCAACGAAGAAATTCTCCTTCGTCAACGAGACCGTTTACGAATGGTACAAGCTCGACGTGACGCAGAACTGCGGCGCGTCGCTGGTGCAGTTCTCTTCGCTTGATCTGTACGTCGGCGCCGGCGCCGGCACGCCCGAAGATCCCGAAGAATCGGTCCCCTCCGAGATCGACGCGTCGGCGATCAACGGCCCGACGGCGTATTCGGGACACTCCGTCGCCATGGCTTTCGACGGGAGCGTGAGCAGCAAATACGTCAGCGAGATCCTGACGGAGGTAGAGCACGAGGTCTTCACGTTCAGACTGGCGTCCGCCGAGGTGATCACGCACTACGCGCTCTCCAACGGCGACGACCACCTTGAAAGAGACCCGCGCGACTGGAGTTTCTACGGCTCGAACAACGGCTCGGACTGGACGCTTTTGGATACGCGGAGTTATCAGAACTTCGGCGGCGCGATGAAGACGAAGGCGTACGGCTTTGAGAACGGTACGGCTTATCTCTGGTTCAAACTCGATATCACCGCGGTCGTCGGTCCCGACACCTGGTTCTCCGCGCAGGGGAACGGAGACCGGTACCTTCTGCACCTGTCGGAGGTCGAGGTCTTCACGGAGGAGCACTGGCACGAGCCCGCGGGCGAGCAGGAGGAAGTGATCGACGGGAACGGTCCCTTCACCGTGGTCAAAAGCAGCGTCAAGGGCACGAACACCGTCTCGGAGGACGAGAGCAAAGAGAAACTCTTCGACGGCGAGGAACTGACGAAGGCGACCTTCACGGCGACGACCGCGTGGGTGTCCTTCCGCGTGAACAGAGCCGACGCCGTCACGGCGTACAGCATCACCTCCGCCAACGACTGGGCGAACAGAGACCCCGAAAACTGGACGCTCTACGGCTCGCAGGACGGCGAGACCTGGACGGCGGTCGACAGCCGCGAGGGGATCGCTTTCTCCACGAGATTTGAGGAGAAGATCTTCCGTCTCTCCTCTCCCGTTTCATACCTCTGGTATAAATTCGACGTCACCAAAAACGGCGGCAACGATACCTACACGCAGTTCTCGGAATTGAAGCTGATGACGTCGGAAGACGTCCCCGAAGCCCTTCCGGGCATGGACGTGCGCGTCGACTTCGGACCGACGGCGACCGAGAACGGCAAGCCCGGCGCATGGACGGGCAGCAGCTGCCTTGCCGTCTACGGCGAGCAGAGCAGTACCGAAAACACCTATGCGCGCGCCGTCGTCTTCGACGGACTGCAGATCCCCGTCAGCGCGCATACCACGTTCAGTTATCTCGTGTTCCCGGGACTGTTCAACAACAATTCCTACGACTATGAGTATACCTCCTGCCGGGTGATCCTCGATCTGCACTTCACCGACGGCAGCGTTCTGTCGGGACTGGGCGTGAGAGATCAGAACGGTTCGACGATGTCTCCCGCGGGACAGATCGCGGGCGAATGCCTCGTGACCGGTCAGTGGAACTACGTCGAGGGCGTCGTCGGGACCGCGGCGGAAGGGAAGACGGTCGACCGGATCGACGCCTATTTTGAGATGGCGAACGCCGAGGACGCGTCGAAGTTCATCACCTTCTTCGACGACGTGAAGATCGAAGACAGGACCGCGCCCGTTTACGAGCATCTTTCCGATTACATCACGATCCTGCGCGGCACAAATAACGACCAGGCGTACTCGCGCGGGCTCTGCACGCCCGCGGTGACGGTCCCCAACGGCTACAACTTCTACTCGCCCGTCACCAATCCGAACAAGCCCACGGCTTCCTATAACTATCAGGTGAACGGAGACAACAACCCGCTCGACAGCGTCACGGTGATCCACGCGCCCTCCTACTGGCTCAGTTCCTACGGGACCTGGCAGTTCATGGCGAACACGTCGGTCGCCTATTCGGGCAGTCTGACGGCGGAAGATATCTCCTCCGGAGCGCGCGCCGCAAAATTCACGCACGAAAACGAGATCGCGCGCGCGCACTACTACAGCGTGCTTCTGAACGAGGGTACCGCGGCGTCCGGCGTGAGGATCGAAGTCACGCCGACCTCGCACGCGGCGTACGTACGCATCACCTTCCCCGGGGACGCGGCGAACAGGAACGTCATTTTCGACAGTCTCTGGGGCAGTTCCGCCGATATGCTCTCCTTCTCCTCCGATTGCCGTTCCTTCACGGCGCTGACCAATCACGTCTCCGCCGGCGGCGGAAAGATGTACGTTGTCGGCACGTTCGACGACGCGTGGAAGAGCGCGACGACGGTGAAGGGCGCAAAGGGTATCGCGTCCTTTGACGGCGGCACGACGGTCGTCACGATGAAGATCGCGACCTCCTTCCTCTCCTACGAGCAGGCGCGTCACAATATGGAACTCGAGATCGGCGACATGGACTTCGACGCCGTGATGGCGGCGGCGCAGGGCGTGTGGGACGCGCTGTGCGGCAAGTTCGAGATCGAGGGAGCGACCTATACCCAACTCGTCAATTTCTATTCCGCGCTGTACAGAATGTACGCCTATCCGAACCTCTATTCCGAAAACGAGGGCTCGAACGAGAATCCGGTCTGGGTCTACGCCTCCCCCTATCACAGCGGCGCGAAGACCTCCGGCTTCTTCTACACGAACAACGGTTTCTGGGATACCTACCGCACGACCTGGGCGGGCTACAGTCTCTTCACCGCCGAAAAGGACGGCGAGATGCTCGACGGTATCGTGCAGCACTATATCGACTCCGGCTGGATCCCGCGCTGGATCTGTCCCGGCGGCGTCAACTGCATGGTCGGTACCTCCAGCGACATCATCTTTGCGGACGCGTTCATCAAGGGGATCGATTTCAATTACGAAAAAGCGTGGGAATCGATGATTGAAAACGCCTCCGCCTACTCCTCGAATATGACCGCGGGCGGCAGACCCGCCAACAACGTGTCTCCTTACATCGGCTACGTGCCGAACAACAACGGCTCGAGCATCCGCGGGGAAGCGTATTCCTCCTCGATCGAGAGCTGCATCAACGATTACGGACTCTACCGTATGGCGGAGAAACTGGGGCTGACCGCCGAAGCGGAATACTATCTTGACAGATGCATGAAATATCAGATGCTCTTCAACGCCGAAGCCGACTTCTTCATGGGCTTGAGCGATAAGGGCGTGTATTCCGCCGACGCGTCGAACTACGATCCCGCCGCGTGGGGCGGACCGAAGGGCGACTACACCGAATCGGTGGGCTGGGTCAACGCCTTCCCGGCGGTATTCGACGGCGAAGGACTTGCCGCGCTCTACGGCGGCAGGGAAGCGCTCGCGGCGAAACTCAATACGATGTTCGACGACAGCATCGAGAGTATGCGCAAGGTCATCAACATCACGGGACACGAGATGCGCGAGTTCAAGGAAGTGAAGATGGGGCAGTACGAGCACAACAATCAGCCCTCCCATCACGTCATTTACACCTACGCCTTCTCGAGCGAACCCTGGCGCGTGCAGGAGTACGCGCGAGAGGTACTCCGCCACGTTTACGTCGGCAGCGAGATCGGACAGGGTCTGCCCGGCGACGAGGACAACGGCGAAATGTCCGCCTGGTACGTCTTCAACGCGCTCGGCTTCTATCCCTACTGCCTGGCTTCCGGCGAATACGTGATCGGCTCGCCGCTCTTCCCGAAGGTGACGGTACACTTCGACAACGGCAACGATCTCGTCATCATCGCGCACAACAATTCGCAGGAGAACGTCTATATCCGGTCCGCGAAGGTCAACGGCGAGAGTTATGACAAACTCAGTCTGACGCACGAGATGATCACCTCGGGCTGCGTGATCGAATACGAGATGGGCGATCAGCCCTCCTCCTTCGGCTCTTCCGACCAGGCGCGTCCCTCTTCGCTGTCGCAGAAGGGGAAGGTGCGTTCGTACGAGAGCGATCTTGCGGGACAGGCGAAGATCAATTACGCCGATTACACGGCGGCTTCCGAGGTGACGGCGGAGACGGAGATCTTCTCCGGAGCTTCGTCGAAGAATTACTTCAACAACAACAGTCTGACGGGCGTGACGACGGCGGACGGCAAGCAGGTCGTTCTGACCGGCACGGTCCCGGGCAAACTCTCCTATATCACGGTCAGCAGTTACGCGAAGACGGCTGCGCCCACCGGCGTGAAGATCGAGGCGTCCGACGACGGCGTGCATTACAGAACGCTCGCCGAAAAGGAACTGTCCTTCCTCTTCGATAAATTCGCCGTGCCCGTTGAGATCCCCGAAGCGGAGCGTGGATACTATCTCTTCTACCGCGTGACCTTCACGGGCGGCGGACGGCTGTCGGAACTGGAGTTCATCGGCTCGAAGGCGATCAAGGGCGATATCGACTTCAGTCAGACGCTCGGTATCTCCGACGTGACGATGCTGCTTGATCTCTTGGCGTCCGGCGGAGCCTCCGCGGACTACGTCAGAGACGTGAGCGGCGACGGCACGCTGTCCATCGAGGACGTGACGGCGCTGCTTGACATCCTTGCAGGTTCATAAACCGTTTCCGGTCGGGCTGCCGCGTCTTTTGGCGCGGCAGCCCGAAAAACATGATCAGAAGGTGAAGTCATGAAAAGGACCATTCTCTCGCTGTTCCTTGCGGCGGCAATGCTTCTGCCGTCCGCGATCCCGTTCGGCGTTTTCGCGGAACCCTCCGCCGACGGGGAAGTTCTGTTCCATTCGTCCTTTGAGGACGGGGAAGGACTGTCTTTCTCGGGAGAGACGGTCGCGCTTTCAAACGTCGCGACAGCCGAATACGGCGTCAGGGGAAGCGGACTTCCCGTGCGGCTCGAGACCGTCGCGGGCAGCGCGGATTTCCTCGGCGGCGAGAACAAATTCAATCTTTTCGACGGAAAAAACGCGACCAAATTCTTAACGGACAGCCGCACGGGATACGTTTCGTTCTGCCTTGAGAAGCCCGCCGAGGTCGTCCGCTACGAGGTCGTCAGCGCAAACGACGCCGAGGACAGGGATCCGAAAGACTGGGTGCTGTACGCGTCGGCTGACGGTGAGAACTGGGTCGAATACGACAGGCGCACGAACGTCGTCTTCTACGACCGCTTCCAGTCGAAGAAATTCGACGTCGCCGCCCCCGCGACCTACAGTTGGTTCAAACTGGAGATCACGAAGAACGCCGGCGCCTCGATGCTGCAGTTCGCGGCGCTCGAGCTGTACGACGCCTCCTACGTGGAGCAGCCGGTCGTAAAGGGAAACTACGGCGTCGATCTCAAGAGCGTCAAGGGAACGGGCGATCTCAACGCCCAGGAGAACAAGAGAAATCTGTTCGACCGCGACGAGGCGACCAAGTACGTCGTCGCCGGACGGAAAATGTGGGTCTCGTTTGCCATGAGCGCGCAGAAGACCTTCACCGCATACGCGCTGACCAGCGCCAACGACGCGGCGGAGCGCGATCCGAAGGACTTCGTGCTCTACGGCTCGCAGGACGGAAAAACCTGGACCGAAATCGACGCGAGAACGAACGTCGTCTTTCAGGGACGGTTCGATACGAAGGTCTTCCGCCTCCCGTCGGAAATTTCCTATCCGCAGTACAAGTTTGAAGTCACGAAAAACAACGGCGCCGTCGATTATACGCAGTTGGCGGATCTGACGCTGATCGAAAACGCCGGAACGCCCGATCTGACGCCCGGCTTTTCGGTAAAGAGAAGCTTCGGACCGCTGCAGACGGTATGCGGCAAGGCGGGCGCCTGGACGGGACGGCAGTGTCTGCAGGTCTGCGGGGAACAGACGGCGGCGAAGGATACCTACGCGCGCGCGGCGGTCTATACCGGTCTGAATATCCCGGTCAGCGAGGACACGACGCTTTCCTACCTCATCTTCCCGGGGCTTTTCAACCTCAAGACCTACGATTATCTTTACACCTCCTGCCGCGTGATCGTCGATCTGCACTTCACCGACGGGAGCACCCTCTGCGATCTCGCCGTCCGCGATCAGAACGGCTCGCTGCTCACGCCTGCGGGGCAGGTCGGGGGCGAATGCCTCTATACCGCCCAGTGGAACTACGTGGAGACGGCGTTCGGAAAAAGCGCCGCGGGCAAGACGGTCGACCGCATCGACGTGTATTTTGATATGCCCGAGACGGAGGAACCCGTGAAATTCGTCACGTTCTTTGACGACGTGATCATCAAAAACAAGAAACCGGTCGTCCATGAGCATCTGTCCGACTATATCACGATCCTGCGCGGCACCAACAACGATCAGGCATTCTCGCGCGGGCTCTGCACGCCCGGCGTCACGGTGCCGAACGGATTCAACTTCTATTCGCCGGTGACAGATCCGAACAAATCGACGGCTTCCTATAACTATCAGCAGAACAACGGCAACAACCCGCTTGACAGCATTACGGTGATCCATATCCCGTCCTACTGGCTGTCGAGCTACGGGACGTGGCAATTCATGACCAATACGGATATCGACACCTCCGGGGGACTTTCGGGGATCACCGCGCAGATGATCTCGTCCGAGGCGCGAGGATCGGCGTTCAGCCATGAAAACGAAATCGCGCACGCCCATTACTACAGCGTGACGCTCGACGCGGGCACGCCCTCGGGCGGCGTGAAGATCGAGATCACGCCGACCTCTCACGCTTCTTACGTCCGTTTCACGTTCCCGGAGGACGCGGAGAACGTCAACGTGATCTTCGACAGTCTGTGGGGCGGCGGGAACGTCAGATTTTCAGACGACCGCAGGACCTTCACGGCTCTGACCTCCCACAATTCGGCGGGCTCGGCGCGTATGCACGTATACGGCGTTTTCGATCAGCCGTATACCGAAGCGAAAACGGTCAGCGGCGCGAAGGGGATCGCCTCCTTCCCGAAGGGCACGACGGTCCTGACGATGAAGATCGCCACCTCCTTCCTTTCGGTCGATCAGGCGAAGCACAGTATGGAACTCGAGATCGGAACGGGGAACTTCGACAGCGTGTTCGCCGGCGCGCAGAAGGCGTGGGACGATCTGTGCGGGATGTTTGAGATCGAGGGCGGCACCTATACCCAACTCGTCAATTTCTACTCCGCTTTGTACCGGATGTACGCCTATCCGAACCTCTATTCCGAGAACGAGGGCACGAACGAGGATCCGGTCTGGGTCTACGCCTCTCCCTATCACGGCGGGAAAAAGACCGCGGGGATCCTCTATACGATCAACGGCTTCTGGGACACCTACCGCACGACCTGGGCGGGATACAGTCTCTTCACGCCGATAAAGGACGGCGAGATGCTCGACGGTCTGGTACAGCACTATCTCGATTCTGGCTGGCTGCCGCGCTGGATCTGTCCGGGCGGCGTGGACTGCATGGTCGGCACCTCCAGCGACATCATCTTCGCTGACGCCTATATCAAAGGCGTGACGTTCAATTACGAAAAAGCGTGGGAGTCGATGATCGAGAACGCCTCCGCCTATTCGTCAAATATGTCGGCGGGCGGCAGACCCTCAAACAATCAGACGCCGTTTCTGGGGTATGTGCCCAACGATACCGCCGAAGCGTATTCCTCCTCGATGGAGAGCTACATCAACGACTACGGTCTTTACCGGATGGCGGAGAAACTGGGTCTGACCGACGAAGCGGAGTACTATTACAACCGCTGCCTGAAATACCCGGAGATGTTCAATTCTTCGGTCGGATTCTTCATGGGAAGGAACAAATCGGGCACCTTCTCGGCGACCGGATCGAACTACGATCCCGCCGTGTGGGGCGGACCGAAAGGCGACTACACCGAATCGGTGGGCTGGGTCAACGCCTTCCCGGCGGTCTTCGACGGCGAAGGGCTCGCCGCGCTCTACGGCGGCAGGGAAGCGCTCGCGGCGAAACTGAACGCCCTCTTTGACGACAGCGTCGGGAGTATGCGGCGCGTCGCTTCGGACGGCGTGCACGAGGTCGCCGAATTCAAGGAAGTGAAGATGGGACAGTACGAGCACAACAATCAGCCCGCGCACCATCTCATCTATACCTACGCTTTCTCGAGCGAGCCCTGGCACGTGCAGGAATATACGCGCGAAGTGCTTCGCCACGTTTACGTCGGCAGCGAGATCGGACAGGGACTGCCCGGCGACGAGGACAACGGCGAGATGTCCGCCTGGTTCGTCTTCAACGCGCTCGGCTTCTACCCCTACTGTCTGGCGTCCGGCGAATACGTGATCGGCTCGCCGCTCTTCCCGAAGGTGACGGTGCATCTCGAGACCGGAAAGGATATCGTGATCGTCGCGCACAACAATTCGCAGGAGAACGTCTATATCCGCTCTGCAAAGATCAACGGGGAGAAACCGGACAAACTGACGCTCTCTCACGAGACGCTCGCGGAGGGCTGCGTGATCGAGTATGAAATGACGTCGGTCCCGCAGACCTTTGCACAGGGCGGCGATATCCGTCCGGCTTCTCTTTCGACGGCGGAGGGGGTCGTGAATTACAGAAAAGACCTTTCGGACCGCGTGTCGCCGAAAAAGGCCGCGTACGGCGAGGAGAGCGAAGTGAAGAGCGCGACCGAGGTCTACGTTGAAAACGAAAACGCCCAGAAACTCTTTGACGGCAACTCCCTGACGTACGTCACGTACGAGGACGGTCTCTCTGTCCTGCTGACCGGTACGTCGCCGTCGAAGATCGATATGATCACGCTTGCGTGCGGCGACGCGGAGACGGCGCCGGAAGGCGTTACCGTCGAATTCTCGAACGACGCGAAGACCTGGAAAACGGCGGTGGAGAAGGATCTTTCCTTCGCGTTTGATCACTTCGTGATCCCCGTCGCGATCCCGAAGGAACTGCGCGGGAACTACCGCTTCTGCCGCGTCACCCTCAAGGGCGGCGGCGCGCTTTCCGAGATCGAATTCCTCGGTACCAAGGGAAGCGGCGACCCGGACGATCCCTTTGATCCGCCGGCGCCCACCCCGACGCCGACGCCCACCCCGACGGTCACTCCAGAACCCACCCCGACGCCCACTTCGACGCCCGAACCGACGCCGACGCCTACGCCCGTTCCGACGGCAGCCCCGACGCCCGAGCCGACGCCCGTTCCGACGGTCACGCCCGAGCCTACCCCGACGCCCGAACCGACGCCGACGCCCGCGGAGACCCATACCGCGGCGCGGGAGAGCGGCGGCGCCGCGCCGATCGTGATCGCTGTCGTCGTCGCGGTCCTTGCCGCGGGCGGCGTCGCGGTATTCCTCCTTCTGCGCAGGAAGCGCAAGTGACCGCAGCAAAAAGGACTGTCGCTTCCGTCGGACGGTTCGACCTTTGAAACTGACGCGCAAAGGGGGTGTCTCATTTGGCGTATTTGCGCCAAATGAAACAGCCCCGTCGACGTTTTGCTCCTCGGCTCACGCCTCGGTTTTGTCATATTGTTAGGCAATAAGCGTTCGCCTGTCCGGACAAAACCGCAAAAGTCGCGCAAAACGGACGGGATCCCGACCATCCGTTTTGCGGGGGCTGCTCATTTGCAGGCAAATGAAACAGCCCCATTTTGTCTTGACATTTCCGCGTCTGAATTGTATAATGGATCGAGAACGGTTGTACCGCCTGTAAGGCAGAAAGGAACTTGATATGACACTCTACGCCCGTCTTGAAAAACTGCGCGCATACACGCCCTGCACGCCCTGGGAAGAACGGATCCTTGCGGAACTCTCTTTCGTTTGCTATATGTCGGAGGTGAAGGGCGGCAGGTATGAAGATACCGTCCGGAGCGTTTCGGAACTTCTTGAAAAAGAACTTGACGCATCCCGCCGGATCTCCGACGGGGCGTGCGCATCCGCGGAAAAACTCCTTCTTCCGCTGGCAGAGGAAGCAAAGCGGTATAAGATGCATTTCGTCGCGCACGCGCATATCGATATGAACTGGCTCTGGGGGTATGAGGAGACGGCGTCGGTGACGGTAAACACGCTGCGCACGATGCTTGATCTCATGGATCTGTATCCCGATTTCACCTTTTCGCAGTCCCAGGCGTCGGTTTATGAGATCGTCGAAAAATACGCGCCCGAACTGCTTTCGCGCATCCGTGAGCGCGTGCGGGAAGGACGCTTTGAACTGTCCTCCTGCACGTGGGTGGAAGAAGACGAGAATATGCCCTGTGCGGAATCGTTCATTCGTCAGACGGTGCAGACGGCGAAGTTTTACAAAAAACTGTTCGGGGAAGACACGGCGCTGCCGGCGCTCGATTTTCAGCCCGATACTTTCGGCCATTGCGATTCGATTCCCGAGATCTGCCGCTGTGCGGGTGTGAAGTGGTTCTATCACTGCCGCGGCAGAGCGATCGGACCCGACGTCTGTATCTGGCGCGGAAAAGGCGGCGCGGAACTGCTCTGCTATCGCGATCCCGCGTGGTATTCGATGGACGTTTCGCCCGATCTCGCCTACGCGCTGCCCGGCTTTGAATGGAGAAACGGCGTTCCCTGCAAACTGGTCGTCTACGGCGTGGGCGACCACGGCGGCGGTCCGACCGTGCGCGACGTCGAGCGCATTCTGACGCTGCGGGAATACCCGGTGTTCCCGACGGTGCTGTTCAGTACTTATAAAGCGTTCTTTACCGAACTGGAGAAGTATCGCAAAACACTTCCGACGGTCGAGGGCGAGATCAACTACGTCTTTACCGGCTGTTATTCCTCGCAGTCGGAAACAAAACTCCGCAATAAAGCGGCGGAACTGCGCCTCTTTGAGGCGGAATTCCTTGCCGCGTACGCTGGTGCGACGGTCGGTTACCGCGCCCCCGACGGCGTTTTTGACGCCGCGTGGCGCAAACTTCTTTTCTGTCAGTTCCACGATATCCTGCCGGGAAGCGGCGTGCGCGCCACCGGCGAGTACGCGTCCGGATGCTTCCAGGAAGCCATGGCGGCGTCCTGCGTCACGGCGCAGAGTGCGATGAGCGCGCTCTGCGACCGTATCGATCTTTCGTCTTATCTTGAGCCCTGCGCGCCGGCGGGCGGCGGCGCGGGGATCGGCGTCGACCGCGCGGGCGGGTTTTCGCTTTCGGTCCCGTCGGGCGCCATCGGACGCCGCCGCGCGTTCCATCTGTTCAATTCGACGGCGTACGACTGTGCGCTGCCTTGTCAGATCCGGGTCTGGGATTGGGAATATGACGGGGGAAGAGCGGTCTTTACCGACCGGAACGGCAAGGAACTGCCCAGTGAATTCAAATCGTCCGGAGGATACTGGGGACACGAATTCAAGGTTTTCCTCGTGAAGACCGTCGTGCCGGCGCTCGGTTATACGACGGTATTCCTTGACGAAAAGGAGGCGGAAGGTCTTCCGGCGATCGGCGGCTTCGGCAACCGTCAAGGAACTTTTTCATCCGGTCCGATCACTCTCGAGAATTCGCTGATCCGCGCGCTCTTCGACCGCAAAACGGGAAAACTCCTTGAGTTTACCCGCAAAACAGACGGCGCGCATCCGCTTGCGCCCGGCTCGTTCGCGTTTGAATCGGTCACGGAAGCCAATCACGGTATGACCGCCTGGAAGGAAGGGGAAGCGCTGACAAGCGTCTGTCTGAACGATTCGGAAGCCGTGCGCATCACGGGCGAGTACACAACGGAACTGGACTGCGGCTTCACCTATTCGGTCAAGACGGAGAATATGCCGGAGTTTTCGGTACAGATCTCTCTTTTCGAGGGCGAAACGCTGCTGCGCTGCCGCCTGACGGTAGACTTCAGATCAAGGGGAAACCGGGACGGGATCCCGCGCCTGCAGGCGGTTTTCTACCCCGCGCCGGGAGCGGACGCCTGCCGCTATGGACAACCGTACGGCACGCTGCTCCGCGCCGCCCGCCCGCACGACGTTCCCGCGTCCTATGCGTATACGGCGTCCGCCGACGCGCCCGCATTCCTTGTCGCGCTCGGCAAGTACGGTTACAGATTCTTTGACGACAGGCTTCAACTCACGCTGCTGCGCGCTTCCTGCGATCCCGATCCCATGCCCGAATACGGCGTGCACACGATCGATTTCGCAGCCGGCTGCCTGCTTTGCGCAAACGAAGAAGAAGCGTTGAAAACGAGCGCACTCTACTGGCATCCGGCGCTGATCTGTCCCTGCCGGGGCAAAACAGCCAAGGATCCCGGGGCGACGCTCCCAACCGAAGGGCGCTTCGTCACGCTTGAAAACGCCGAACTGCTCGCCGTTCTGCCGTCGGAGGACGGCGCGGGCACGACCGTCCGGTTCGCCGCCTCTCATGACGGGAACGCCGTGTTGACCTTCGGTCTGCAGCCGCGTACCGCCGCGCTTGTCGACGTGTTCGGAAACGAACTGTCCGGCATTGAGATCTCCGGAAAGACCGTTTCTGTTGCGGCGGGAAAAGACAGGATCGCCTCGGTGCGCGTGACGTTCTGAGCCGCGGGGGTTCCTAGCGCGCCGCGCGGATCCGGCGCCGCGTTCGTACTGTCCGCGGTCTTGCAAAAAAAGAAGAACTGTGGTATAATAACCCCACGTGTGAATAATACGAGAAACAAGGAGACGTTATTTCTATGAAACTCGGCATTCTGGGATTGCCAAACGTCGGCAAGAGCACGCTCTTCAACGCCCTGACGAAAGCGGGCGCGGAATCGGCGAATTATCCTTTCTGCACGATCGAGCCCAACGTCGGCGTCGTCCGTGTGCCCGACGAGCGGCTGGACAAGCTGGCTGAAATGTATAACCCCGAAAAATACACGCCCGCGATCATCGAATTCGTCGACATCGCGGGACTGGTCAAGGGCGCGTCGAAGGGCGAGGGACTGGGCAACAAGTTCCTGTCGCACATCCGCGAGGTCGACGCCGTCGTGCACGTCGTGCGCTGCTTCGAGGACGACAACGTGATCCACGTCGACGGGTCGGTCGATCCGCTGCGCGACGTGGAGACCATCAATCTGGAACTGATCTTCTCGGATATCGAGCTGGTCGAAAGACGGCTGGACCGCACGCGGAAACTTCTGAAGGGCGACAAGGGGCTGACCGCGGAAGTTGAACTGCTTGAACGGCTGCTTGCGCACCTCAACGAGGGCAAATCCGCGCGGGCGTTCGAAGCGAACAAGGAGGAAAAAGAGATCCTCCGCGAGATCCCGATGCTTTCGGGCAAGCCGGTGATCTATGCGGCGAATATCGCCGAGAAGGATCTGAAGGACGGCGGCGCTTCCAACGGGCACTACCGGAAACTCGCGGCGTTTGCCGAGAGCGAGCACGCCGAGATCCTGCCGGTCTGCGCGGCGCTCGAAGCCGATCTTGCCGAACTTGACGAAGAGGAAGCGAAAATGTACCTCGAGGACGCCGGCATTGCCGAAACGGGTCTTGCGCGGCTCATCAAGTCCAGTTACCGTCTGCTCGGCTATATCAGTTTTCTGACCGCCGGACCCAAGGAAGTGCGCGCCTGGACGATCACCAAGGGCATGACCGCGCCCCAGGCGGCGGGCAAGATCCACTCCGACTTTGAGCGCGGCTTCATCCGCGCCGAGATCGTCTCATACGACGATCTGATCGCCTGCGGCAGTATGGCGTCAGCGAAGGAAAAGGGACTGATCCGCAGCGAGGGCAAGGACTACGTCATGCAGGACGGCGACGTCACGCTTTTCCGCTTCAACGTCTGAACCGATATAGGGATCATAAAAAGAGACCGCCTCCGTTCTTGTGTTTTCGGAAACGGTCTCTTCTTTTTTGACTTTTCTGCAATAATTCGTCTCCTTTACGCACTATGTAGGTGAAAGGACCCGAAAGGAATGGATTACGTGAGCTCAGTAAAACATACCGAATTTGAAAACCGGGCGAAGGATGCTGACGATCTGCTTCTCCGGGCGACGCAGGGAGACCGCGGCGCTCTGGAAGAGTTGTACCGGATGTTTTCACCGCAGGTCTATGCTTTTGCGCTTGCCACCTTGAAAAACGTCGAGGATGCGAAGGACGTTCTTCAGGATTGCTTCGTATCTCTCTGCTGCAATTCCGAGAACTATCAGCCGCAGGGCAAGGCGAAGAGTTATATTATGACGGTGACGAACAATCTGTGTCTGATGCTTCTCCGGAAAAGAAAAAGGAACGCCGACCTGCCGGAAGAAGACTGGATGCCGCAGATCGAGCGGGAGGAACTGACTCCTTATGAAAAAGCGCTGTTGAGGGAATGTCTGTCTTCCCTTGACGACCTTGAACGGCAGGTGATCGTACTGCACGTCGTTTCGGGTTACAAATATCGGGAGATCGCGGCGCTGCTGCATCTTCCTCTTTCAACCGTCCTTTCAAAATACTTCCGCGCACAGAAAAAGATGCAGGAAAAATTCAAGTGACAAGGAGAGGAGTCCGAAAATGAAAAAGAGTGAATGGAAGAACGCCTTAAGGCATTCCTTTACGGTCCTGTCGCCGGACGACTTCGAAACGGTCCTTTCCGAATGTGAAAGGAAGGGAAGAATACCTATGACTGAGAACAAAACACCTGCGAACAGGAGAAAACCTTTTCGTTACGTTTTGCTTGCTGGCGCACTGGTCGCGATTCTGGTCAGCGGTCTTGTTATCGGGAACGTACTGAACAGAAAAACCGATCCGCCGCCCGAAGCGACGCCCGCGCCGATAACGGAACAGACGACGGAAAAAACGTCGACGAAAATCACGCCGACGAGCGAAAAAACGCAGGAAACGACGCAGCCGGAGACGGTGGTACCGACCGAAAAAACGCCGGATGCCGTACCGGAGATCGTCGCTTCGGTTTACCTTGACGTGAATCCGGGACTGAGATTTGAACTTGCAAAAGACAAAACAGTAGCAGACGTTGCGGCAACCAATAAAGACGGAGAAGCGTTTGTTGATGGTATAAAAAGCGATGCGCTCGGGAAAACGCTGAACGACGCGCTCGGCAGCGCGGTGGCGCAGTTGACCGGAGCCGGCAGTATTTCGAAAGCGAACGATACTGTTCTTCTGGCGGTCGTCGCGGACGATCAGGCGGAAGCGGTGAAAATCAGCGGAAGCGCGTCGTTCGCCATCAAAAGATCCATGAGCAAGAACGGTATTTACGGGAACGTCGTCACCTGTTCCGTACAGCCCACGAAACGTGTGATGGATCTAGTCGACGATTACGTGATTTCCGTATCCAAAGCGTCGTTTATCATCCGGCTGATCGATTTCGATCCCGCGTATCCGACCGAACGCCTCGTTTCAATGACGATCGACGAACTCGTCGCCCTCTGCAAAGAGTGGAACGTGATCGGTTGGTGCGATATCAACGTAACGGCAAAGGAAGCCCTTGAAACGGCGGCGGCAGATGTCGGCATTTCCGTGGGCGACGTAATCTTGAAATATCGTCATAGCCAGGTCGAAGTGCTTTCGGAACCCGATCGGAATATCTGCCTGTGGAGCTTGTGGGTCGCCGATGGCGAGAACAATTACGGTTATCATATCGATGCGGCGACCGGAGAGATCCGCAAAAAGACCGGACCGACCGTTTTGCCCGACGAACAGGCGGTAACGCAGTTGATCACCGAACGTTACACCGAGCGGGGAATCCATGTGAGCGGCGCGTCTTCGCTGGGCGATCTGTATCAGCTCTACTTCATGGATTATTCGGACAGCGCAGAACCTGTGTGCAGAGTGCAGATCTACACCGACGAAGGCGTCTATACCGTCAGTTATAACGTCGTCACCGGAGAGGATACGCTGCTGAATTTCCTTGAGACTAAACAAGCGAAATAAAAACTGTGAACAGCAAAAGATCATTCCGCCGGGAAACCGGCGGGATGACTTTCTTTATGATCGGAGGTTTGATGATCATGTTGATAAAAGATATAAGAAAACCGGAAGGAAATCCCTTTGCCGCTGTGAGAAGTACCGTTGGTATTTTGCTTCTGATTCTGTGCATTCCTCTTGCTTCGTGCAAATGCACGGACGAAATGAATACGTTTAACGAGAAAACTGCCGGGATGGCGGTCGAAGGGTCAACGGTTGCTGCGCCGATACCGACTCAGACTAAGACCTTTGCGACCGTATCCGCTTCAAGTAAAACCGCCGTCTATATGACGCCAGATCATCCGACTGACGAACCCGGGCTTGAAACCGACGCACATGAACACGTCTTTGCGGAATGGCAGACGGTATGCGCCGCGACCTGTCAAAGAACGGGGCTGGAGCGGCGTGTTTGCACGTTATGCAAAGAAACGGAGGAGCGGCAGACCGAAAAAACCGATCACATTCCGGAAGCAATGCCGAGCGCTGCGTCGACCTGCGAGAAAAACGGTCAGACAGGGGGAGAGGTCTGTGCCGTCTGCGGTGAAATCATCGTTTCTCCGACAATATTGTCGGCAACAGGTCACACACCGGTGTGGGAAGCTCTTCTTCAGCCTACATACCGGCAGAAAGGGATCACTGGAAAAATCACTTGTTCAACTTGCGGAAAAACGGTTGGCGACCATGAAAAAATACCCGCTGTCGGCGCAGAAGAAATGATCTCGGACGGAGTCTTGAAGATCCTTCTCATCGGCAACAGTTTTTCTCAGGACACCGTTTGCTGGGAGTTTGAGGGTAAAGACAATATGTTGCTGCAGATCCTTGAAGCAATGCTCGGCGAAAAAGCTGAAGTGCAGATCGGAATCTGTCAAAGCGGCAGTAAGACGATGGCGTGGCACGCATCTATGGCGGAAAGCGGGAGGAAAGAATACTCTTTTCATATTCTTTCTTCAAATAACCCGGTATGGAAGCAGCCCATCAGAGGAGAAGTCTCTAACGCGACGGCGCTTTCATATACCGATTGGGATATTGTATCTCTGCAACCGTTTGGCGCTGAATGCACAACGGGAATTGCCGCGCCGACGGTTTCCGAAGAAGAAAACAGCCGGTTTTACCCGTTAAAGACCTCACTGTCCTACATGCTGGACGCCGTGGAAGCCGGTGCGCCGCAGGCGGACGTCTTTTTGATCATGCCATGGAGTGAAAGCGTGGAAATTGAACGAAACGCCGGTCTGTATGAGTACCGATTGATGCAGAAGATCATTCCTTCATTGTTATCGTGTACGGGAGAAAAAACAGAAAAGCCAGCCATGGCAATTATTCCGACCGGTCTTGCGGTTCAGAACGCCCGCACGACCGATCTTTCACTTTTGAATGTGAATACGGATAAAGGTCATTATCAGGACCGGCAATATGACGTGCAGTTTGGACTTGTGCGTGATGGATTGCACCTTTCTTTCAACGTGGGAAGGTACATCGCCGCACTTTGCTTTGCTGAAACCGTTGTTCCGCAGGAGCTCCGCATTGACGGGGGCGTTCTTCCGGGTATCCGAAAAAGTGAAGCATTGGGAGAATTGCCCGAAGAATACACTTCTTTGACGCAGAATGCAGTATCATGCGCGATAGAAGGCGCGAAAAACGGCGCTTTTGAAATTGTTGAAATATAAACGCCGCTTCTTGATTATATTGTAGCAAAATAAAGACAAATAAAACCAAAAGAGCCGTTTCGGTCCTCGGGAAACTGGGGTCCGAAACGGTTCTTTCGATATTTAAAGTATTCAAACGGTTTGGCACATTCAAGCCGCCGTCGACAGACGGTCGAGCAGATACGTCACGTCGACGATCGACACGACGCCGTTGCCGCTCACGTCGGCGCTTGCACCGGGGGCGAGCGCCTGCTTATTGCCCGCAAGGTAATCGAGCAGGACGGTGACGTCGGTGATCGTTACGGCGCCGTCTCTGTCAAGATCGCAGGGATCGAACGCCGGGGCAAGCGCGATTTCGACCGCGCCCGTCTCGATGCGCGAGGAAGAGCCGGAATTGTAGACCGATCCGCTCAGCGCGCGTTTGACCCCGCTCTTTTCGAAGACGAACATCACGACGTCCCCCTCTTCGGGGATCCCGATCTCGCGGAAGGTGTCGTTTTCTACGTACTTATAGAAGGTCAGCGCCGTCGCGTCGCCGAAGGAGACGCGCTCGCCCGAGCCGAGATGCAGGGCGTCGCCCGCCGCTTTACCGCCGGTCGCCCCGGCAAGCGCGGCTTTCACGCCGGCGCCGTAAGCGCTGACGCTGAATTTCGCGGGCGAGGAGGAGAGCGTCGCGTTGCCGCTGCAGGAGAGATACGCCGAGGTATCGAGATGCTTGAAGGTCAGCGCGCCGTCAAGCGTTCCGACCTTGTAAAGGAAGGGCAGGTAAGCGCTGTTCTCATAGGGAACGCGGTCGGGATCGGCGGTGTTCAATGAAACCGTCCCGGTCTCGATGCGCGAGGAGGTCCCCGTGCCGTTGACTCTTCCCGTCAGGGCGCAGAGCGCGCCGCCGTTTTTATAGACGACAAGACAGATCATGCCGTCCTGCGGCTGCCGGTCTTCGGCGAAGCGGTCGTCCCCGAGGAATTCATAGAATACAAAGGGTGAATACTCACCGAACGAGCAGCGGTTCGCCGTGCCGAAATGCAGGGCGTCGCCCGCCGACTTGCCGCCGGTCGCGTTTTTGAGGGCGATCTTATACCCGCCGCTCACCGCCGTCACGGTCAGCGCGGCGCCGGTCGCGCCGAAAGTCGCGTTGCCGTCGCAGGTGAGATACCGTTCGCTTGCGGCGTGCATGAAATACAGTCCGTCGCTCTCCTCTTTCATGAGGAAGAGGTAGTCTGCGTACGCGCTGCGCGCGACCGGATCGTTGGGAACGGCGAGGGCGATATCGACGGGCAGTTCGGCGTAAATGACCATCCGCCCGTTCTCCTTTTCGGCTTCGGCGCGTTCATAGCCCGCAGCGCTCTTCACGTAGAGCCGTACGTGGCCGTCGCCGAATTCATCGTACGGGATGCGGAGCTTCGCCTTGCCGACGTTGTCGCCGACCGGAGAAACGGTATACGCCGTATAGGATTCAAACGCTTCGGGGTCCCCGAAGAAGGCAGCCGCGGCGTCTGTGTTTTCGCAGACTTCTATGCCGCATCCGGTATAGTAGGCGGCGATCCCGAAGGCGTCGTCCTCGTACCAGCTCTTTGACAGTACGGTCGCGTTCAGACCGACCGTCATTTCGCCGGGATATACTGTTTTATCCGACCCGAGGATCGCGCGGTCGTCGTATTCGCTGCAGTACGTGCCCGCGCTCTTGAGGTCGTGCAGACCGTTTTGGTCGTACCGGCGAACGGTGAGCTCGTCCCCGGCGATCTCGAACAGCGTCATGGTCAGCGCGTCGTCCGCGCCGTCGGCGGAGGAATAGTAGCCGGTATATCCGGCGTTCATATAGATGAAATTGAGCGTCTCGCGCGTGAACACGCCGCGCTGCGCCTGCGCGATATTGATCCTGTCGCCCTTGTTGAGGAAGATCGCGCTGCCGCCGAGGTGGTTGTCCCAACCGTGAGAATGGTCGTGACCGAACAGGAAAACGACGTTGAGCCCCAGTGCGCCCGCCTCGTTGAGTTCGTCGAAAAGATAGTTGGCGTACTGCGCGTCGCCGTCGACCGAGGTGCGCATACTGTAGTGAAGCGGCAGATGCGAAACGACGAAGATCGGCTTCGTATAGCCGGCTTCCTCTTTTTCCTCAAAGTAGGCGCGCAGCGAAGCGGCGGTTTTGCGGATTGTCGCTTCGTCGCTGTTGTACCACATATAGTCCTTGTTGTTGATGACGTATACGCAGTAGTTCTCCGCGTCGTGCGCGCCGCTTGCCGCAAGTCCGGCGACCGACGCGGGGTCGTGATTGCCCTGGGCGTAGACCTTGTGACGAAGCGTCGGGAAGGACGCGGTGACAACGTTGTCCAGCGCCGCGAGTCCCGCGGCGGTCTCTGATGAGTTGCCGATCGTATTTCTGTCGTAGTCGCCCGAGAAGAGAAAACCGTCAACGTCAGTAAAGCCGTCGGCTTTGACGGCGTCGGCGATCGCCGAAACGACCGCGGCGGAGCCGGCGTGCGTGCCCTCCTGGAAGTCGGAGCCCGCCAGCACGAAGACGTGCGTTTCCCCTGCGGCGGCGGTGAAATACAAAAGGGACGGCAGAATCAGAACAAGAGCGAGCAAGAGCGAGAGAGATCCTTTTTTTCCGGAGCGCATGAGTTCACCTGCTTTCTTATGGATCATTCGGGATATTCGTACTCAAAGGAAGCGCGCGGCGTTTCGAATGCGAGAAGGACCCTGCCGTTTTGCTCCAGCCGGTAGGCGGCGGCGCAGGAAGCGCTTTCCCTGATCGTGCGGGTCATTCCGCCGTTTTGCGGCGCGTAGAGCGTAAAGGGCTTCTTTTCGATCAGACGGGCATAAAGCGTCAGATCCTTCTGTCTGATCACGGCTTCGCCGCCGCCGATCTTCACGGCTTTCGCGCCTTTGTAGGTCGCGATACGGTATTCCTTGCCGGAGATCAGCAGCGCCGCGATCACGCCGGTGAAGCGAAAGAGCCCCATCGGGACCGTGGCGACGCTGAGCATCACCGAGTCGCCGTTCTCTGAAAAAGCCTGCGTCCAGAGATAGTTCTCGGGGAAGGATCTGCCGCGGTCGCCCTCGATATAGCCGGTCCCGCCGTCAAAGAGCAGTCTTTTTCCGTTCAGTTCGAGCGTTCCGTTCACCTGATGCTTCATGCTGTATACGCTGTGGCGGCACTGCATGAAGGGCACGAAGCGGAAGAGCCCCATCACGTCGCCCCCGACGGGCGTGAAATCGCCGAGAGCGAGTTTTCCCCGGACCGTACAGTCCTCGCGGGAAAGGTCGACCGAGATCATATCCTTTTCAAACCGGCAGGCGCCCAGACGTACGCCGAAACCGTCGTCAAGTTCTTTGTAATCGTCGATCGGAAAGGAGAAGAAGCGCGCTTCTTTGTCGGTGATGATCTGAAGGGACGCGCGCTCTTCGCCGTCCCGCCTGTGCCGCGCGGGAATGAAGGCGACCGTATGACCGTCGCCGACGCATTTGAAATACCGTCCGAAAAAGTATTCGCTCATTGGTGCCGTCCTGTTTTACCTTTATTCTGCCGGCGGCTCGCCGCCGTTTGTTTTGCCGTCGGGCGCGTCGTCGGGCGCGCCGTCCGTTTCGCCGTATTCCGGCTCCGGGGGAAGCCCGTCCTCCTCCGACTCCGCGTCTTCACCGTCTCCGGTTTGCCCGGGCATACCGCCGATGCCGGCGTCGGGCTTTTCCTGCACGCTCTCCGCCGCCTTTTGCGCCGCTTCCTTTTCGTTGAGGATCAGCCGCTTCGCGCCGGGATGATAGCAGGGAAGATCGAGCGTCGCGCTTCTCGGTCTGACGATCAAAACAATGAAGATCACAAGGCAGATAAGGAAGCAGAGGAAGCCGATGACCGAAGAGATGCGCAGATCGTAGGAGCCGATATGCAGAGGCAGACTGTCCTGACGCAGCAGTTCGATGAAGAAGCGTCCCAGCCCGTACCAGCCGAGGTATTCGAGCACGATCTGACCGTCGAATTTCTTTTTCTTGAAAAAGACGTTGATGAGGACGAAGCCGAGCACGTTCCACAGCGATTCGTAAAGGAAGGTCGGATGGACGTAGAACTGCTGTCCTCCGAGGGTATTCGAAAGCCCCATGCGCAGGAAAGAGGTCGTTTCGGCGCCGTACGCCTCGCCGTTGAAGAAGTTGCCCCATCTGCCCAGCGCCTGCGCGATCATCACCGCGGGCGCGGTGCAGTCCATCAGGCGCAGGATGCGCACTTTCTTATAAATGCCGACGCCGATGATCGCGGCGATGCCGCCGATGATGCCGCCGTAGATCGCCAGACCTCCGTCCCAGATGCGGTACCAGTTCGACCAGTTGTAGCCCTCGCTCGTGAATACGTAGAAGAGCCGCGCGCCCAGTACGCCGACCGGGACGACGATCAGCACGAAATCGAGAAGATCGTCGAAATGATATCCCGCGTCCTTCGCGCGCCATTTCGCGACGTAGAGAAACGCGAGAATGATCGCTATTGTGATGATGATCCCGTAGAAGCGGATGCCGTTGAAGATCGGGATCGCGACGGGATTCACCCGGAACTGACCGATGCCCAGTCCCTCAAAGGAGACATAGAAGGGCTCCCCGCCGCTCGAGAAGACCTGAGAGACGCCGGGGTCGAAGATCAGACCGATCTTTATAAGGAAATCAATGAGTGCGTTCATGGTTACAACGCTCCTTTCTGCTGCTGCGGCAAGGCGGCAACGACCGAGATCGCTTCCCGCCGGAGGATCTTTGCGATGAATTCCGCCGCTTTTTCGCCGGTCATATTCAGTATCGAAGAGGGAACGAGCGAGGTGTCGATCCCGTCAAAGGCGTCTGAGGAATAGAGATGCGCCGTGCTCTCCGAGGAGTTGAATTCCGAGAGGAAGGAGGAATAGAGCAGTTTCTTTGTGCGCTCAAAGCACTCTTCCCCTATACCTTCCGTGATAAGACGTCCGATCTCCTCGAAAAAGATCTTTTCGGTCTTCTTCACGTCGAAAGTGTGCGCGAAGAAGAGGATATGCGCGCAGTCGCGGTCGCAGACGACGTCGTCCGAGCAGTCGAAAGGCAGCAGCCCCTCCGCTCTCAAGCGGGAGACGAAGGGCGACGAGGTCGCGAAGAGCGCCTGCGCCGCGACGCTCATATAGTTATAGGCGATCAGCCGTTCCTGTCCCGAAAGACCGTACGCCGGGCACTTGATCCCCGCGGCGAACATCGGCGTCGTCACGCCGCAGTAAAGCGTTTTTTTCCTTTTGAAGACCGTATTCTCGTTCTTCTCCCCGATCGCGCGGCAGGGCGGAAGGACGGTCCCCTGCGCGGGAACGCAGGCGTCGATCACTCTGATCACCTCGTCGGCGTTGAAACGCCCGCAGAGCGTGAGGATCATTCTTTCGGGGCGGTAAAACCGCGTGTAAGCCCTTGTCAGATCGTCTGCGGTGACGCTCTTCACCGAACGGATGCTTCCGCAGATGTCGTTTCTGATGCGCAGTCTTTCGTACATCGCCGAGATCAGCGCTCTTGAGACCGCCTCGTAGGGGTTGTCGCGGTACATCTTCAGTTCCTGCAGGATGATCCCCTTTTCCTTCTTCACGTTTTCGGGGGTGAAAAAGGGCGTGAAGACGCTCTCGAGCAGAACCGACAGCCCCTTGCAGAAGTCGTCGGACGTGGAGAAGAGATAGCAGGTACGGTCTGTGGAGGTGTAGGCGTTTGCGTCGGCGCCGCAGGCGTCGAACTTCACGAAGGTGTCGGCGCCGTCGGGATTTTCAAACATTTTGTGCTCGAGGAAATGCGCCGTTCCGTCGGGGAAGGAGAAGATCCCGCCTTCCTCCTCGTACTCCTCGAGGATCGAGCCGAAATCGACGCTCAGCAGTCCGTATCCGGTATAGAGATCCTTTTCCGCGAGGATCACCCTCATGCCCGAGGGGTGGGTGAAGGTCTTAAACTCTTCGCCGACCTCGGGAATATGTATCGTTTTGATCTTCATGGATTCTTTTTTTCCTTTCTGACGCCGTAAAGGAGGAAAACGCTGTCCTTTTTCAGCGACGCGGCGGCGCGCATCACGTCCTCTTTCCCGAGCGCCGCAACGCGGGCTTTCGCCGCCTCGGGATCGTCCTCTCTGCCCGAAAGCAGGGCGCGGATACAGCGCCCTTCGATCTCCGCGGGACTGTCGTTCATCTGCAGAAGGGCGTTGATGATCGCCCGTTTGCCGTTTTCAAGGCGTTCGGTCGAAAAATTGCCCGAGATCAGCGTGTCAAGCTGCCGGTCGAGCGTTTCTTCAACGGTCTTCGCGTTTCTTCCGTCGATCCCCGCGTACAGTAAATAGACGCCTTTGCGCGGCAGGAGTTTGTCCGCGCAGGAATAGCACAGACTCTGCTTCTCGCGCAGGTTCTCGAAGATGAGCGACGTGGGGGAAATGCAGAGCAGTTCTCTTGTCAGCGCGAGCGCCGACTGATCCTCCGCGCCGGTGAGCGCCGTCTTATATCCGACGCAGAGCGTCGACTGATGCGCTTCCAGCCGTTCGGTTTTGCGCATCACCGCCGGTTTGAGGGGGCTGAATACGTCGCGTACGTAGGGACGTTTCTCGGTATCGAGCGGGGCAAGCCGCGCTTTCAGATCTTTTTCGACCGACTCCCGCTCTTCCCGCCCGTAATAGAATACCTCGACCCGCGCTTCCCGGAGGACGCGCAGATAGTAGTCGTACAGACTTTTGGCGGTCACCTTTCTGATATCGCGGCGCAGATCCTTCGTCTGATAGTCGAGCGGTTCGTTCTCGCAGAGGAAGTGAAGGCATCTCGCGACCGCGTAGCGCGGTTTGTTGACCTTCTCGGCGTTGAGACGCTCGAGGAGGTTTTTCTTTTCTTCAAGAAAAATGCGCTTCACAAAGCCGTCCTTTTCCCTGAGGACGTCGAAGATGAAGGAGAAGAAAAGGTCGCGCGCCTTCCGCCGGATCTCCTGTCCGTCGGGCAGGAAATCCGCTTCGTTGACCGAGAGCCGGAAGGAGAAGAGAAAACTCTCTCCGTTTGTCTGACCCGAGCATTGCAGACTTGCGTCATAAAGATCGAGCAGCGCGCCGTCCAGAGCCGCTTCCGTCGGGTAGGCGCGGCAGCCGCGCGTGAGCACCTGCGGCAGGATCGCCGCGTGCGCGCGGTCATACAGTTCTCCCGAACAGATAAAGACGACCGAAAGATAATCGCTTTTGAATTTGTGTTCCCGTACCGTGCGGAGGGTCACTCCCGGATAGAGAAGGGACGTTTCCATACAGATCATTCCTCGTTAATCAAACAGATAGTATAGTATTCATCTTATTATACAACGTTTCACCGGATTTTGCAAGTATTTTGTTGTTTTTCGTCAGACCCGGTCCGAAGCCGGAAAAAAGGGCTTCGGACCGGTTTTCGCGCCGTCATGCCGTTTGGCTGACCGTGACGGTGACGGTATGGTTTTTTCCGTCGAAGAGGAAAGCGCCCTTGTGCGCCTGTCCGTCGAGCGTGAAGACGTAAGTCCTTTCAAGCCCGCCGCGCGCCGGTGCCTCTTCATATCTGCCTTCGATATGCCAGACGGCGCCCTCGTTTTTCACGTCGAGCGCAAAGGAGGGAAAAGCGCGGGAGAGCGCCGGGGCGAGGGTGAAGCCGCCCTTTTGAGGTTTATAGCCGATCAGTTCCTCCAGCACCGCATAGAGGAACCAGCCGGCGGCGCCCGTGTACTGGCTCCACCCGCCGCGTCCCTCAAAGCCCTTTGCGGCGTAGACGTCCCCCGCAAGGGCGTAGGGCTCCGTCGCGTAGGCGGGATCGGTTCCGGCGCGGTACGCGGGGTCGCAGGCGCGCAGGACCTCATAGCCGCGTTCGTATTCGCCCGCCCTGAGCAGTGCGATCGCGCCCCAGAGCGCGGCGTGCGTATACTGCCCGCCGTTTTCCCTGAAGCCCGGACAGTACCCGCCGAGATAACCGGGGAAGGGCGCCGACGCGCTGTAAGCCGGCGCAAAGAGTCTGAACAAACGGTGCGCCGGATCCCACAGACGGCCGTACGCTTCGTTGATCGCCGTCCTGCTTTGCGGGCTTTGATCGATGAAGACGGCGAACGCCTGCGGCAGCAGATCGATCGCGCAGTATTCGTTTCCTTCGCGCCCGAGCGCTTTGCCGTCCGGAAAGAAGGCGCGCAGATATCTGTTCCTTTCAAAACAGCCGGCAAGTGCCGCGCGCGCCGACGCGATCTCGTTTCGCAGCAGTTCCGCGTCGGCTTTCGAGGCGAAAGGAAGGAATCTCCCGGCGGTCAGCACAAAGAACTGCGTCAGCCATACGCTGCCGCCGCGCACCTCCGACAGACCGTCGTTCCAGTCACCGCTGCCCATAAGAAAGAGTCCCTTATCCTTTCTCGACGCGGCGCAGCCGAAGGCGCGCATACAGTGACCGTAGAGCGATTCTCTGCGCGCGGTGCGCCGGGGGCGTTCATACCGGGCGTCGCCCGAAAGCGGCGGCGCGTCGAGGAAACGGATCTGCGCGTCGAGGATCGCGCGGTCGTTCGTCGCTTCGATATACCGCGAAACGGCGTAAGGCAGAAAGAGCAGATCGTCCGAACACGCCGTACGCACGCCCGCGTCGCACAGCCCGCGCTCGGGCGCCGTCACGTGCCACCAGTGCATGACGTCGCCTTCGGCGTATTGATGCGCCGCCGAGCGAAAGATCTGGATCTTTGCGATCTGCGGGTCGTAAGGGAGCATATTGACGGCGTCCTGCAGCTGATCTCTGAAGCCGTACGCGCCGCCCGGCTGCGCCCAGCCCGTTCTGCCCAGAAGCCGGGCGGTCAGCGTCTGGTAAGGAACGGCGCCGCCGAAGGTCTTTTCAAAGATCCCGTCCGGCGTGCGCAGGGCGAACGCCGTGCGGCAGTATTCGTAGTGCCGCGCATACTCCTTATACGCCGCCGCCGCGCCGTCGGGGTGCGAAAACAGTCCGGTCACGGTATAAAACAGCCGGTCGTCCTCAAGCGGGCAGGCGCCTAAGAGGAACACCGCGTCGACAGACTTGCCGGGCGCGAGGTCAAACGGCTTTTTTTCGGGGGTCAGATAGGCGCAGAAGGGCGCTTCTCCTTTCAGGGCGGTGCGCTTGAAAAACAGAGCGTCGCCGATATGAAAGGAGGTGACGGCGCCGTCCGGCACGCTGCCGAGGCATGGTTCGCAGTGCCAGCGCAGTTCTCCCTTCTGATGACGGTCGGTATCGTTTCTGATAAAGACCGACAGGATCTTGACGGGGAAACGCGGGTGGACGCCGACCGACAGAACGCAGTACAGTCCGTCGGCGTCCGTGCGGTAGCGCGCGCAGTCCGGACCGAAAACCGTCTGCTGCGCGTCGGCGCAGAGATCGTATTCCTTTTCAAAGACCGAAAGCGTCATTCGCTCGCCCGCCGGTCTCTGCACCTCGTCGCCGCAGAAAGGCGAGAGACGGAATTCGCCGGCGTTGCGCACCCATGTGAAGCCGAGACTGTCGTTTGTCAGGAGCGTGCCGAAGTGATGCCCGCAGTAGATCATCGACGACGGCGCGCCGGAGGAGCCCTCCACCGTGACGGTCCGGTCGCCGAGGGAGGTCTTTTTCTCACCTCGCTTTTCATAGGCGCGCGGATCGGGCGCGCACGCGGGTTCCAGGCAGGATAAGAAATCGTTTTTGAAGGATGAGAAGATGCAGTCGCGCCCGACCGTCAGAAAGACGCGCGAAAAAGACGGCAGGACCGTTTTCGCAGAGCGGTCGGTGATCAGATAGACGCCGCCCGCGCGGGTGGGACGTCCGAAGCCGACCGTTTCGCCGAGAAGTTCGGAAAACTCCTTCCGGGCGGGCGAGTGGTAACGGTCGCTGTCCGCCCGCAGAAAGACCAGATCGAGCGGCACGCCGCTCTTTACAAGGAAAGCGTGCGCGCGCAGAAGACCTTTGACGGTCCTTTTCTGACATTCGTTCAGTTTTTCTTCGGGGATCAGGAAGGTAAAGACCGGCAGATCGCCCGAGATGCCGTATTTCCAGAGTTCGCCTATCGGAAGGGCGGGCAGCGTCAGCCGGCGCAGTCTGAAGCGCCGGACGCCTTCGATGAGCAGGGAAACGTACGAGAGAAAGGCGCGGTCTTCATACTCCGCGAAGGGCATGGTCTTTCTTTCGAGCGCCGCTTCCGCGGAAACGGCGCGGAAGAGAGCGTCCGTCGCTTCCTTGCGGCGCATTTCGCGCAGTCGGGAGAGCAGTTTTTCTCTGCTTCCGCCGCAGAGCAGGATGAGGTCGGTCTTTCCGTTTTCGGGCAGCGTTCTTCTTAAGAGCGCGTAGGGGATCCGCAGGGGCCCCGTGCGGCGGCAGAGCGGCTCCGTTAAGGCGCCGCCGGGCGCCGGAAGATCGTCGTAGGAGCTGACCGCGTCAAAGGGCGCGCCGTCCGCGAACGCCAAAAGCAGATAGAAGGAGCGGCGCTTTTCGTCGGTATACCGTCTGTGAAAGAGCAGGGCGTTCTCACCGGGGCAGTCGGCGCATTCGGTCAGCAGTCCCGAAAAGGCGGGATGCGTGCGGTACTCTTCGACCGACGACAGCACGAGGGGAAGGGAGAATACGACGCGGGCGTTTCTGTCGTCCGCCGTGCTTTCAAAATGCAGGACCGCCCCGCCTCCGGGCGGCGTGACGACGGCGAGCATCAGGGCGTACGCCTTTTCCTCGCGGATCAGGCGCAGCTGCCGCCCGACGTAATACGCCCTGCAGCCCTGCGGAAGCGACGCGCTTTGCCCGCAGGCGGAATACTCGACCGAGAAGGTCCGGCGGGGCGGTTTCTCCGGTATATCGGGCGGCGTGATCAGCACGTCGGAGTGCGCAAAGGACAGACCGCGCTCCCCGGAATACAGCGCGCGCATCGCGCCGCCCGAGAGCAGAACGTTTTCGGGGCATTCGCGCTCGCGCTTCTGAAAGCGCAGCGGCGGAGCCGGCGGCTTGGGCGATCTTCTTTTTTCGGCGGGGACGGCGCGCGGCGCGTCGCAGGGCACGCCCTCCTCATACAGTTCTTCAAATGCGGCGATCTCGCGGTCCGCAAGGATGCGCCGGACGATCGCGCCGTTCGTTTGCGCGTTGGCGGCGCCCGCGATGCTCATGCCGATGTGATGCGCCATATAGGAGCGGATCACAGCGTTCCCCCTGCCGACGCGCGCGGGGGTGAAGTCGATCGCGTCGTAAAAGCCGTATTCGCCGTAAGCGCCCGCCTCTTCCAGCCGTTTCAGATTGGACATCGACGCCGCGTAGGCGAAGGGCAGGGTCAGAAAGGAGGCGTAGGGGGCGATGACGTTCTCGTTTTTCACCGCGGGGTCGATCGCAAGCGTGGCGCAGCCGAACGCCTTGTACTGGTAGTTCATTTCGTTGTCGAAAGCGAAATACCCCGCTTCCGATCTGCCCCAGAGCTTTCCCGTGCGGTCGTTCTGCTGCTCGTCATAGGCAAAGCAGAGCATCTCGTGGAGCAGTGTGTTGTCGTAGACCGGAAGAAAGAGCGCGGGCATAAAGTATTCAAAAGCGGTGCCTGACCACGACAGGATCCCGAAATGCCCGGCGTGCAGGGTGACGGGTCTGCCGAGTTTCCCCCAGCTTTCAACGGGGATCTGATCCTTTGCGATGGCGAAGCAGTAGGCGCTGCGCGCTTCGCTCGCGAGGAGGTCGTAGCAGTTTTCACAGCGTTTCCCCGAAACGGGATCGAAGCCGATCGAGAGCAGTTCCTTCTTTTCGTCGTACAGAAACGAGAAGTCTGTCCGGTCCAGCAATCCGTCGATCTGCGCGCGCAGTTCTTTTGCGCGCGCGGAACCGACCTCCTTCAGTTTTTGCGAAAGATAGACCAGCGCCATGACATAGTTGCCGCTGTCGACCGTCGAGATGAAGGGGGCGCCGAGAATATCGAGCGTCTGCGTGTCGTACCAGTTGTAGAGATGCCCTCTGTATTTCGGCAGACTTTCAAGAGTTTCGATTGTTCGTCCGAGTTTTTCGAGCATCACCTCCTCCGGCAGGAGGGCAAGGTCGTGCATGGCGCCGACCGAAACGAGATAGAGCGCGATATTGGTGGGGGAGGTGCGGTGCGCGACTGCGGGAGACGGCGTTTCCCGCACGTTGTCGGGCGGCAGGAAGCGGTCTTTTTCGCAGACGAAGCGTTCGTAATAGGAGAAGCTCTTTTTAATATAGTCCGTCAGCCGCTCCCTGTCTTTTTTTGCCGGCGCTTTCTTCTTTCTGTAGGGCAGCGACATCCTAAAGGAAACAAACGGGAAGATTAGAAAGAGAACGGAGAGCAGCCGGATGATCCCGCCGCGCGCGGTAAGAAGAAGGACCAGCGTCAGCGCAAGGGAAGGGAAAGCGGAGCGCAGATAGGAAAGAAAAGCCGTAAACCGGCTCTTTTTCGCAGCCTCATTTTCGCTTGCGGTGACCCACTCAAGCAGTTTTTTGTGCGAAACGAGCGACCGGTACAGTACGCGCGCGAGCGCGTCCGCCGACAGCCACGCTTCATACGCCAGAGCGGACAGTTCGTACAGCGCAAGAAGGAAACTGCGCAGAACGTCCTGGAGCACCCTCGAATAGAAACGTCTGCCGGCGTTGCGGGCGCTCAGCAGGATCGTGACGGCAAACGGAAAGAGGATATAGCCGGTCGAAAAGAGGAGATAAAAGGCGCACGTGCTCTCGTCGAAGGGGCGCGCGAGGAAGAGCGAGATCAGCGAAAACGCCGGCGCCGCCGCGCGGAAGGCGTTCGAGGCAATCATATACTTCGACAGAAAATCGACGGGATTGCGCTTCTTTTCTTTTCCGGTAAAGGGAAGTCGGTACAGCGCGAAGGGGAAGGACTGATAATCCCCGCGCAGCCAGCGGTGCTTTCTTTTATAGTAGGAGGATGCCGTGGAGGGAAAACTGTCAAGGAAGACCAGTTCCGTCATATTCAGACAGCGCAGGCGCGTCCCTTCGAGCAGATCGTGGCTGAGGATCCGCTTTTCGGGGAACGCGCCGTCGATCACCTCTTCAAACGCGTCGAGATCGATCATCCCTTTTCCGCAGAAGGCGCCCCTTGAGAAGACCGACTGATGATAGTCGAAGACCGGCGCGGAATACTGTCCGCCCGAGGGCGCGCCGGAAAGGAGCGTCGCGAAGGGCGTTTTGCCGACCGAGGCGACGGAGGGCGTCATGCGCGGCTGCAGTACGCCGCAGCCAGAGACGACGACGCCGTTTCTGACGACCGGTCTGTTATAGGGATGGCGCATGACGGCGTACATCTTTCTTACGGCGCCGCAGCGCAGACCGGTATCCGCGTCGAGCGTGAGCAGAAGATGCGTGTTCTTTTTGTAGTCCGGCGGCAGAACGGTCTTTATAAACCGGTCTTCTCCGCGCGTCAGCAGGCGCGCAAGATCGATGATCGCGCCGCGCTTGCGCTCCTTGCCCGACCAGTACCCTTCGCCGGGCACCGGCTGTCTTTCCCTGAAAAACAGGCAAAACCTGTTTTTGTACTCTTTATTGAGCCGCGCGATCTCTTTTTCGGTCTCGGCGATCAGTGCGCCGTCTCCGGGCGTTTCGCGCTGTCCCGCGTCCTTCAGATCGCACAGAAGCCCGAAGAGCACACCTTCATCGCGCCGGTTGAGAAGGTAGATCTTTTCAAGCGCTCTGCCGTACCGGGCGACGTCTTCCTTTGAGGTGATCAGCACCGTCAGAACGGCGACGACGCGCTCCTTTACCGGCGCCTCCTCGAGCGAGAAGAGCGGTTCCGGGCGGATGACGAGCGATGCGAAAAAGCGCATCATTTCGCCGGAGAGCAGGAGGATCGGGAGGGAGAGGAAGAGCGCCTGTCCCGGACCGCAAAGGACAGCCGCCGCGCCTGCGAGCAGCACAAAGAGCATGACGCGCAGAGAAACGCAGAGCGCGGCGCGGCGCTTTTGCCGCAGCGCCGGTTCGTCCTCCCGGACGACCGCCGCGGCGTCCTTTTCACTTAGTTTTTTTCTCTTTGCGAAACGAAGGACCAGCCGCCGGATCTCCGCGCGCGTTTTCCTGTCCGAAGCGGCGTAGGAGAGATAGTTTCTTTTGCGCAGCGTTCTGTCGACCGCCGAAACCGACCGGTAGAAGCCGTCGAAATCGAACGCCTTCAAAAGGGAGAAAAGTTTTTCCGTCTGCGCGCAGGTCAAGCGGATACGCTCGTTTGTCTCTTCCTTCCGGTCGCGCAGGCGCTTTGCCGTAAAAAAGACGAGCGCGGCGCAGGCGATATCGTAAAAGAGAAAGATCAGCCCGTCCGAAGCGGCGCCGTTTTTGTAGAGTTCCTTCGCCGCCTTTTCAAAATCTCCGGCGTTATCGATGCTTTCGCGTTCGAAAACGCCGGTCAGTTTCTTTATCAGTTCTTTTGCGGCTTTCTTTTTCAAAAGCCTGTTTTCCGCGGCGTTTTCAGCGGAAACGCGGAAAGCAAGATCGCAGAGCAAACCGCCGCATTCTTTCATCACGGTCCTGTAAGCGCGCCTGAGTTCTGTCAAGATCCCAACTTCCTTTCGGTTTTCACCCTTTTTTGTAAGTTTTCCCCGCGTTTTCCGGATTATGCCGATGAAAGAGACGAAATATGCGGAGTTTTCCGCAGAGATCACCGATCAAAAAGATAAAGGCGCTTTCATAGCGAAAGGGGCTGTTTCATTTGCCTGCAAATGAGCAGCCCCCGCAAAACGGATGGTCGGGATCCCGTCCGTTTTGCGCGACTTTTGCGGTTTTGTCCGGACAGGCTGACGCTTATTGTGTAACAATACGACAAAACCGAGGCGTGAGCCGAGGAGCA
>JAFTCT010000125.1 GCA_017454525.1 Clostridia bacterium
AATGAAACACCCCCGTCGACGTTTTGCTCCTCGGCTCACGCCTCGGTTTTGTCATATTGTTTGTCATATTGTTACACAATAAGCGTTCGCCTGTCAGGACAAAACCGCAAAAGTCGCGCAAAACGGACGGGATCCCGACCATCCGTTTTGCGGGGGCTGCTCATTTGCAGGCAAATGAAACAGCCCCTTTAAAATTTACAGCCGATCCGGCGCGCGCGGCGCCTTTTCTATTCGCCGGCGCCTTTTTCCAAATACGCTTTAATGAGCAGCAGCGTTCTGTACTCTCTCTGATTCCAGGCAAGCTCGCCGATCTCATTCAGCATCGCGCGGTTTTTGGCGATCGCTTCATCGACCGTATACGTTCTGAGCCGCATCCCGCGCTTTTTCTCGCTTTCGGAATACGCCGTGCCGCCGCGCTCACCGGTGACGTCGCAGAAATACAGTCTGCTGAACTGGTGCCATATTTTATTCTCGTTGAAACTCTTCCGTTTTTCTTCGATATAGCCGAACGGGCGCACCGTTTCCGGAATGACCGTACAGCCGGTCTCCTCGCGCACCTCACGAACAAGCGTCTCGATATCGGTTTCGCCTTCCTCCCTGCCGCCGCCGGGCAGTTTCACTTCATTCTTATGATCTTCGATGAGAAGCAGCTTTCCGTCCACGAAGATGACGCCGCGAACGGCGGTTCGCCGGATCTCGGGCATACCGTCTGTATAGTTTTCGCCGTCCAAATAAAGCAGCCGTTCCATGATATACTCCTGTATTCAGAATATCCGGCGGCGGGAAAGCGGCACGGCGGCATTGCCGACCGGTCCTGCGGGCGCGTTCCGAGCGCCGCTGCCGTAAAGCCGGAGTTCTCCAGTCTTGTTTATTGTATCACACCGCGGTTGAAATGTCAACGAAAACGCCGCGGCAATTCGCGGACAAACGCCAAGGCGATACCGCGCACAAATATTTTTGAAAAATAATGAAAAAACTCTTGCAAAAGACGGGAGAGTATTATATACTATGCAATGGACCGGGAAACCCCGGAACTCCGCGCCCCGCGGCGCGGTGAGAAAGGCGCTTCGGCAGTGAAAAAGCGCCGGGAAGGACATACGTATTATGGAAAAGAAAACTCCCTTATATGACCTGCACGTTGAACTCGGCGGCAAGATCGTTCCCTTTGCCGGATATCTGCTTCCCGTACAGTACGGCACGGGCGTGATCGCCGAGCACATGGCGGTCCGCACGAAGGCGGGGCTGTTTGACGTTTCGCACATGGCGGAGATCGTTTTAGAGGGTCCGGACGCCTTGCGCGCCGCCAATATGCTCACGACCGTTCACGTGGAAGAAATGGTCGACGGACAGGTCAAATATTCGCCGATGTGCAACGAACAGGGCGGCATCGTCGACGATCTGATGGTCTACCGTCTGGCGGCGGACAAATATCTCTTCGTCGTCAACGCGGCAAACCACGAAAAGGACGTCGCTTTCATGTCGGCGCACATCTCGGGCGACGTGAAGATGACCGATATTTCCGAATCGGTGGCGCAGTTGGCGCTGCAGGGACCCGCGGCGGAAAAAATCTTCCAAAAGATCTGCCCCGAAAACGAGATCCCGCAGGTCTATTACACCTTTGTCGAGCACGCGCATCTGACGCTGAAGGGCGGCAAAGTGATCGACGCGATCGTTTCGAAGACCGGGTACACCGGCGAGGACGGTTATGAGATCTACTGCGCGCCCGAAGACTCGATCGCGCTTGCGAAGACCCTTCTGGACGCCGGCAGGGACGAGGGGCTCATCCCCTGCGGACTGGGCGCCCGCGACACGCTGCGCATGGAGGCGGCGATGCCGCTCTACGGACATGAGCTGAACGACGAGCTCACGCCGAAGGAATCGGGCATCGGCTTCTTCTGCAAAATGGACAAAGAAGACTTCATCGGCAAAGCCGCGATCGAAGCGAAGGGCCTGCCGACGATCAAGCGCGTCGGACTGAAGATCACCGGCAGAGGCATCGCGCGCGAGCACAGCGACGTTTATGTGAACGGTGAAAAGGTCGGCGTGGTCACGTCGGGCACGCACTGCCCTTTCATCGGTCAGGCGATCGCCATGGCGTACCTGCCCAAGCCCTTGAGCGAAGTCGGTCAGGCCGTTCAGATCGACGTCCGCGGCAGAATGATCGACGCGGAAGTCGTCAAACTGCCCTTCTACAAAAAACCTGCAAAAGATTAAATCTTCTATAGAAAGAAACGGAGGAATTTACTATGAATATCCCGCAAGATCTTCTCTTCACCAAAACGCACGAATGGGTCAAAAAGACCGAAGACGGCACCGTTCTGGTCGGCCTTACCGACTACGCACAGTCGGAGCTCGGCGACCTTGTTTTCGTCAATCTCCCCATGGAAGGCGACTCCGTCGAGGCAGAGGAATCCTTTGCAGACGTTGAATCGGTCAAAGCCGTCTCCGACGTCAACTCGCCCGTGACCGGTACCGTGGTCGCCGTCAACGACGAGGTGGTCAACACCCCCGCGCTGATCAACGAGACGCCCTACGACGCATGGCTCGTGGAAGTCGGCGAGATCGAAGATACAGAGGAACTGATGAACGCGGACGAATACGCCGCTTTCCTCGAAACCCTCTGATAATAAAAGTGATCGGGACGGCTGCCGGAGTATTCCGGTATGCTGTCCCTTCAAACATGGAAAAGGAGCTATAATTCTATGGGAAGTTACGTCCCCTCAAGCGCCGCGGAGCGCGAAGAGATGCTGAAGAAGATCGGCGTGAAGTCGATCGACGATCTCTTTGCGGCGGTCCCGCGCAAAATGCTCGTCAAATCGCTCGACCTGCCTTCGGGCAAAAGCGAGCTCGAAGTGTCGGCGATCATGACCGCGCTCTCCGAAAAGAACAAGGTCTATAAAACGATCCTGCGCGGCGCCGGCGCTTACGATCATTACATCCCCGCCGTCGTCGGAAGCGTATTGAGCAAAGAACAGTTCGTCACCGCCTATACCCCCTATCAGGCGGAGATCAGCCAGGGCATCCTGCAGAACATCTTTGAGTATCAGACGATGATCTGCGAGCTGACCGGCATGGACGTCTCCAACGCCTCGGTCTACGACGGCGCCACCGCCATGGCGGAAGCCGTCCCGATGTGCAAGGAGCGCAAGAAAACCAAAGCGTATATTTCCGCGACCGTCAATCCCGCGTATCTCGAAGTCGTGCGCACCTACTGCTCCGCTTCGGATACGGATCTGACCGTCATCCCCGCGAAAAACGGCAAAACCGACGTCAAAGCCCTTGAAAAGGCGCTTTCGGACGACGCCGCCTGCTTCATTCTGCAGCAGCCCAACTTCTTCGGACTCTTTGAGGACGCCGAGAAGATCGGCGCCGTCGTCCACGCCGCCGGCGCAAAATACGTCATGTCGGTCAATCCCATCTCGATGGGGTTCTGCAAGACGCCCGCCGAATACGGCGCAGACGTCGCCGTCGGCGAAGGACAGCCCCTCGGCATGCCCCTCGCATTCGGCGGTCCCTACCTCGGCTTCATGGCGTGCAAAGAAGCCATGCAGAGAAAACTGCCCGGCAGGATCGTCGGTCAGACCGTCGACGTCGACGGCAAAACCGGCTACGTCCTGACCCTCCAGGCGCGCGAACAGCATATCCGCCGCGAGAAGGCGTCCTCCAATATCTGCTCCAACCAGGCGCTCTGCGCGCTCTGCGCCGCCGTCTACCTCTCGGCGATGGGCGCGAAGGGACTCTCTGAAGCGGCGACCCTCTCGACCTCCAAGGCGCACTATCTTGCGAAGGAGCTCTGCAAGATCGAAGGCGTAGACCTTGTGTATAAGGGCGAATTCTTCAACGAATTCGTCACCACCCTGCCCGAGACCGGCAAGGTGCTGAAAGCCCTCGACAAAGCGGGCATCCTCGGCGGTCTGCCGGTCGACGGGGGTGTGCTGTGGTGCTGCACCGAGAAGCAGACAAAGGAAGAACTCGACCGCGCCGTCGCGATCGTAAAGGAGGTGCTCCTGTGAAACTGATTTTTGAACGCGGTGAAGAAGGCCAGTTCCTCTCCATCCTCCCGAAATGCGACGTCCCCGTGACGAAACTGCCCGAAAAGCTGAAAAGAGCCGGCGCGCCGCACCTGCCGCACGTCTCGGAAAACGAACTCTCCCGCCACTACTCCACCCTCGCGAAAGCCGTGCACGGCGTCAACGACGGCTTCTATCCGCTCGGCTCCTGCACGATGAAGTATAACCCCAAGATCAACGAGCAGGTCTCTGCCCTGCCGGGATTCACCGGCGTGCATCCCCTCCAGGACGACAGTACCGTCCAGGGCTCGCTCGAGGTCCTTTACGACATCGAAAAAGCACTCTGCGCCATCACCGGCATGGACGCCCTCACCCTCCAGCCCGCCGCCGGCGCGCACGGAGAGTTCACAGGACTGATGCTCATCAAGAGCTACCTCCGCAGTAAAGGCCAGGCGGACGTCCGAAAAAAGATCATCGTCCCCGATTCGGCGCACGGCACCAACCCCGCCTCCGCCGCAATGTGCGATTTCACCATCGTCAATATTCCCTCCGCGCCCGACGGCTGCGTCGACCTCGACGCCCTGAAAGCCGCCGTCGGCCCCGATACCGCCGGACTGATGCTCACCAACCCCAATACCGTCGGCGTCTTTGATAAGAATATCCTCGAGATCACGAAGATCGTCCACGACGCGGGCGGCCTCTGCTACTACGACGGCGCCAACCTCAACGCCGTCATGGGCGTCGTGCGCCCCGGCGATATGGGATTCGACTGCATCCACCTCAATCTCCATAAGACCTTCTCGACCCCGCACGGCGGCGGCGGCCCCGGCTCCGGTCCCGTCGGCTGCAAGGCTTTCCTTGCAGACTTCCTGCCCGGCGTCCGCGTCACCAGAACCGCCAAAGGCGCCTATAAGAGCGGCAGTGCCAAAAAACACTTCGGCGAAGTCAAAGCCTTCGGCGGCAACTTCCTTGTGGTCGTGCGCGCCCTCGCCTATATCCTTACCCTCGGTAAGGAGGGCATTCCCGAAGCGTCCAAAAACGCCGTCCTCAACGCCAACTATATGCAGGCGTGCCTCAAAGAGGACTACGATCTCGCCTTCAACGTCTACTGTATGCACGAGTTCGTCCTCACCCTCGACCGCCTCCATAAGGAGACCGGCGTCTCGGCGCTCGACCTCGCCAAAGGCCTTTTGGACCGCGGCATCCACCCGCCGACCATGTACTTCCCCCTCATCGTCCACGAGGCGCTCATGATCGAGCCCACCGAGACCGAGCCGAAGGAAATGCTCGACAGCGTTATCGCCGCCTTTAAGGAGCTGAAAAAGGTCGCCTACGAAAATCCGCAGGCGCTTCACGACGCCCCCCTCCATACCCCCGTCCGCCGGCTCGACGACGTCCGCGCCGCCAGAACCCCGGTATTGCGGTATAAATTCAGTTAGTTTGCACGCCATGAGGGAACTTTTTGAAAAAAGTTCCCTCATGCTCCCTCAAAAACTTTTTTGCTGTGAAGCGTTCGCCCTTTTGCGTGAACGCCTGTCCTGCAGAAGAATTCAGTTCATTTGCACGTTATGAGGGAACTTTTTGAGAAAAGTTCCCTCATACTCCCTCAAAAACTTTTTTGCTGCGAAGCGTTCGCCCTTTTTCGCGGATCTTTCGCAGTCGTTTTGCTCTAAAAACAGCCGTCCCCGAAGAACGACCGCGCGGACGCATCCGCAACCGACACGGCGCGCCTTGTCGGCGGCACGGACGGTGATCCCCGCGTACAAACGCGCGCGCTTGTACGCGGGGATCACCGTCACGTGCCGTTACGGTCGTTCGCATCTTCGCCGTCTGCTCTCCCTGAAGCCGGCAGGAAAGTTTTTGGGATCCAAGCCCTTTTTTCAAAAAGGGTTTGGCGGGGAGACTGAGGGCGCGCAGCCCTCAGGCAACGCCTGCATCCGGGTGTGCAATCCTCATTACAATCAGAAAGGAACGAAAAAAACCATGTCAGATTTTAACGTGATCGTGATCGGCGCGGGGCCGGGCGGATACGTCTGCGCGCTGAAGGCGGCGGCGCTGGGGCTGAAGACGGCGGTCGTGGAGGAGCGCGACGTCGGCGGGACCTGTCTGAACCGCGGCTGCATCCCGACGAAGGCGCTGCTGCACGCGTCGGAGGTCTACGCGGAGGCGAAAGGCGCCGAGGCGTACGGCGTAACCGTCGGAAGCTGCGCGTTTGATTTCACGAAAATGCATGAAAAGAAATCCGAGACCGTCGCGAAACTCCGCGGCGGCATCGAAAGTCTGTTCAAGAGCGCGGGCGTGACGCTGCTGCGCGGCAAGGGGGTCGTTGAGGGCTCCGGCAAGGTACGCGCAGGCGAGACGCTTTACACGGCGGACAGCATTGTGATCGCGACCGGCTCGACGCCGGCGCGCCCGCCGATCCCGGGACTTTCCCAAGAGGGCGTGATCACGAGCGACGAGCTGCTCGAAGGCGAAGCGACCTTCGACGAATCGCTGGTGATCATCGGCGGCGGCGTGATCGGGGTGGAATTTGCCTCGGTTTACGCGCGGCTGGGCTGCAGGGTGACGGTGATCGAAGCGCTGCCGCGGCTGTTGGCGCGCATGGACAAGGATCTGTCGCAGAATCTGCAGATGCTCTTGAAGAAGAAGGGCGTAAAGGTGCTGACCGACGCCATGGTCAAAGAGATCGTCCGGGACGGCGACGGAGCGCTGACCGTACGCTATGAGACGAAGGGCAAGGAAGGCGCGGCGCAGGGCAGCCGCGTCCTGGTCGCCATCGGACGCCGTCCGAACGCGGCGGGGCTCTTCGCCCCCGGCGTTGAAGTCGAGACGAACCGCGGTGCGATCGTGGTGAACGATCGTTTTGAGACCTCGCTTCCCGGCGTATACGCCATCGGCGACGTTTCATCAAAGATCCAGCTCGCGCACGTCGCGTCCGCACAGGGAACGGTCGTCGCCGAAGAGATCGCGGGCGTCGCCGCGTCGGTCGATCTGTCCACCGTACCCTCCTGCATTTACGTTTCGCCCGAGATCGGCTCGGTGGGGCTGATCGAGGAGGAAGCGGCGGAGCAGGGGTACGACGTGAAGACCGCCAAGGTCATGATGTACGCAAACGGCAAGACGCTGATCGTCGGCGGCGAGCGCGGCTTCATGAAGCTGGTCTTCGACGGCGCGACGCGCCGGATCCTCGGCGCGCATCTGATGTGCGAGCGCGCGACCGACATGATCTCCGAGTTTTCCGCGGCGATCGTCAACGGTCTCACCGTTGAGCAGATGGCGTCGGTCATTCGCCCGCATCCCACCTTCAACGAGGCGGTAAGCGAACTGTTCGAAGCCGCCGCCCGTCTTTGATCCCGATACTTTCGCGTTTTTCTGAAGATCCAAAGGGCTGTTCATTTGCCTGCAGATGAACAGCCCTTTTTCTATTCTCAATAACCGTAATTCCGACTGTCTCATATACTGTCAGTAAAGACAAGAGAAAGGATCCGCTGAATTGAACCAACAAAAAATCGCCGTGATCGGCGGAGACGAACGGGCGCTGGAGGCGGCTTCGGCGCTCCTTCGGGCAGGAAAAAGAGTCGCGCTCTACGGCTTCGAGGAAGCGCCGGCGAAGCGCTGCGGCGGCTACGGGCTTGACGCCTGTGAGGAACCGTATACCGTAAAGGAGGCGATCACCGGCGCTGATATCGTGCTGCTGCCGGTGCCGGTCTATCGCCGCGGCGTTTTCAACGCACCCTTCCGCGCGGGCGGCTTTGACGGAGAGGAACGCGCGGTCGCCGGCGCGGGCGTGACGCTGCTCGGCGGCGGGATCCCCGCGGCGCTTGCCATGGGCAACGTGACCCTCGACCTGCTGTCCGACCCCGGCTTTGCAGAACAAAACGCGCTGCCCTCCGCCGAGGGCGCGATCGGGCTGGCGCTTTTAAACTACCGCTCAGTATTGGAAAACAGCGGCTGCGCCGTCCTGGGCTACGGCCGCATCGGTCGGATGACCGCAAAGAAACTCGCGGCGCTCGGCGCCGCCGTCACGGTCTACGACCGCAAAGAGGAAAAACGGCGCGCGGCGCGCACCGCCGGACACGCCGCCGAGGACTTTCCGGCTCTTGCGGAAAATATCGGACGGTATGATCTCATCTTCAATACCGTTCCCTTTCCGGTCGCAGACGCGCAGACCGTCAGAGCCGCGTCGCCGCATACGCTCTACCTCGAGCTTGCCTCTTCGCCCGGCGGCCTTGCCGCGCCCGCGCGCGAGGAAGCGCCGTTTACCGTCCTGGACGCCCCCGGCCTGCCCGGAAAATACAGCCCGCGCTACGCGGGTGAGTACCTCGCCCGGCGTATTCTTGACGCTCTTGATAAAAAATGAAAGGAGAATACCGGAATCCATGTTGATCTGTTGGGGGATCAGCGGGTCTTTCTGCACCGTCAGACGCGCGATCGAACAGATGAAAACAGTCATTAACGAAGGCCATGAGATCATCCCCGTCGGAAGCGCCGTCTTTCTTCATACCGATACGCGCTTCGGTCGGGCGCAGGACCTCAAAAATGAAATCGAATCGCTCTGTAAACGGCATCTGATCGGCACGATCGCCGAAGCAGAACCCGTCGGACCCGTCATGCGCCCCGACCTCGCGGTGATCGCCCCCGCCAGCGGCACGACCCTCGCCAAACTCGCCCACGGCGTCTACGATACCCCGGTCACGCTCGCGGCGAAAGCCTGCCAGCGTACCGGTACGCCGCTCTTGCTCGGCGCCGCTACCAACGACGCCCTCTCGGGCAATTTTGAAAATATCGCGCGCCTCTATACGCGCAAAAATATCTATTTCGTCCCGATGCGCCAGGACGATCCCGAAAAGAAACCCTTTTCCATGGTCTGCGACTTCAACGCCCTGCCCGCGGCGATCTGCGCCGCCGCCGCAGGAAAACAACTCGCTGTCTGGCAGTGAGGAAGCGCTTGGGGGAGTACGACCCGGAGCGGAGTACGACCAGAGAAACGGAGTACGACCCGGGGGCGCTTTTCGAGAAAAGCCGCCCCCCGGGAACCCCCGCAAAAGCTTTCCTACTGTGAAAAGGGTATGAAAAAAGACGGATTTGCCGCACGAAAGCAGCGTCCGTCTTTTTTGTTGCGTTTTGAGTTATAGATTTACCCCGCGCGGACTGCGTCCTCCAAAAGCCGCGCGGCGGCTTTTTCCCGTCCGTCCGGAACTGTCCTGCGCCGAAACGCGTTTCGCCGCCGAACAGTTCCG
>JAFTCT010000126.1 GCA_017454525.1 Clostridia bacterium
AGAAAGGACTGTCACAGGCAGAATTGGCAAAGATGGTCGGTGTTTCCAGAAACACCATCAGTTCAATAGAAACAGGACAGTTCGGCCCGACAGCGAAGCTTGCGTTGATTCTATGCATCGCTTTGGATAGAAAGTTTGAAGAATTGTTTTATTTTTAATTAAACAGGGATTCGAACGGGCTCGTAGTGAATGACAGCCCGGTGGGCGCGGGCGCTTATCGCTGCAGTTTCCCGCAGCATTTCTGCGCCCGCATGAGTTTCGCCGAGGCGAAACTCCGACGCCACACGTCCCTTTTTCCCGCGCCCTGACCGAGGGACCTGCGAATACAACACGGAGAGATTCTGAAGACAATGGCAGAAAAGCTCGGCGTAACTTCAGCTTTTTTGTCTGCAGTCGAAAATGGAAAGAAAAAAATGCCGGATAGTTGGAAAGCAAAACTTGCATATCTGTATGGACTTGACAAAAAACAAAAGGACGCGCTTGAAGTTGCCGCACTGGAATCAAACGATACGGTTGAGTTGCGCATCAAAGATGTGCCGGAACAAAACAGAACTCTCGCGATTTTGTTTGCAAGAGAGTTTGATTCAATGGACAAAGAACTCTTGGAACAATTGACAAGCATGTTGAAGACGCACAAAAAGGAGGATTAACTTGGCAGAATACATCGTTGAACCTAAATCCCGAGCAGATATCCGCAGACTTACAAAGGTAGATATCGAGTATTCTATGCATCAAGGAAAAATGACGCTGCATGCTCACGATTATGTAAATGGTGTAAGACAACCTTATCGCGATCTAACACCTGAAGAATATGAAGAATACGGTAAGTATTTTGGAGGCAGCAAATGACGAGAGAAGAATTCAATGATTTGCATGAGAGCTTATGCTATGGGCACGACGCAGAACTTTTCATCAATGAAACACACTATTTTCTGGAATGGAACATTACAGAAATTGAAGTGTATATCGTTGTGGACGGCAAGGGTGAAAGAATCTGCAGCTTTTCAGGAATTGATCGCTTTGAGACCGTTGATCTGCTTTTTGCAGCATCAATCAATGGAAAAACATTGAACGAAAACTTTAGCGATATTCAGATAGTTGATATTGAGTGAGTTTTGCATATCGTACGTAAGGTGTTCCAAACAACGAGCATCTTACGTACGCTTTTTTACAAACTCATTAGAACTTCATTAGATACAGTAGTGAAACAAAGACGGACGCCTAAAAACACATTGTGGTGATATACTGCGGCGTGATGAGATTTCCGATGGCGTCCACGCAGACATAGTCGAGGTATTTCTTGCTGTACGCCGAGCGAAACGCTTCTTTCATCTCTCCCTGTTTTGTCTGTTCTTCGCGCAGGACCGTTTCGACCTGCGGGATGAGCGGCAAGGTGCGATAGGATGATTTGGTTTTCATCACATCCGGTCCCTTCAGTTTCTTGCTTCCGTCTCCGCCGTCCTCTTTACGGAAATTATCATCGGAACTATTGCATTTTGCCGCGCGGTATGCTATACTGGGCTTACAATTTTTACAAAATGACGTGAGGTGCATAATGAAAAGAGTATTGTCCGTTCTCAGCCTTCTTCTGACGGCCGTTCTGCTCTTCGGGGCGGTCGGCGCGCTCGGCGTTCACGCCGACGAAGATTTCGCAAAAAAAGAAGTGACCGCCTATATCTTCTCTCTTGAGGAAACGAAGACGCTCGAATGCGTTTTCTTTGACGCTCTGCCGGAAGTGCCCTGGATCGATCCTGCCGATTACCTCGGCGTGATCTTCACCGACACGTTCACCGAGACCGACAACGGCGACGGAACCTTCACGGTCTCCTGTTCTACAGGGGATATGGTGCTGAACGTCAACGACGACACGGTCTTCTTCGACAGTTTCGACGATTTTCAGAACAGCAGTACCAACCAGACCGGCTCGACTGTCGACGTTTCCTTCATCAAGAACGTGGAGGACGGTCATCAGAGCGAGAAAAAGAGCCTGCTGCTCGACCTCTCCGAATACCATATCGATCTCGTTGCGGTCGACGGGAAGGTCTATCTCCCCCTGCCGACGATCGTAGATATCTTCTTCTGTACCTACAACAACGCCGAATACGTCGACGGCAATATTTATTTCGTCCGCTTTTCGACAGACAACGTGCAGCACGACGGCTATTTTGACAAGTCCTCCGTCTACGAAAAGACGGTGCGCACGTCCGCCATGGCTGCCTTCACCTACAACGAACTCTGTTTCGCGATGGATCACTTCTACGGCGCGCCGCTGAACGCGCAGATCGCGAAAGCCGTCACCGAAAAGGGCTTCGATCAGGCGCTTGAGGACTTCAGCGACGAGACGAAGACCGCAAGACAAATGCTCCGTTCGGAGGACGTCGTCGAATACATTGCGGGGCTGACGGTCCTTTCCTTCCCGTTCTTCGACGGCGGGCATACCGCGATGTACATGGATCCGTTCAACGACGGCGTGCTCAATTACCTGGAATCGCCCCTCATTTCTACTCTGATCGCCCGGTTTAGGGAGGCGGCGGATTCTTCCGATCCGTATTATCTGGCAAAGTCCAGTTATCTCGCCGCCATATCCGCGTCGGACGGCAGACCGCAGATCCAGGAAACGCGCGCAAAAGCGTACGAAGCCTACGAAACGGCGATCGACCGGGGCGACACGGCGAAACTGTTATACAAAGGCGACACGGCGGTGTTCGTTTTTGACACTTTCGTTTCGGAAGTCGTGCCCGTCTTCAAGGAGGCGCTCGACTGGGCGAGTGCGCACGGGATCAAAAATTTCGTCGTCGATCTGTCGGTCAACGGCGGAGGACTGGTCGCGGTCGCCGGCTATATGCTCGCGGCGATGACCAACGCCGCGGACAAGAACGCGCAAAGCGCGATCTGGAGAATAAACACCACGACGGGCAACGTGAATGAAAACGATTTTCTGGCGGACCTCAATCTCGACGGCGAGTTTGACGACCTCGACAAAAAGGTCGCGTACGACTTCAACTTTGCGATCCTCACTTCCCGGTTCTCCTTCTCGTCCGGCAACCTTCTGCCGGTGCTGGCAAAGGACCGCGGGATCGCCATTCTCGGGCAGACCAGCGGCGGCGGCGCGTGCGCGATCGCGCAGCGCTATCTTGCCGACGCGCATTACTTTCTGTTGTCGAGTACGAGCAAATTCTGCATTCCCGGCGGAAAGGACGTCGATCTCGGCGCGGAGCCCGATTACGATCTGACGGCGGTGAACGCCGACGGCACGGTCGATTATACGGGTTTATACGACTTTGACCGCCTCGGGGAACTGACCGAAGAATACTATGCGGCGCACCCCGTCGAAACCGGCGCCGATCCCCTGCCGTTCGTTCTGCTGATCGCTGCGCTCGCGGGACTCGCCGCGATTACTCTCTGTTTCAAAAAGCGTAAAGGCGCCTGCTGAACGTGGAACAGTTATTCTTTTCCGAAATACTGACGGCATAACTTGAAAAAATCAAGACCTGCGCGCTGTCAGCGCTCGAAGCCCCGCGGGCTGCGGCCAAACTACCGCGGTGCGCCGGCTGTTCAGCGAGGGCGACGCGTCGGTGCGCTGGTTCAACGCCGTCGAGGGCATGGCGGTACAACAGTTTCCGCTGGTTCATCCGGCAGATCGGCACCGTCGACGAAGTCACCGCGCGCGATCTGGTGGATTTAGGGAATCTCAACCGCATCAGACGCCCGCATAGTATACTTCCCCGCCCGGCTGCACCTTGCTTTGTCACGCCGCCGCGCGGAAAGCGCGCGTCCCTTCCGGCAATAGGCAAAAGCCGCGCGAAGGGGCTGTTTCATTTGCCTGCAAATGAGCAGCCCCCGCAAAACGGATGGTCGGGATCCCGTCCGTTTTGCGCGACTTTTGCGGTTTTGTCCGGACAGGCGAACGCTTATTGTCTAACAATATGACAAAACCGAGGCGTG
>JAFTCT010000127.1 GCA_017454525.1 Clostridia bacterium
CACGCCTCGGTTTTGTCATATTGTTACACAATAAGCGTTCGCCTGTCCGGACAAAACCGCAAAAGTCGCGCAAAACGGACGGGATCCCGACCATCCGTTTTGCGGGGGCTGCTCATTTGCAGGCAAATGAAACAGCCCCTTTTTATACAGAGCGATCACACGGTGATCTCTTCTTTCGGAAACTGCGCTTCGCAGATCGCTTTCACGTCCGCGAGCGTAAAGACGCCTTTGTTTTCCTCAACGCGCAGCTGCGAGCCGTGAGAGGCGATCAGTTCGGGCGTGACTTCGTTGAGCAGATAGATCTTCACGCCGTCCCGCGCCGTAGAATACCACGTCATGTGCGGGATCGCCTTCGCGTTTTCCACGGTTCTTTCTCCGTTCTCGCCGATCACGAAATCGAAGGACGCGAATATGCCCACGAGGTTTTTGATCGGATGCTGCGTTGAAATGAAATTCCCGAGAGAATAGTAACAAAGCGTTCTGTTGTCGCCGGACGTGATCCACTGCGCTTTCTGCACGGTATGACTGTGGTGCCCGAGGATCACGTCGACGCCGCACTCGCAGAGAAGGCGGGCAAGAGAGGTCTGCGTACCGCTCAATTCCGTTTCGTTTTCGATCCCCCAGTGCATGGATACCACTACGAAGTCGGCGTTCTCGCGCGCTTTTTTCGTTTGTCTGCGGATGTCACTCTCCGCCGGATAGGGGACGATCATTTCGGGAGAGGCGGGGTTGATCTGTTCGCAGTTCAGACTTGTCGTGTAGGAAAGGAAGGCGATTTTTACGCCGTTCTTTTCGATGATGCGCAGATCGTCGTAATCGTTTTTCGTATAACCGCCGACGACCGTCAACGGCAGTTTTTTCAGGGTGTTCACGGTATTTCTGTAGCCGGCGGCGCGATCGTCCATATCAAGCATATGATTATTGGCGACGTTCACGATGTCGAACCCGAGCCGGACGAGCGTTTCCGCCGCTTCCAACGGCGCGTTGAAGCGCGGGTAGCCGGAGATGCCGTACTCTTCCCCGGCGATCGGGCATTCCATATTGACAAAGGAAAGATCCGCTTTGCCGATCAGAGACCCGACGTTTTCGTACATCGGATCGAAATAGTACTTTTCTTCGTAGCCGTCCGTCGCCGCCTGCGCGCTCGCAAGCGCCGCGGCGTCGGTGAAGACCGCCTCGTGAATGATGTTGTCGCCCGCGGCAAGAAACGAAACCCTCTTCAAGGAAGACGGCGTTTCGGAAGAGGCGGACGTCGCGGAAACCGTCGTCGGGTCGGCGGTCACGCTCGGAACCGGCGTTGTCGGCGATTCCGACGGCAGCGTTTCAGACGGCGTGACGTCCGCCGTTTCGGAGGGCGGGACCGACGCGGACGTACGCTCAGTCTCAGACGGCGAAATACCGGAGGGCGTTGAAGGCGGCGTTGGTTCTTTGGAGGTCGATTCCGGCACGTTTGAAACGGCGGTCGGCGCGGATCCGGACGTTTCATCGCCGTAATCCGCCGTCGGAGCCTCCGGCGTACCTGAAGATACGACGAACGGGTCGGGCGCGGCGGCGCATCCCGCAAGGACTGCCGCGGACAGGATCAGCGCGAGCAACAGAGCGCCGAAACGCCGGAACAGGTAATATTCTGATGTGCCGGAAAGGGTCTTCCGGCTGCCGTGATACCGTCGCACGTTCATAGGTGAAACCGTCCTCTGTCTGCTTTTTGATTATTCTACACCATTTTTAACGTTTTCGCAACATTTTTTTATAAAATGCCCGCGGTTTTGAAAAGAAAAAGCGAAAGAGACGTGAGAAGAGGACACAGAAGATGCGCGCAGAGCCATCCCTTCATCGACACGCCAGACGGGACAAGAAATGTCGCGCACTGCGCAAGAACGGACAGACCGGAAAACCCTGTAATGAGCGCCGCGTAACAGGCGGCGTCAGCGCCGGGCGTCAGCGAAAGACAGCCGGAGGAGAATTCAAAAAAGCCGTACAAAAGTCCGAGCAGTTCCGGACGCGCGCGCAAACGTTCAGCGAACGGCAGAGCGGCAACGCCCGAAAGCACGCTGAAAAACAGAACGATCCCGCAGATTCGGAGCGTCTGAAGCGCGGCGTCGCCGATCGCCGCCGGAATGATCCCGAAGGAGACGTCCTCCTCTCTGAAAGCGTCGCGCGCACGCTTCCGGGCGCAGGCGTTTGCGCGCACAGACCCGGTGGGTCTGCGGTAAAAAAAGCCGAACGCGAGCGCAAAGAAGGTCTGCAGTCCGAACAGCAGCCATCCGGCGGACGCGCTGTTCATCAGTTTTGCTCCGACGACCGTTATGAGAAACGGCGGCGAGCAGAAATTGCACATGGCGGAAAGTCTGTCTGCGTCGCGTTCCGTGCAGCCGCCCGACGCAAACAGTTCCGCCGAACAGCGTGCGCCGACGGGAAAGCCGCACAGAATGCCCGCCATGAAGACCGGGAAGGCGGCGCGCGGCAGCTTGAATACTTTTTCAAATAACCCGCCCGTAAATAAGGCGATCTTTGCGTCAAGACCGCTTTTCAGGAGCAGTCCGGACAGCACGAGGTACGGAAATACCGCGGGTATCACGCTTTTCAGATGAACAAGACCCTTCAGAGTGATCGCCGTGCTCTCGCGCGGATGCGTCAGCATCATCACGGTAAAGAACACGGCGAAGAAGGCGATACAGCCGCCTGCCTTCCTGCCCGCCGCGCGCATACGATCAGCACCTTTCGCATATGGATATGCTGATTATTATGAACGCGGGAGGCAGATCATGACTGCAAAGGAAAAACTGAAAATGCTTCTCACCGATCCGCTCCGGCTCTCAATGCCCGAAGGAGGACGATTCGGTCCGACCGGACTGAACGTCGTCGGCAGGGGGTACGCGGAGATCTCGGGCTGCGTCGCGCTGACGGATTACAAAGAGACCGGTATTGCTTTTACGGTAAAGGAGGGGACCGTCAGGATCGTCGGAAAGGAACTGACTCTGCGTTCCTACGGCTTCGGCAGGGTCGCCGTCTGCGGGCAATTGACGCAGATCCTCTTTGAAGAACACGGGGAGGATGATCATGATGTTTGAACGCCTATCGCGCTGGCTGGAGGGCGAAACGCGCCTGCGCGTCGACGCGCCCCCTCACGAAGCCGCCTCGCATTTCATGAAGACGGGGATCCCCGTATATGCGCAGAAGCCTTTGCACGACGCATACGAATGTTCTGTCGCCACCCGCCGGAAAAAGCGTGCGATCGCCTCCTGCGCAGAGCGGGGATGGCATTGTACGGTTCTTCGGGAACGCGGAATACGGGTGCTTCTGAAAAGGGCGGCGCACCGTCCCGGCATTGCGGCGGGGTTGATTTTTGCGCTTATTCTGCTGTTTGAAAGCGGCAGATTCGTCTGGCAGATCAGGATCGAGGGCAACGAAGAACTGTCCGACAAGGAGATCCTCGACATCCTGCGCGAAGAGAATTTTTACGTCGGCTGCAGATATCCGTCGGTCGATCTGCACGCGCTGTGCAACGTGATCCCGCAGAAGTTTCCGAAGATCGCCTGGATCTCTGTCAATATGATGGGCAGCGTCGCGGAAGTCGTCCTCACGGAATACCGCGAACGGCTGCCGCAGGTTTCCGAAAAAGAGGATAAAGCGTACGATCTCGTCGCTTCGTGCGAGGGGCAGATCGTACGCTTTGAACTGTCGTGCGGCCGTCCGACGGTGAGCGTCGGCGACACCGTCGAAAAGGGTCAACTGCTCGCGGCGGGGTTTTCGGAAAAGGAAACCGGACCGGTTTTGCGGCCGTCGAGCGGAAGGATCTACGCGCGCGTCGTCCGTACGCTCTCGGAATCCGTACCGCTCAAATACGCGGAAAGGACCGCGGGCGAAGGGGAACTCACGCTGGGAACGGTGAATATTTTGGGGAAAGATCTGATTTTTTTCAAAAAAGGTTTGCAATCGTCAGGTAATTATGGTATAGTATATGATGAGTCAATAGAAGAATACCGTCCCACCGTCTTCGGGATCGCGATTCCGCTGACCGTAAAAAAGACCTATCTCTCGCCGGTCGACGTCAAGGTCCTTCAGCGAAGCAGAGAGGAAGCGGAGACGCTTGCAAAGGAAGCGCTGATGAGGAAACTGCGCGAACAGTGCGCGGAGATCCTTTCGGTTTCCACGGAAACGGCGGAGGAAGGCGGCGTTCTCACGGTCAGGGCTGTCGCCGTCTGTATCGAAGACATCGCCGAACGCACGGAACATCGACCGGCGGAACCGGACAGCAGTACGGAATAAATCATTTGTAAAGGCAAAGGAACCAAATGACGGAAGAATTCGTTGAAATGAAAAAGGGGTCGGATATCGCCGAACTGTTCGGCAGTTTCGACTGTAATCTCCACTGTCTCGAGGAGGCGTTTGACGTCGCGTTGTCCGACCGCTCCGCCGTCGGAACGCCGCGCATCTCGATCAAGGGAGAGGAAGAGAACGTCATGCGCGCAAAAGCGGTCGTCGAACACTTGAAAACCGTCATCGACTCGGGAGAACCGATCAGCGAACAGCGCCTGCTTTACGCCATTTCAGGCGTAAAGAGCGGCGAAGAGGACGCGCTGAAGCATTTTGAGGGCACGGATACCCTCTGCGTCACCGTCAAGGGAAAGCCGATCAAAGCAAAGACCGCGGGACAGAAGAGCTACGCGGAAGCGATTAAGAAAAACACGGTGGTGCTGAGCATCGGTCCCGCCGGAACGGGCAAGACCTTCCTTGCCGTCGCCATGGCGGTGACGGCTCTCCGGCGCGGTGAAGTATCGCGTCTCATCCTTACCCGCCCCGCCGTGGAAGCGGGAGAGAAACTCGGCTATCTGCCGGGCGATCTGCAGAGCAAGATCGATCCCTATCTGCGCCCGCTCTACGACGCGCTGTTCGAGATGCTGGGACCGGAGAATTATCAGAAACAGATGGAGAAAGGGACGATCGAGATCGCGCCGCTCGCCTATATGCGCGGCAGAACGCTCGACGATTCCTTCATCATCCTCGACGAAGCGCAGAATACTACGCCCGAACAGATGAAAATGTTCCTGACGCGCCTGGGCACCAACAGCAAGTCGGTGGTCACCGGCGACATTACGCAGACAGACCTGCCGCGCGGACAGAAGAGCGGACTCGTGGAGGCAGTCAAGGTGCTCGATCACATCGACGACATCGCCATTCACCGCTTTACGGAGCGCGACGTCGTCAGGCACAAACTCGTTCAGCAGATCATTCTCGCATACGAAAACTATGCAAAGAAAGAGATCGCATCGCAGAAGAAGCGCTATACCGCAAAGAAACAGTAAAAAGATCGCAGATCGGAAAGGACGCTTTATGACCAATACCGTGTATATCAACAACGATCAGCATAAGATCCCCGTCACCCCCTCTCTGCGCGGGCTGATCCGGCGCGCGGTAAACGCCGCGCTGAAATACGAGGATTTCTCCTGCCCGTGCGAAGTCTCCGTCACCTTCACCGACAACGAGAAGATCAGAACGCTCAACAGAGAATACCGGAAGATCGACAGAGAAACGGACGTGCTGTCCTTTCCGCTGTTCGACGAGAATTTCGGCGACGGAGAAAAGCCGGCGCTCGGGGACATCGTCCTGTCGCTTGAAAAGGCGGAAGCGCAGGCGAGAGAATACGGTCATTCCTTCGAGAGAGAAGCCGCTTTTCTCACCGTCCACTCGATGCTCCATCTGCTCGGATATGACCACGAAACGGGAGAAGAAGACGAAAAGGAAATGTTTTTCAAGCAGGACGAGATCATGAAGATCCTCGGCCTTTGAAGCGAGACGCAGAACAGAAAGAGGAACAACGTGAAAAAAACAGGATTTGTCGCCATCGTCGGCAGAGCGAACGTCGGAAAATCCACGCTGCTCAACGCCCTGACGGGAGAAAAAATCGCAATCGTATCCAAAAAGCCGCAGACGACCCGCAACCGCATCACCGGGATCCTGACCAAAGGCGAAACGCAGTATGTCTTTATGGACACGCCGGGAATGCATTCCTCACAGAACAAACTTGGCGACTATATGAACAAAACGGTCTCCGCGACCATCGCGAGCGTTGACGCCGCGATCCTGGTCGTCGACGCGGAATATCAGCCGGGTGAGATCGAAAAAAGGATCATCGCACGTTTCAAAAAGGACGGGATGCCGGCGCTTCTGGTCGTCAACAAGATCGATAAAACGACGCCCGATAAGGTGGCGGAGTGCATAAAGAGTTACGCGGCGCTCTACGATTTTACCTCCGTCGTGCCGATTTCCGCGCTCAGGAACGACGGCGTGGATATCGTTCTGACGGAAACGGATAAATTCATGCACGAGAGCGAATGGTTCTTCGACGAGGACGATATGACCGTTCAGCCGGAAAAACAGATCGCCGCCGAATTCATCAGAGAAAAGATCCTGCGCCTGACCGACGACGAGATCCCCCACGGTACGGCGGTGGTCATCGAGGAATTCAAGGAAAGAAAGGATCTGCTCTCCATACGCGCCGAGATCTACTGCGAACGCGCTTCGCACAAGCGCATCCTGATCGGGAAAAAAGGCGAAATGCTCAAAAAGATCGGCTCTTACGCGCGCGAAGACCTCGAAAAATTTTTCGGCGTAAAGGTCTATCTCGATCTCTGGGTCAAAGTCAAGGAGAACTGGCGGGAAAGCGAATTCCTCGTGACCAATTTCGGGTACGATAAGAAGAAGATCGACGACTGAACCCGCACGGAGGATCGAAAGCCATGCCGGAAGAATACCGCTTCAAAGCGCTGGTCGCGCGCAGCGTACCGATCGGAGATACGGTAAATCTGCTGACGGTCTTAAGCGCCGAATACGGAAAAAAGACCGTCAGATGCTACGGCGCGCGCAAGCCCTCGGGGCGCGTCATGTCCGCCGTTCAGCCCTTCTGTTACAGCGAATTCCTCGTAACGGAAAAGGACGGGAGATGGACGCTCAGAGAAGTCGGACTGCTCGCCAATTTCTATGAACTGCGCAACGATATGCTCGCGCTGTCTTTGGGCACCTATATGCTCGATCTGGCGTGCGAGTGCGCGCGCGAAAACGTGAATGAGTCTTCCCTGCTCAGTCTGACGCTCAACTGTCTCTTCGTTTTAAGCAGAAAGGCCGCGACGCCGGATACCGTCAAAGCGGTTTTTGAATTGCGCCTTCTCGCGGAACAGGGCTGCGCGGTCGTCTATAAGAACTGCGCGCGCTGCGGCGGGGCGCTCGGAGACGGCTGCGCTTTTTCCGCAAAGGACGGCGGTATCGTATGCGCCGACTGCCGGGACGTCGATCCGGACGGTCGGTATCTGCCGGCGGGAGGCAGCGAACGTCTGGCACTGACGCATATCGAACTATCGCCGCTGAAGCAGCTTTTCTCTTTCAGGATCACAGACGCGTGTCTGACACGCCTGAGCGCCATCGCGGAAGAGAGCACGCTCTACTATTTCGAACACGATTTCGAAAGTCTGCGCTACTATAAAGAAATCAAAGAAACTCTGTCCGACACGTAAATGCCGGCAGACCGGGAACGATATGAAAAACTTTGATAAAGCATCAAAAACACTTGAATTTGACAAGATCCTCGAACAACTCTCCGAATGCGCGCAGACCGCGTCAGCCAAAAAGAAGGCGCTGACGGTCGTACCCGAAACCGACCGGGCGCGCATCGAGCAGAAGCAGGAGGAGACCAGAGAAGCCAAGATCCAGCAGGGCGTCAAGGGCACGCCCTCCTTTTACGGCGTCAGCGACGTCACCGATGAAGTGGAGCGCGCCTGCAAGGGCGCGATGCTCCCGGCGGGCGACCTGCTCAAGATCGCGCGCGTTCTGACCTGCGCGCGCACGCTCAAACGCTACCCGCCGGAAAATCACGATCAGGCGCACCCGTTCTATCGCTATTTCTCGAGACTGATCCCCGACGCGGCGCTTGAAAAGGCGATCACGTCGGCGATCATCGCCGAGGACGTGATCTCAGACGACGCAAGTCCCGAACTGTCTGACATCCGCAGAAAGATCAGGACCGTCAACAACAAAGTCAAGGATACGCTGCAGAAGTTCATTACGAACAATCATTATCAGAAATATCTGCAGGAGAACATCGTCACGACCCGCTCCGGGAGATACGTGATCCCCGTCAAAGCGGAATGCCGCAGCGAAGTCAAGGGTCTGGTGCACGACGTATCCTCTTCCGGCGCGACGCTCTTTATCGAACCGGCAGCCGTCGTGGAAGCCAACAACGAACTGCGCGAACTGCAGCGAAAAGAGGAGCAGGAGATCGAAAGGATCCTCTACGCTCTTTCCGCGGAGGTGAGCGACCGTTCGGGGATCATTACGCTCGACTGCTACAACATCAACGAGATCGCGCTGATATTCGCACGCGCCGAACTCTCCTACCGGATGAACGGTTCGTTCCCGACTCTGACGGACGGTATGTGTCTGAAGATCCTGCGCGCAAGGCATCCGCTGATCGGAAAGGACGTCGTCGTGCCGACAGATATCCGGCTGGGCGGAGATTTCAGCACGCTGGTCATCACCGGACCCAATACCGGCGGCAAAACCGTCTCGCTCAAGACGCTGGGGCTCCTCTGTATGATGGTACAGGCGGGGCTTCAGCCGCCCTGCTCCGATCTGTCGGTATTTCCCGTATTTGAAAACTTCTATGCGGACATCGGCGACGAGCAGTCGATCGAACAGTCGCTGTCTACCTTCTCCGCGCACATGAAAAACATCGTTTCGATCGTCCGCGAGGCGGGGGAACGCTCCCTTGTCCTCTTCGACGAGCTTGGCGCCGGCACCGATCCCGTAGAGGGCGCGGCGCTCGCCATGTCGATCTTAGAATACGTCCGAGCGCGCGGCGCACTCTGCGCGGCGACGACCCATTACGCGGAACTGAAAGCCTACGCGCTGGAGACCGAGGGCGTCTGCAACGCCTGCTGCGAATTCGATCTTGAGACGCTGGCGCCGACCTATCACCTCATCATCGGCACGCCCGGCAAATCGAACGCCTTTGCGATCTCGGAGAAACTGGGACTCGACCGCGCGATCGTCGATAAAGCGCGCTCCCTCGTATCCTCCGACGACAGAAAATTCGAGATGGTGATCGGTAAACTCGACGAACTGCGCGTCATGGCGGAAAAGAATCCCGAAGAAACGCTCCGGGAGAAAGCGGAGTTCGAGAACTACTCGAGAGAAGAGCGCAAGAAGATCGAAAGGATGTCCAAGGAGACCGAAAGGACTCTTGAGCGCGCGAAGGCGGAGGCGACGGGCATCATCAAAAGCGCGAAAGCCGCAAGCGATTACGTTCTTCAGAAAGCGGAGGAAGCGAAGAAAAGCGCCGCGGTTTCCGACGCGCGCAGAGAGATCCGGCAGTATCTGCGCGCGCAGGACGACGCGATCAATCCCCTTGAAGAGCACGTGCGCGAAGAGGGATACGTCCTTCCCCGCCCGCTGAAAAAAGGCGACCGCGTACTGGTCTTCTCCCTTGACAAGGAAGGCGTCGTGCAGGAGGAGGCGGACAAATCCGGCAACGTCAAACTGCTCATCGGCAGTATGATCTTCCGCACCGGGACCGGGAACCTCAAGCTTCTGTCGGACGAAAAAAAGAAGGAAAACAAAACGAAGTCGACCGTTACCTCTTCGTCTCCTTCTTCCGTAGACTTTTCTCCGGAGATCGATCTGCGCGGCGAACTCGGCGACGACGCCTGGTTCATGCTCGACAAGTATCTGGACAGCGCCATGATCGTCAGGATGCCGACGGTCCGCGTGATCCACGGCAAGGGCACCGGAGCGCTGCGCAAACGTATCTGGTCGGAACTGAAGAACGACAAGCGCGTTTCCTCCTTCCGCAGCGCCGCGTACGGCGAAGGCGACACGGGCGTTACGGTGATCGAGCTGAAGCTCAAAAAATGACCGCGCGCTCCCTTTCAGGAAAGCGATTTTCCGAATAAACGTCAAAAAAGGCAGATGCCGCCGACTTTCCGGCTGCGTCTGCCCGATTTCGTATAAAATGTATAGTTTATTTTTCAAAACCTATTGCTTTTTTGCAAAATTTGTAGTACAATGTTCGCGGTCAGGATATGTGTTATAAAAAAGATTTATAACTCCCGTCCCGCCGATAATACAACACGTTTTTAAGGAGAACGACCATCATGAATGCTTATGTCGCAAGTGTCATCGAAAACGTCAAAGCGAAGCACGCTTCGGAACCGGAATTCATTCAGACCGTCGAAGAAGTCCTCTCTTCCCTGTCTCCGGTCATCGACGCGCATCCCGAGTATGTCAAAGCCGACATCCTCAACCGCATCGTCGAACCGGAAAGAATGTTCACTTTCCGCGTCGTATGGGTCGATGACAACGGCGTCCCGCACACCAATACCGGTTACCGCTGCCAGTTCAACGGCGCGATCGGGCCTTACAAAGGCGGACTTCGTTTCCAGAAGAACGTCACGCCGAGCGTGATCAAATTCTTAGGATTCGAGCAGATCTTCAAAAACGCGCTGACAGGTCTTCCGATCGGCGGCGGCAAAGGCGGCTCCGACTTTGATCCCACCGGTAAGAGCGAGAACGAGATCATGCGCTTCTGCCAGAGTTTCATGACGGCGCTTTACCGCTACATCGGTCCCGACACCGACGTTCCCGCGGGCGATATGGGCGTAGGCGGCCGTGAGATCGGCTATCTCTACGGACAGTACAGACGCCTTAAAGGATCGTTCGAGAACGGCGTGCTGACCGGCAAGGGCTTTACCTACGGCGGTTCCCGTACCCGTCCCGAAGCAACCGGCTACGGCGCAATGTACTATCTTGCGGAAGTTCTCAAGCATGAGGGCGAGGACATCAAGGGCAAGACGATCGCGATCTCCGGATTTGGCAACGTCGCGTGGGGCATCTGCAAGAAGGCGATGCACATGGGCGCGAAGGTCATCACCCTTTCCGGACCCGACGGATACATTCTCGATCCCGAAGGCGTTTCCTCTTCCGAGGAAAAGGTCGACTATCTGCTTGAAATGCGCGCCTCCAACCGCAACAGAGTTCTGGACTACGCGGAAAAATTCGGCGTTCCCTTCTTCCCGGGTGAAAAACCGTGGGGCGTCAAAGCCGACGTCATTATGCCTTCCGCCATGCAGAACGACGTGCATCTCGACAGCGCGAAGAAGATCGTCGAAAACGGTGTGAAGTACTACTTTGAAGTCGCCAATATGCCGACCACCAACGAAGCGCTCAATTATCTGCGCGCGCAGCCCGGCATGATCGTCGCGCCCTCCAAAGCGGTCAACGCCGGCGGCGTGGGCGTCTCCGCCCTCGAAATGGCGCAGAACTCCGAGCATCTGGTCTGGAGCGCAGAGGAAGTGGACGTTCAGCTGCACCGCATGATGGAAAACATCGTGAAAGCGTCGGCGGACGCCGCAGAGGAGTACGGGCTCGGCTACGACCTTGTGGCAGGCGCGAATATCGCGGGCTTCAAAAAGGTCGCGCAGGCAATGTACGAACAGGGTATTTTCTGATAGACAGACATCAAAAACAAAGGGTTGTTTCATACCGCGCGTCCGCGCTGAATGAAACAACCCTTTTTGCCGCGCTTGTGTTCCGCAACGTACGAAAAAGAACCGTTTACGGATCATACGCAGAAGCAAGTTTCTCGATCTGCGCAATACCGGAAACGCACTGTTTCTTGACCTCTTCGAGATACAGTTCAAAGGATCTGCAGATCTCGGGGTGCTCGAACATGATCGACACGTAGGGCTCTTTTGTCCTGCTCACCGACGTCGCTTTTCTCGTACACAGGATCCTGAAATCCTCAAACGAAGGTTTTTTATAAACGTAAAATCTGAAATTCGGCTGGTCGTTCATGATCGACAGTACGTTTTGAAAATGCAAGCGGAACTCGTCCGGCTCGTAATATATACCAACGCCTGGAATATCGGCGGGCGCGAGACCGCGCGCCACGGTTCCCGGATCGGGCAGCGAGACGATCTCGCTTGCCGTATTGTTCCGCAGGTCGCGGAAGAGGAGCGTATGATACTTTTTATAGACCTGTATCGCCCAGGCGCGCTGCGCTTCGGACGCGTTCGCGCGGTCAAGCATCCGGTACAACAATTTCTCCGGCATCGTTGCGAGCAACAACTTGTTCCCAAGTTCCGTAAAACTCGTAGCACCGCCGGTTGACAGTCTGTAAAGATCGTCGGTCATATATACGTGCGCAAGTTGTCCCGAGCGCTCAAGCAGTTTGTTCGCGGTATTATCCCTGATTTTCAGTATCTGCCGATCGAAGTCAAAACGGTAGATCCCGTCGTCGGGATTCCCGCTCTTCACGTTCACGCCGAAAACGCAGACTTTCCCGGGAATGAGAAGAAGCGTCGTTGAAAATCTTTCGCCGGGCGGCGCCTTGCAGTAGAAGGAAAACACCATTCCGGAGAGATAGAGCGGCATCCACGCCTTGATCGCCTCCGACATTTCCTCGGCGCGCCTGTGCATATTGTGAACGATCGTGATCCTGATCCCGCTCGCCACGCAGTAATACATCAGCGCATACCAGCGGGCGGCGAACGCGGGATCAGACGTCATCCAGCGGATGTTCTGCTCGGAAAACAGAAAGATCTCTTCCGCCTTCTGCTTCACGGCATAACTGAGGAAACGAGCCGCCGCGTCCTGAAGTCCCTTATCGCCGAAATACACTTCGCGCCCGTCGCAAGCCGGCGCGCACACCTCGTCAAACGAAAGCGCGGGCGGGGTGATCTCTCCCTTCATCGATCCGATACGGTCCGCGATCTCCTCCATGACCGAACTTCTGTCGCTCTCGATATTGAACAGCCACGAGTAAAAGATCCCGAAAGCACGCTCGCGGTCGCGGAAGACCTCCTCGCTGACGTTCATCAGCAGCGCCGCTTCCTTTGTCAGTTTTTTCTCACAGATCCTTCCGAACAGGGTATACGCGATCCCGCGGGTCGTCACCGGAGTGGAGATCGGGTAACGTTTGCCGCTGCGGAAGCGGCTGACGTATGACGGATCGATATTCAGCATTTTTCCGAACCGCACGTTCGTCAGACCCGTAAGCTTCATCGTCGCGTCCAGCCGGTGCCCGAAGACGATATTCGGCGAGGCGTCCCCGGCGGCAGTCCTTGCGGGTTTTGCCGTTTCGTTTTCGTACAGACGCGCCGACAACGCGTCGGGAAGATCGGTTATCCGACGGCATTCCGAAAAGCGCATCAGTTCTTCCGTCTTCCCGTTTGCGGCGGCGGCGGCGACGAGCGCGTTCACCACTTTCGCCGAGGCGGCGCCGCCCCGGACGGGCACGCGGCGTGCGGAGCAGAGCGCCGTGACGTAAGAGCGGTCGCAACCGATATATCCGGCAAGATCCGCTTTGGATATGCCGATGATCTGAAGGCAGTCGCAGATCGTATGACCGAACAAGTGGTTCACCTCCGCCGGAAAATCATTCCAGATGACTCTTCACGCAGGATCGCAGCAGATCCATCGCAACGGTATTGCGCCCGCCTTCCGGTATGATCAGATCGGCGTAGCGTTTACTGGGTTCGACGTACGCGTCGTGCATCGGCTTGACCGTCGTGATGTACTGATCGATCACGGAATCGAGCGTTCTTCCCCTTTGCCGGACGTCACGGCGGATACGGCGCAGGATGCGGACGTCGGCGTCCGTATCGACGTAGATCTTGATGTCGAGCAGTTCTCTCAATTCCGGCACCGCCAGAACGAGGATCCCGTCGATGATCAGTACTCTTCCGGGTTCGATGCGCTTGGTCTCGCTTGAACGGTCGTGCACGGTGAAGTCGTAGATCGGGCACATGACGGCGTTTCCCTGCTGAAGCGTCTTAACGTGTTCGATCATCAAAGGAAAATCGATCGAATCCGGATGGTCGTAATTGACCTTGCAGCGCTCTTCGAGCGTCAGTTCGTGCTGGGCTTTATAGTAATCGTCGCATCTGAGGATCGCGGCGTCCCGTTTGAACTGATCGCGGACGATCGCCGCGACCGTACTCTTTCCGCTGCCGGTTCCGCCGGCAATGCCGATCGTCAATGTCTTTTTCATAACGACTCACCCCTTTCTACAGGTCAAGTATAGCACCAATCGGTCTTCTTGTCAATCATTGCGGAAAAAACACTTGATTTTATTAAGCGACGGTGTTACAATATACAAAACAGTGAAAGGAGGAACGTAATATCAAACGGTTATTATGCTTATTTATCGCCGCGGTCTCGCTTGCCGTTCTGTCGTTCTGTCCGGTTAACGCTTCGGCTGAAACGCAGGAAGCGCGCGTGATCAACGACGTCTGCACGTTCAGACGAAACGGCTCTTCTCTGTCTTCCGATCTTCTTGACGGCATCGAGTCCACCTACAGAACCTATTCTTCCGCCGAATTTACCGTCGCCTCCGAAGAAGAGATCGGCGGGATCTATATAAAGTTCGACCGCACGCCGCCCGCATGGAAACTGACCGTCGGAGAAGAGGTCATAGAATGCGGAAAATACGGTTTTTTACATGAGTATACAGCGCTTCCCGAAGGATCGAAAGAAGCGCGTCTCGTCTTCGATAAAGAGGTGTCGGTCTGTGACTTCTACGTGCTTTCGACGGGAGAAACACTGCCCTCCTTCGTTCAGGTATGGCGTCCCGCGGAAGGTCCCTGCGACGTCATGCTGCTCGCCTGCCATTCCGACGACGACCAGCTCTTCTTTGCGGGTTCCGTCCCCGACGCCGTTGCGCGCGGTGCGGAAATGCAGGTCTGTTACTTTACAAATCACTGGAACCGCCACACAAGACCGCACGAACTGTTAAACGGTCTGTGGGTCTGCGGTCTTGACCGCTACCCGGTCGTGGGCGATTTTCTTGACAGCAAAAAAGGAATGACCGAGGAAGAGGGGCTGAAAATCTTCGGGGAACTCGGAATCACCTACGACGATATGGTCAGAGCGCAGACGAGACTTCTGCGCAAATACAAGCCGCAGATCGTCCTCGTCCACGATATCAACGGCGAGTACGGTCACAGCGCGCACCGCCTTGACTCCCACTCGCTGCGCGACGCGGCGATGATCTCCGCGGACCCGTCGGTCTATCCCGATCTCGCGGAGGAATTCGGGGTCTGGGACGTCCCGAAGATCTATATCCACCTTTACGATAAAAATCAGATCGAATTTGAGATCGATACGCCGCTTGAGCGTTTCGGCGGCAGAACGGCGTATCAGGTGTCGCAGGACGCCTTCCGCTGTCACATTTCGCAGTTCAATTCGCGTTATCGCGACTGGCTGATCGGCACCGAGGACACCCCCGTGACGAAGAGTACGGAATTTCCGCTCTACAGTCCGCGGTATTACGGGCTGTGGAAATCGACCGTGGGAAGAGACGTGAACAAGACCGATTTCTACGAGCATATCGTTTTCTACGCCGATCAGACGCCCGACGTTCCCACCCCGACGCCGGATACGCCGACGGCAGAGCCATCGCCGGTCACGTTGACGCAGGGGGAAACGACGGCAGCGGAACGCACACCGGATCCGTCGCCCACGCCCACGCCAATCGTGCCGTCGGAAACGCAGTTCCGACCCTCGGAAACGCAAACTGAAGTATCTTCCCCGACAGAATCGCCGACGCCGGCGCCGACCGCCGAAACGCACGACACGTCGCAGGAAGATCCGCCTGAAAACAGGAAAGAGACCTTCATATTCATCGGCGTCGCCGCGCTGGTGACTGCCGCCCTGCTGACGGTCTGCGTGTTCGTCGTTCTCAAGATCAGAACAAGAAAAAAGCCGTGACCCTTCTTTTCGCCACGGGCTCTGCATAGAATGAACGGGATCCCGCGGACAGCCGTCCGCGATCCCGTTCATTCTGTTTCGGGAGCGTACCTTTGATCACCGTTTCTTTCTATACGTTCTTCTCGGTTTATACCCTGTGCTATCTCATCGTATCGATCCCCGCGGCAGTCAGGAGCGCGGAGCCGGTGAAGAAGGCGTTCTCCGGCGCTTTTCTCTGCATTGCGCTGCTCACCGTCCTTCGTTTCACGCTCTTCCCCGTTCTCTTCTACGGCGAGGGCGTTCTGCCGATGACGCTGACGGCGCCCCTGTTTTTCAAGCGCGCGTCGTTCGTTCCGTTCCGAAGTATATGCAGATCGTTTCACAGCAGACCGATGTTCCTATACAATACCGTCGGCAATCTTCTGCTGTTTCTTCCCTTCGGGTGCGCTCTGCCCGCCGCCCTGCGGGGGATGCGCCGCTTTCACCGCACCCTTCTTGCCGGCGCCGCGCTCTCCTTCATCATAGAAGCCGTTCAGTATTTCATTCCCGACAGACGGTGCGATATCGACGATCTGATCTTAAACGTGCTGGGCACGGCGCTCGGCTGTCTTCTGTACGGCGTGGCGCGGCGCGCTCTTGAGACGGCGAAGCGCGTCTTGGGGAACGTTCCGTCACGAAGGAACCGGTATATCAGTG
>JAFTCT010000128.1 GCA_017454525.1 Clostridia bacterium
AAAAATAAGGTCGTTTCATCCGGCGCGCGCCGGATGAAACGACCTTTTCCGTTATATTCGTCAATGACTATCTTTCCGCTTTCATCGCCTTTTTGCGCGCGTACATTCTGTGATCGGCGCGCTCAAAGATTTCGTTGAAATCGCTGTCGGAGCCGGGGATATACTCGCTCATGCCGCCGGAAACGGAGACCAGACCGTTTTTCATGTTGTTGTCCATCTGGCGGTCGAAGGAATTGAGCAGCGCCGTTCTGTCGTCGTAGTCAAGACCTTCCAGCAGAACGACGAACTCATCGCCGCCGATACGGAACACCGGACTGCGCTTGAACACCCGGCAGATCTGCTTGCATCCGTCGACGATGTATCTGTCGCCCGCGTCGTGTCCGAGCGTATCGTTGACGCGCTTCAATCCGTTCAGGTCAAAGACGATGACGCCGAAATCATAGAGCGTGCCGTCCGCGATCCGCTGATCCAGCCGCTTCTTCTCTTCCGTATAGGCGTGCACGTTCTTGACGCCGGTCAGCGAATCAGTATACGCCTTGTGCTTTGCCGAGCCGAGGGCGCTGTACTGATCCTTCTTTTCGTCCTCAGCCACGAAGGTGTGAATGAGACAGGTCGCGATCATACAACCCACCGAGAAGAATGGCAGCAGTTCGTTGAAGATCTGCAGGACGACGAACCCCGACATCACGATGCCCGAAAAACCGATCGCGCGATGGTGCAGTTTCTCTTTTCCCGCGGTCTTTGCGGCAGCGGCGAGCGTATAGACGGCGATCGCCGCGAACATCGCGAACTGAACGGCGAAGGTGATATTCCGCCCTACGCCCGCGCGATACACGCCGTTTTCATCGAAATAAAAGACGAACGGCACGAAGAAGTTGACCGTCACCGCGAGCGCCTGATAGACAAGGATCAGCCATCCGGTATAATACAGAGCGGTGCTGAAATAGTTCTTTTCGTTCAGATAATCAATAACGAACCTTATCCACATGAACAGCGCCGCTCCCATCGCCGCGAAATAGACGACGGTATCGAAGTAGACCAGCGGAACGGTCTTCCATTGATAGAACAGTCCCCACAGAATATCGGTGGCAAAAAAGATCGAGATGCTGACCAGAAACATCTTGTACCGGATCTTCACGGGGGAAGCGCCGAGAGTGCTTTTCGCCCGGAGAACGTCAAGGTTGATGATCAGCAGAACGATCAGGGACAACGTACCGAAACTCGAATAATACATGAGAATACGTTCCTTTTACGTAATGAACGGCAGAAGCCGGGATCGCCGCGGTGTCTTTTTGAGCCGCTTATCTCATCCGATCAGTTGGCGAAGCCAGTTCTTCTCCCTTACGGAAATCTTCCCGTCCGCCGCGCAGACGAGCATACAGAGCATCACGGTATCGCTCTTGAGATCGTCGGAAACCGCGCCGAACAGATTGGTAAGCGAAGCGATCATCTTCTTGTAGTCGCTTTTGCCGGTCTTGAAAGCGTCCATGAATTCGGTCATCTCCTCAAAGGTGACTTCTTCGCCGACCGCTTCCTCAAAGAGCGGCTTGATCAGTCCGAATTCCTGTTCCTTGATCTTTCCGTCGCTGATCACCGCGCCGAGGATCAGACTCGTCAAGAGCGTCTGCGCGTCGTCGGGATTGCCGACGATCGCCGTCAGACCCTTCATCACGCTTTCGCTCAATTCCGAGATCAACTGCGCGTACGTCATCGGATCGAGTTTTTCTACTTTACCGCATACTTCGTCAAGGTCAAACATCTGAAATCTCTCCTCGCGTTATTCTTTTATTCCAGGGACGGACACAGAGAAGACAGAGCGCCGTGCCCATAGCGGCGATGATCAGCCAGACGGTCAGCGTGACCGTCCAGGAAAAGGCGTCGCTCAATACCGCGATCGCATAGGTCGAAACGGCGCTGCCGACGTAAGTGCAGGCGTTGAGTACGCCCGAAACCGTCGAAACTCTGCCGTATTTCTTGAAAAACGGAGGGATCATGCAGGTCACGATCAGGTTCACCCCGTGCATCGCGGCGATGAGCAGGGCTGTGAAGAACACCGTGAGGATCACGCTTCTGCCGGCGGCGAAAACAAGCGCGAGCGCCGCGGCGGTCCCAACGCCGAAGATCACGCCGGCGCAGACCAGCGGATTCTTCAGTTTTTTTCTGTATACGATCGAGGTGATCTCAAGACTTGCGATCCCGAAAATCGGCAGAACGACGCCTGAAAGGATCGCGATCCTGTTGCCCACGTCGAAGTTTTCCGCCACGAGCGAGGGCATCCAGGTCGTCACGCCGTCCCTGAGCATCCCCTGAAGCGCGATGACTGCCATCACGGCGATCATGAGCGGGGAAACAAGAAGAGCAAACAGTCCCTTTCTGCCCGGATCGGCGCCGTCCGCCGGCAGACCGGCGGTTTTTGACGGCGCTTCCGCCGGATTCTTTGTTCTGTCCGGCGCGAAGATCAGCCAGACGGGAAGCATCAGCATACCCACGCCGCCCGATACGAAGAATACCAGTCTGAAGTCCATTGCCGAAATGAGCAGCGGACTAATCAGATAGACTGCGACCGTTCCGAGCGAACTGCCGTAGGTGACGTAGACCGAATGTTTTTTATAGGTCGCGGCGTCGAAATGCTCCGTCATCAGCCGCACGATCGGCGGCCACAGGAGCGCCTGCGCAAAGCCGTTGACGCACCAGACGGCGGTGTAGGCGCCGGGCGACGACAGAAACGGCAAAAGAAGGTTCATGCACGCCGACAGAAAGATGCCGGCGGCAACGATCTTCTTCGGAGAAAAGCGGTCGCCGAAAAGGCCGCTTACGACCTGTCCGACGCCGTAGGTGATAAAGGAACCGGTGAGCGCGGCAGAAAGCGCCGCTTTGGAAAAGCCCGTCGCGCTGACCGTCTCGGCGATGACGGCGCCGTAGTTGACGCGCGTGACGTAACTGACGAAATAGGTCAGCATAAAGAGCGCGGTGATGCGCCGGACGCGCCGGCGCGCCGGAAGATCGTTCATTTTACAGATATTTCACCTCGATGGAGGAGCCGTCGCTGACCGAGAGCACGCTCTTCAGATCAGTCGTAAAAACCTCCGCTCCGCCGTCCTCAAGCAGCGTCAGAACTCTTTTGTCCGCGCTCTCCGCGTTCGAGCAGCAAATAACGGCGTACCGCGCGGAAAGCGCGCGGATGAACGATTCGGAATTGTCGTCGTATACGCCGTGATGCGGGACCTTCAGCCAGTCGACCGCCGACGGGTCGGGCAGCTGCGACAGGATCTCGGGCAGCCGCCGTCCGACGGCGTCGCCTGCGAATAAGAAGAGGTTCTCCCCGTGCTTCGCCGTCACGCAGAGCGACGATTCATTACTGCCCTCGTCGTTGCGTTTGAAAAAGATATCGGTGTGATAGACCGTGAATTCCACTTCGTCAAGACGGAAGGAAAGCGTTTCGCTGACGGTGATCGGCTCGATTTGATGCTTTGCGAGATATCCTTTCACCTCGGAAGCGTTTTCCGACTTCTCATCGTCGTATTCGGGCAGATATACGTTCTTCACCGTCACGCTGTTCAGCACTTTCTTCGCCGCGCCGATATGATCCTTGTCGTAGTGCGTGATGATCAGAGCGTCCACCGCCTTGCCGCGCGCCGCGATCGCCGTCGCGATCTCCTCCGCGCGCTCCCTGACGCCCAGATCAATCACGGCGAGATGATCCTTTGTATCAAGGATCAGGCAGTCCGCCTTCCCCAGCGACATCGCTTCGACAGAGAAGCCGCCCTCCGCGGCATACGTCGGCGTCGGTTCGGGAACGATGATCTTCCCTATTCCTTCGCAGGAAGCCGAAAACAACGCGATCACCGCCAGACCGGCGAGAAGCGCCGCTCTGAAAAGCCGGCGCGCTTTCATTTTGAGAGCAGTCTTTCGAGATAGTCTATGCCGTCGTTGAAGGCGTCGTACAGACTCTTCTTATCGAACTGCTTGACCATGCGCTCGAGCGGAGAGATCGTCGGATCGCTCTTTAAGATCTGCACGATCACTCTGTCGGGGACCTGCGTCTTTACGCCGCCCACCTCCACTTCCTTATTGGAAAGGATCATGAGATACATCACATATTCGTCCTGCATGCTGCCGTAACAGATCTGATTGCCCTGTCTGACCAGCGGCTTGCCTTTATACATCAGATATTTGCCTTCAACTGTGATTTCCATATTTACTCCTGTAAAAACGGTATAAAACTCTTAATTATCATTATACAACACTTTTAATAAAGTTGCAAGTGTTTTTCGATTATTTGTCGGGAAGATTTTCTAAAAGACTTTTTGGCCCTTCCCGGCGCGGTCAGTCGGGAAGATAGGGCGCGCGGCGCATCGCGTCCTCCGCGGAGCGCATTCCGTCGGTAAAACAGCCGTAGAAATCCTGCGCGCGGCGATACAGCGCATACTGCTCCCGGGCGCGCGCGTCAAGCGCCGCCCGCGCCTGCTTGACGATCACGGGGATCGCCCTCGTTTTTTTCGTTTCCTTCAGCCAGCGCCGTCCCCGGGCGTTTGCGCCGAGCAGAACGGTGAAGCGGGGCTCCTCCCTTTCGGCGCCGTTCGCGCAAAGGAGCACCGACAGCAGTTCCCTTTTCAGGCGCGCGTCGGTATCCGACGGCGTGCGCACCTTTTCCATAAGCGCGCCGACCGTCGTCACCCCGCGCGCGCCGCGCGAGAAGCGGTCCTTCCCGCCCGACAGAATGAGATGCGCAAGGATCGCCTTCCCGCCGTTTTCAAGAAACGCCGCGCCTCTTCCGCCCTCCGCGCGGATGCGCGCGCGCTCCGTGCCCGCCGAATAACCGCCGACGAGCGGCAGGGCGTGCGCGACGGTCCCCGACCCTTCCTTTTGCAGTATTTTCAGGTATTCAAGCGCAAGCGTTTCGTTCGGCTGAAGCGAAAGTTCCCGTGAAAACGCTTCTGCGTAAGAAACGGCGATCAGCCGGGGATAGGAGAGCGTCCGGTCCCTGCGGCGCACTTCCGCCGCTTTTTCGGCAAACTCGGCGCTTGTCAGATCCGCCGCGATCGCCGACAGCTCCTCTTCGTTCTTTCCCTCGCTGCCGAACCAAAGAGAAGACGCGCCACCCGCCTTTCTGATGATCGACAGCGCGCCGGACGCGAAATGCTCCGCGACCGACGACGACCAGGGATAGGGCAGTTCCAGAACGACGTCGGCGCCGCCGTCGATCGCAGCCGCCGCCCTGGCGTATTTATCGTATACCGCCGGTTCTCCCCGCTGAACGAAATCGCCGCTCATCACGCAGAGGATCACGCAATCCTCCCCCTCCGCCCCGCGTATTGCACCGAGCATCGCGCGATGCCCGCCGTGCATGGGATTATACTCACAGATCACCGCCGCCGTATTCATGCCGTACACCCCTTCCGTCGTCCCTTTTTGAGAAAAAACGCAAAAAGGGCTTGAAATAAACCGAAAAATATACTATAATGATTATGTACGCGTATTCTATCACGTTTCACGCGATTTGTCAAACATCCGGAGGTAAAAATGATCGTATTAGTAGTCAACGCGGGGAGTTCTTCTCTCAAGTATCAACTTTTTGACACCGAAAAGAATTATGAGATGCTCGCCAAAGGTCTGTGCGACTGCATCGGGCTCAAGGAGGGCGGCAGGATCAAGCACGAGGCGGGGCAGACAAAATATGAGACGGAGGTCTTTATTCCCGATCACGCATTCGCCGTCGAACTGGTCGTCAAAGCGCTCACCGATCCCGCGCACGGCGTGATCAAAGACATGAGCGAGATCGACGCCGTCGGTCACCGCATCGTCCAGGGCGGTCCCTACTTCTCCGACTCCGTGCTCGTCACCGACGCCGTCATGGAAGACCTCTCGAAGTGCGTACCCTTCGCGCCTCTGCACACGAACGCCCACATCCAGGGCATCAAGGGCATCACGGCGGTCTTAAAGAACGTCCCGCAGGTGCTGGTGATCGACACCGGTTTCCATTGCTCGATGCCCGAGGTCGCGAAGACCTACGCCCTGCCCCGCAAGGTCGCAAAGACCCTGGCGGTCCGCCGCTACGGCGCGCACGGCACTTCTCACAGATACGTTTCGGGTGAAATGTGCAGGATTTTAGGCAGAGTTGAAGGCACGAAGATCGTTACCTGTCATCTGGGCAACGGCTCCTCGATCTCGGCGGTCAAGGACGGAAAGTGCTTTGACACCAGCATGGGACTGACGCCTCTCGCCGGCATCATCATGGGCTCGCGCACCGGCGACATGGATCCGGCGATCGTTCCCTTCATCATTCAGAACTATGAAAAGATCCCCTATGAGGACCGTCCCGAGAAATTCAAGACCCTGAGCGTCGATAACGTCAACGATTTCATGAACAAAGCCTGCGGACTGCTCGGCGTTTCGGGCGTATCCTCGGATATGCGCGCCGTGATCGCGGAGATCGAGACGAATGCGCACGGCTGCGCCGACGACGCGAAACTCGCCTACGACATTCTGGTATACGGGATCAAGAAGTATATCGGCGCATACGCCGCCGCGATGAACGGCTGCGACGCCATCGTCTTCACCGCCGGCATCGGCGAAAACAACGCCGCCATCCGCCGCGACGTCTGCCGCGATATGGACTATCTCGGCGTGAAGCTCGACGAGAAGGTCAACGCGACTGCGCGCGGAAAAGTGACGAAACTCTCCGCGCCCGACTCGAAGGTCGAGGTCTACCTCATCCCGACCAACGAGGAGCTGATGATCGCAAAGGACACCGAAGAGATCGTAAGAAAACCCGGCGCTTGAGCGCCTATCAACCGAAAGGAACATACTACTATGAAAACGATGAGAAAAGCGCTGCCGGCGCTCCTTATACTCTGCCTCGTCGCGGCGCTCTTTGCGGGGTGCTCCGGAGACGCCGTGCCCACCCCTACGGCCGGAACTGCAGAGACGGCGACGCCCGCCGAAACGCAAACGAAAGACGTCACGCCGACGCCGACGCC
>JAFTCT010000129.1 GCA_017454525.1 Clostridia bacterium
ATCGTGATGCAGCGCGCAGAGATTTTTCCTCTTCAAACGCCTGTCTGCTGAAAATCACGTTCAGGGAGCCCCGAGACGCGCGGATCGTGATGCAGCGCGCAGAGATTTTTTCGCAGGGCGATGCCGGTCCGGCGCAGGCGTACTTTGTGTACGTCAAGCCGGACCGGCGAAGCGATGCGGAAAAAGATCGCACGCTGCGCGCGAGACGCGCTTCGAGGGGCGACCCCTAATATCAGTCTGCGTCACCCAGCGACTCGAGCGCCGACTTGCGGATCGGCTTACTGTCGCCGTGCTTGACGAAGAGCATCGTGACGAAGGACAGTCCGGAGAAGATCACGGCGTAGGGGAAGAGCGTGCGCATATTGATGTCGAGGAAGACGCCCGAGAAGATCGGCGTGACGGTCTGCGCCGCCATGGAAGCGGTGTAATAGTAGCCGGTATACTTGCCGGTATTGCTTCCGGTCGCCAGTTCCACGACCATCGGGAAGGAGTTGACGTTGATCGTCGCCCAGCCGATGCCGGCGATCACGAACATCACGGTCATCAGCCACGAAGGCGTATCCTTAGTGATGAACGCCGCCGCGCCGAATGCCGCCGTCAGGAGCGCCACGCCGATGAGGATGGCCTTCTTCCTGCCGATCCTCGAGGAGAGGATGCCGACGGGCACGTAGGAGAGGATCGCCGCCGCCTGCGCGAAGATCAGGGTGCTGTTGAAGTCCTTGCCCAGTACGTCGACCGCGTAGACCGAGAATTTGGAGGTCACGGCGTTATAGCCCATGAACCAGAGCGCGACGGATGCGAGAATGAGGATGAGCGAGATCTTTTCGCCCTTCGAGAGCTTGCGGTCCTTCGCTTCCTCCATCGGTTCGGCTTCGGCTTCCTCGGGATAATACTTCTTGTATTCGTCGTCCGCCTGGCGCGCCCAGAGCGGTTCCCTGACCGTAAGAACGAAGATGAGCAGCGAAACAAGCATCACGCAGGTCACGATGATGAAGAAGACCGAATAACTCATCAGCGATTTCTGAATTTTGCCGGTGCCCAGCAGGATCCCGAACACCAGGATGAGGATGCCGCCCGCCGCGCCCATCAGATTGATGATCGCATTGGCTTTGGAGCGCAGGGGCTTCGGCGTGACGTCGGGCATCAGCGCGACCGCGGGCGAACGGAAGAAGCCCATGGCGACCAGAAGGATGAGGAGCACCGCGATGAACATCACGAGGACAAGCGGCGATTTTCGCGTCTGCTCCGCGGCGTACGCCTGACGCGCCCGCACGATATGGTCGTAATCGGACGTCGGATTGCCCTCGGCGTCGGTCAGTTCGACCTTCACGAATTCATCGTGCGTGTAGATATCGCTGAGCGCCTTTTTCTCGCCGGTATTCCTGTACTGGATCACGGGATCGGCTTCCCAGAGGGTCTCGAGCGCCGCTTCCTTATCGCGGAAGGGATCGACCGACTGCACCTTCGCCGTCTGCATCGCGTCGGCGCCGGCGAGCAGCAGGACCGCGCAGCAGGCGACCAGCGTGCCGATGATGATGAAGGGCGTGCGCTTGCCGCGTTTGCTTCTGCACTTGTCGGAAAGCGCGCCGAAGAGCGGCAGCAGGAAGAGGGCTAAAATGTTGTCGAGCGCCATGATCACGCCCGACCAGGTCTGCGACATCCCGAACTTGTCGGTCAGGATCTTCGGAATGTAGGTGTCGTACGCCTGCCAGAAGTGGCAGATGAGGAAGAAGGCGAAGCCGACTAAAACCGTGCGTTTGTAGTTGAGTTTCATTGTGCACCTCTTATGTACAGCGTTTATTTGGACAAATTCAGACCGTATTGACCGGCGTTCCGGCAAGGAAGGCGCGCAGGTTTTCCGCGACGGTCTTCACCAGGCGCTGTCTCGTTTCGTAGGGCGCCCAGCCGATATGCGGCGTGATGAAGCAGTTCGGAAGCCCCAGAAGCGGACAGTCGGGCGACATCGGTTCCTTGTTCAGAACGTCCAGTCCCGCCGCGCGCAGCGCGCCGCTTTTCAGCGCCCGCGCCAGCGCCTCCTCGTCGACCAGTCCTCCGCGGGCGGTGTTGATGAGCACGGCGCTCTTTTTCATTTTCTCAAGCGATCTATCGTCAATAAAGCGCGCCGTGCCTTCGTTTAAGGGCGCGTTGAGCGAAAGATAGTCGCTCTCGCGAAGCAGTTCGTCGCGCGAGACGTAGGGGTAGGGGCACCCGGGACGTTCGGTGCGCGTGCAGACGATCACCCGCATCCCGAAGGCGTTCCCAATGGCGGCGACTTTTTTCCCGATATTGCCGTATCCCAGCACGCCCAGCGTTTTTCCGCGCAGCTCGACGATATCGTGCGTGAGCATCGAAAAGATCGGATAGCGCGTCCAGTCTCCTCTTCGCGTATCCTCCGTATACTTTCCGGTATTGACCGAAATCTCCAGGATCAGGGCGAAGACCAACTGCGCAACGGCGTCGGTCGAATAGCCGGGAACGTTCGTCACGGTGATCCCGCGCGCGTGCGCCTCGCCGACGTCGATATTGTTGTATCCCGTCGCAAATACGCCGACGTAGCGTAAGCGCGGCATTTTTTCCATGACGCGCGCCGTGACGGGCGCCTTGTTGCAGAAAAGCACCTCGCAGGAGGAATACTCCGTTTCGTCGAGGATCTCAAGGAAGCGCTCCTCCGTTTTTACCATGCCCGCGTCAAAAACCTCTCCGAAAGAAAAGAGTTCCCCGTAGGAAATATCGTCCTTGCAGGCGGGTCTGTCGAGAAACAGGATCTTCATGCGCTCCTCCTTTTCAAGCCCTCGCCGACTTTTCGATAAGGAAAAAGAAGGGCGAGTCGGGCGAATTGATGATGCGGAATTCGGAAACGCCGAACTTGTACCGGCTGTATTCCGACAGGAACGCGCGGAGCATCTCGCCCTCCATCCGTCCCTCCTCGTGACCGGGATAAACGGCGACGAGCAGCGCGCCGTCGGGACAGAGCAGGTCCATTGCGTCGCGCACCGCCTTTTCGGTGGTGGGGCGCAGGGTGGTGCGCAGTTTGTTGCCGCCCGGCAGATAGCCGAGATTGAACATCCCGACGCAGAGCGGCTCCTTCACGTACCGCTTCACGTTGCTGTGGCTGTCTAAGATCAGCGTGCAGTTGTGTCCGGCGTCCTCGCTTTTCAGGCGCGCGCAGGTGTTCTTCAGCGCCTGCAGCTGCACGTCGAAGGCGTAGACCCTTCCCTTTCCCTCCATCATGCGCGACAGCCACAGGGTGTCGTTGCCGTTGCCCATCGTGAAATCGGCGGCGGCGCACCCTTCCTTAAAATGCGGAAGGAGAAAATATTTATGTAGTTCAAGAAGGTCGACCATGTCCGTTCCTTTCCCGAGGGTCGGTCAGACCCGGGCGGTGACCGTCCGGCGCATACGCGCAGAACGGCTTCCCGCCCGCGGAATAATCAGCGCTTCACGTGCGCGGCGACGTAATCAAAGATCTCTTTCGGCGTTCTGACGGAGGCGATGTCCTCGTCGGGGACCGAGATCGAAAACGTCTCCTCCAGCGCCATCACGATCTCCACGATCTCGATCGAATCGCCGTCCAGTTCTTCAACGATGTCGCTGTCTTCGCGGATCTGCGCGGGATCCACGTTCAACTTTTCGGATAAGATCGCAAGGATCTGCTCATACATACCGATACCTCCCCGCGGCGGCGCGCCGCCGCGTTTCTGTTACCGGGATTATACCATATTTTGACCGGTTTGTAAAGAGCGCAGAAGAAACTAAAAGTATTTTTTGATTTTTGACAGCGCGTTCTTTTCCAGACGCGAGACCTGCGCCTGCGAAATGCCGATCTCGCGCGCGATCTCCATCTGCGTCCTCCCCTCGAAGAAGCGCATGCGCACGATCTTCCCTTCCCGCCCCGAAAGGTGGGAAAGAGCGTCGCGCAGGGCGATCGATTCGACCCACTTGTCGTCGTTTTCACTGCGGTCGCAGAGCTGGTCCATCAGGTAGACGGCGTCGCCCGAGCCGCTGTCGCAGTAAACCGGATCGAAGAGCGATACCGGCGCCGCGATCGCGTCCAGCGCCGCCATGATCTCCTCCTTTTCGTGCGGATTGTCGGGGTCCGCCGCGTTCAGCGCCGCCGCGATCTCCTCGACCGACGGCTCGCGCCCCAGTTTTTTCGACAGTCTGTCGCGCTCCTGAAGCGCTTTATAGGCGAGATCGCGCATCGAGCGCGAAACGCGGATGGAATTGTTGTCGCGCAGATAGCGCCGCACCTCGCCGATGATCATCGGCACGGCGTAGGTCGAGAACTTGACGTCGAGTTCGGTGTTGAAATTGTCCACCGCTTTGATGAGCCCGATGCAGCCCACCTGAAAAAGGTCGTCCATCGGATGCCCGCGCCCCGCAAAACGCCCGACGATCGACAGGACCAGGCGCAGATTGCCGTCGATCAGTTCCTTTCTCGCGTCCATATCGCCCTTTGCCGCCTTCTTTAACAGTTCCTCCTTCACGTCGGCGTCAATGGTCTTGAGCGACGACGCGTCGATCCCGCAAAGATCCACTTTTGAATAGTACAAACCGCTTTCTCCTTTTTGCTCGAAGGCACTTGCTTTTCAAAAAGGAGTATGGACGGAAACGCGGCGGATTTATGCAGGATCAGCCGGGCGGAGGCGGTGGGAAATACTGGAGACGGTCATTGAGAAGGGGTGCTTCATTTTGCGCAGCTGCGCCAAATGAAGCACCCCTGTATTGCGGTTTCGCCGTCGGGCGAAACGACCTTTTTATCTTACGTGCAGCGTCAGGACCGCTTCGGCGCCGCCCTGCTCCTCACGCACGGTAATGACGGCTTTGCCCGCCGAAAGGAGGGCGACCGAGCCGTTTTCGCTGACGGTCGCGACCGAGGGATCGCTTGACGAATAGGAAAGCGTTCCTTTATAGGTCGAAGCGATGTTCCCGAGATCCTCGCCGACCGAGACCGTCATCGTCAGCGCCGCGCAGCGCGCGTTGTTCGAGGGATCGGTCAGCCATACGCCGTAATCGTCGTAGGTCTTCACCAGATAGACGTTCCACTCGACGTCGGTGAAGAATTCGCGGATATTCCTGCCCGATACGGCGCTCATTTTGTCGATCAGGTCCTTGAACATGATGCCGCGGTCCCAGGTCTCCAGACCTCTTTCATGCAGTTCCCTGTAGACCTGCTTCATGACCGTCCAGTTTTCGTCGTCGATCCCGCGCTGGATCTCCACGAATTTCAGCGCCGCGCCGTACGCGTTGTAGACCAGACTTTTTGCGATCGGCTGCTGCTTGTCGGCGCGCGCCAGATAGCACTCTTCGATCTGGCGGTGTCCCGGAAGACCGTCGGCGTAGAACCATTCGTCCCATTCGTGCTCGGAGGGCGCGGCGCATCCGCCGTATTTCTGGAGAACGTAGGCGATCTTGAAGTCGGTCATCATTTCCGCTTCGAAATACCAGGGCTGCTGATTGTCGAACATGTGCCCCATTTCATGCAGCGCGCAGAAGTTCCAGTCGACAACGCCCTCGAGCGAGCGCTTGTACATCTTCTGGAGGTCGCCGTTCATGAAATTGCGGTTGAGCGTGATGACGTTGTAGTAAGGATCCTTGACGTTCCAGACGTATCCGGGCACGTACGCCTGCTCGTACGCCTTCACGATGATGTGATGATGCGCGCGGTAGGAGGTCAGTTCCCAGTAGCCCATATAGGCGAGCCCGAGATTGTTCGCCCAGAGCTGGAACTGCTCGGAGGACAGCTTCGTTTTGATGGTATTGGCGGCGACGCGCACCGTCACGTGTCCGTTCTCGCTGATGAACTGCTGGAAGGCGTCGCATCCGCCGCGCTGCTTGAGTTCAAGATCGAAACTCTGGATCCCGCCCGCCTTTTCCTCGGTCGCGGCGACGATCTTTCCGTCGATGATCGCCAGATAGTATTCGGTCTGACCGGCAGTCCTTCCGTTTTCGTCATAGACGTCGGTGCAGCGGCTGCGGAAACTGTAAGAGCCGTCTTCGTTTTTCAGCAGTTCCCACTGCATGACCGGAAACTTGTCGTCGTAGTGGTCGTTGTTTCCGCTCTTGTAGTGCTTGCCGCGGAAGATCAGTTCCACGCCGTCACAGATGTAGTTCCTGTCGCTGTCGCTATTGTTCTCGCCCTGCAGCGGGGTCGCAAGAACGTGCATATAATCCGAGCCGGCAAAGATCAGGTAATAGGGATGCGCGTCGCAGGTCTGATAAACGATCATCAACTCGTTCAGCTCCCCGTCGAGCGTCGCCTCGATATGGCGGATGGCGCTCTTGTTCGCCTTCAGGTAACTAATCTTCTGCCCGGTCGTTTTGCTTGTCACCGTATACGATCCGACGGGCAGAACGCCCAGATCCTCCTCGGTCGGGATATGACCGGGGATCGGCACGTAGTCGGGCGTCGGCGTTCCGGTCGGGGTGGGCGTCGGCTCTTTGGTGGGCGTCGGTTCCTCCGTGGGGGTCGGCGTGGGCGTGGGCGTCGGCGTCGGGGTCGGCGTCGGGGTGGGCGTCGGTTCCTCCGTGGGTGTCGGCGTCGGGGTCGGCGTCGGCGTCGGCGTCGGCGGGGGCGCCGCCGTTGAGCGCGACGCTTCGGTCGCAGTCGGCGTCGGCTCTGTCGTTCCGGCGCAGGCGGCGACGGGCAGGAGCATGAGCAGTACTAAAATCAGTGAGCAGATCTTCTTCATGGCTTTTCCTTTCAAAAAACGTATTTCGCCTTGTCCAGTATAAAACTTTTTTGCGGATAATGCAACCCCCGTGCTCTTTTTTCGTCGCTTTTCTCAAAGCGTCCCTCTGTTTTTTGTGCATAATCACAAACCGTCTTCCTGCGCGTTCATCTTGACAAAAGCGCGGTTTTGCGCTATAATACATTCGTATGATTTTGGCATTCTGATGGAGAATACTATGGAAATCGCACTGATCGCCGACGATAAGAAAAAAGAACTGATGGTCGAATTCTGCATCGCCTACTGCGGCATCCTTTCGAAGCATCACCTCTGCGCGACGCATAAGACCGCCAAGTATATATCCGCCGCCACCGGTCTTGAGATCGAGAACCTGCTGGCGGGATCGCTGGGCGGCATGGAACAGGTCTCCTCGCGCATCTGCTATAACGAGATCGATCTGCTGCTCTATTTCAGGGACACGGCGGACGAGCCGCAGGATGAGCGAGACACGGTCCTGCTGCGCAACTGCGATATCTACAACATCCCCGTGGCGACCAATATCGCGACGGCGGAGGTGCTGGTCATGGCGCTTGAACGCGGCGACCTTGACTGGCGCGCGATCGTCAATCCGCGCTCTTCCGGCAAAAAGCCGCAATAAATCGGAGAATACCGAAGGGGCCGCCTCCCGTCCGCGCTTCGGGCGCGGCGGCGCGCCCTTTCTTTTTTTGGAACAATGGACAAGACTTCCGCCGACCTCACGGTCAAAAAAGAGAATATCATGGGCACGATGCCCGAAGGAAAACTGCTGTTCACCATGGCGATGCCGATGGTGATCTCGATGCTCGTGCAGGCGCTGTACAACATCTTCGACAGCCTCGTGGTCGCCGGCTATTCAAGTTACGGCGTGACGGCTCTGTCGCTGAGTTTCCCGATGCAGAACCTGATGATCGCTTTTGCGACCGGCACGGGCGTCGGCATCAACAGTTACCTTTCGCGCTCCCTCGGGCAGAAGGACCGGAAAGCGGTCAACGCCGCGGCGGGCAACGGTCTGTTCGTGATCTTTCTGACCAATATCGCCTTCGTGCTCATCGGGCTGTTCTTAGTGCGCCCCTATTTCACCTTCCTCACCGACGCGCAGCCCGGCTCGCTGACCTATTCCTACGGCGTCGATTACCTGACGGTCGTCACCGCGGCGTCCGCCGGGCTCTTCTTCCAGGTCACCTTCGAGCGCCTTCTGCAGTCGACCGGCAAAGCGAAATACTCAATGTATTCCCAGGGGACCGGCGCGCTGGTCAATATTCTTTTGGACCCGATCTTCATTCTCTCTCCGGGGGAGCAGCTCTTCGGCGTCACCATGCCCTTCGGACTCGGGCTCGGCCCCCGCGGCGCCGCGATCGCCACGGTCATCGGACAGTTCGTCGCCGCCGGCTTCGGTCTGTTCGCCAATCTGAAATACAATAAGGAGATCGAATTCTCCTTCCGCGCCCTGCGCCCCGACCGGACGATCATAAAGAAGATCTACGCGGTCGGTCTGCCCTCGATCTTCATGGCGGCGGTCGGTTCCTTCCTCACCGTCGCGCTCAATAAGATCCTGACGCTCGGAGAACAGATCACCTACGTCGCCGAAAAAGGGCTGTCGGCAGCCGAAGCGGCGGCGCTCGCCGCCAAACGGCTGATCGGCGTCTCGGTTTACGGGGTATACTTCAAACTGCAGTCCTTCATCTTCATGCCGGTGTTCGGCATGAACAACGGCATGATCCCCATCGTCGCCTATAACTACGGCGCGCGCTCCAGAAAACGCATCATGAAGACGGTGCGCTACGCCGTGACCGCGGCGATGGTCTATATGCTCATCGGCTTTGCCGTCTTCCAGTTCGCCTCCGGCGCGCTGCTCAAGGCGTTCTATCAGGCGCCCGCCGCGCCCGAAACCGCCGTGGAAACGACGGCGGAAGCGGAGACGCAGACAAAGGACGGCGCCGGGATCGACGCGCCCGAAAGACAGAACGACGACCTGCGCGAAGAGATCCTCCGCTACGGCGTGCCCGCCATGCGCATCATCAGTATGTGCTTCCTCTTCGCGGGGGTGTGCGTCATCACGATCTCCTCGCTGCAGGCGCTGGGCATGGGGATGCCGAGTCTCGTCATTTCGCTCGTGCGGCAGATCGCCGTGATCCTCCCGCTCTCCTATCTGTTCGCAAAACTCTTCGGGCTCGTCGGGATCTTCTGGGCGTTCCCGATCGCCGAATTCATCGCGCTGTGCATCAGCGCCTACCTCTTCCTGCGCGCCTATAAGAAACTGATCAAACCTCTCGACGGTCCGACGCCGTCGCCTCAAACCGAATGAAAGGCAGAATTATGAAAAGAACGCCGATGATCCTTGCGACGGTCCTTCTGACCGCCCTCCTCTGTGCCTTTCTCTGCTCCTGCGCCGGCACGACGCCGGTCGACCCGACCGCAAAATCCTCCGGGACGGTCTCTTCCGCGCCGGAAACCGATCTCACTTCGCCCGCGGGACAAACAGAGAGCACACCCTCCAAAACGTCCCCGCCGACAGAGACCGTTCCGGCGCCCACGCCGTCCGAAACGGCTTCACAGTCCGCGCCGACCTCCACGCCGACGCCCACGCCGACGCCTTCGCCCACGCCCACGCCCACGCCGACGCCGACGCCTACGCCGACGCCGACCCCCACGCCCACGCCTTTTGACGAAGACGGCTGGCTTCTTCCAGAGACCGCCGACGCGGGCATGGCGTATCAGAACGAATTGACCTTTTTAGGGGACTCGACGACCGCCGGCATGATCGCCTACAAGGTCCTGCCGGGAGGCGACGCCACAAGACAGGTCTGGCGGGGCGCCGTCGGGAATACGATCACCTTTCTCTACGTCGAGGACGTCGAGATCTTCTATCCGAAGGACGTCAAGGATCCCGCCGTTGACAAGGGCGTGCCGATGACGATCCTCGCCGCCGCCGAAAAGGACAAGCCGAAATATCTCGTCGTCACGCTCGGCGTGACCGGCGGCGTCTCGCAGGCGCTGAAAAAGGATCAGTTCCTGCCGCTCTACCGCTGGCTGATCGACGGCATCCTGCGCGTTTCGCCCGACACTAAGATCATCGTCCAGTCGATCTTCCCCGTGGGCGAGGAGCGCAAGACCGCGGCGGGCGATTATACGACGATCACCAACAAGCCGCAGACAAAAAACGGCAAGGATTATCCCGGCGTCGAGGAGACCAACCGCTGGATCGCCGAAATGGTCAAGGAATACTATCTCGCCGGAAAGAACGTGCGCTACGTCGACGCCTATACGCCGCTGCTCGGCGAGGACGGCTGGATGAAGCCCGAATACGGCAACGGCGACGGACTGCATATCAGCGCCGAAGGATACGCCGTCATCCTCGGCAATCTGCGTACGCACGCGTGGCTGTAAAGGAACGGAATATGACCGAATATGAGAAACTGCATTCCGGAACGCTCTATCTGCCGGGCGATCCGGAGATCCAGAAAAAACAACTTGACTGCCTCGAGAAACTTTACGACTATAACGCCACCCGCCCGCACGAGCGCGGGAAACGCGACGCCCTCCTCAAGGAAATGTTCATGGAGATCGGCGAGGGATGCTATATCGAACCGCCCTTTTACGCCAACTGGGGCGGCGCGCACGTCACGTTCGGGCGCGAGATCTACGCCAACTTCGGGCTGACGCTGGTGGACGACACCTATATCACCGTCGGCGACCATACGATGTTCGCCCCCCGCGTCACGGTCACCACCGCGTCGCACCCGGTCCTGCCCGAACCGCGCCTGCAGCAATATGAATACAATCTGCCGGTGCATATCGGACGCAACTGCTGGATCGGCGCGGGCGCCGTCATCCTGCCGGGCGTCACGATCGGCGACAACACCGTCATCGGCGCCGGCAGCGTCGTCACCCGCGATATCCCCTCAAACGTCGTCGCCTTCGGGAACCCCTGCAGAGTTCAAAGACCGATCGGAGAACAGGACGAGGAATTCGTCCGGAAACACAAGGGCTGAAAAACGAAAAACGTAAACCGAATATGCGTTGCGCAAAATGATCACGGGCTTTTCGGGAGAACGGAGTACGACCCGGGAGCGCTTTTCGGGTTACAAGGTTTGACTCGGAGAGAACGACCCGGGGTGCTTTTCGGGAGTACGGGATACGACCGGGGGTTTTGAGATACAAAGTACGACCCGGGGACGCTTTTTTGAGATTCAAAGTACGACCCGGGGGCGCTTTTCGAGAAAGCTGCCCCCGAACCCCCGCAAAAGCTTTCCTACTGTGGAAAGGAATGAAAAAAGACGGATTTGCCGCCCGAATGCGGCGTCCGTCTTTTTTGTTATGTTTTGAATAGAAATGCGATTTACCCCGCGCGGACTGCGTCCTCCAAAAGCCGCCCTGCGGCTTTTTCCCGACCGGATCGGGGATATCCCGTTCCAAACCTCCGGCTTGCCCCGGAATATCCCCGCCCGCCCGGCGCGCGGGAA
>JAFTCT010000003.1 GCA_017454525.1 Clostridia bacterium
CGGCTTCGAAGGGGGACGCGGGCAGAGTCGGTGTCGGCGTGGGCGTCGGCGTCGGCGCGGGCACGGTCGGCGAGCCGGCTTCCGCCGTGCCGCCGGTCTCTGTCGCAGGCGGCAGCGCCGGCGCGCAGGAGACCAGCAGCAGGAGCGCCGCGATGATCAGCGCGATCGTTTTTTTCATACAGGATCCTTTTCTTTTATTCCGAATTTATTCCGAACGTGAATTCGAACGTGTATTCCGGGCTGCCCTCGCGGTCGATGCGCGCAAGCGTACCCGTTTCGTCAAACAGGCAGACGAAATTGCCTTCTTTTCCGACGTAGGTGAGCGAAACGTATTTTTTTCCGTTTACCGTCGCGCTGCCCCTGAGCGGCGCCGCGTCGTCCCGCGGGAAGAGCGCCGCGCCGAGAAGCCCTCTGTCGGGCAGGAGCGCCGGCGACAGCGGCAGGGTCAGCCCGCCCGCGCGCACGAAGGCGCCGCTTTCACCGTAGGAATAGACGGTCCCCTCGCCGCTTGTGAGCGTGACCGTCCGGTCCTCCCCGGTTTTCAGGCGGAAGGTGCCGCGCGCCCCGCCGCCGGCAACGGCGACCTCGGCTTCGAAGGGGGACGCGGGCAGAGTCGGTGTCGGCGCGGACGCGCATCCGGCGAGCGTCGCGGCAAAGAAGGGGATCAGAAGCAGCAGGGCGATCTTTCGGGTCATGGTGTTCCTCCGGCGGGTAGTTCCTGCCGGAAGTATATGCCGAAGAAGCGCTTTCTATGATCTTTTGGCGATCGCTGCGCCCATCGTGCCGCGCAGACCGCCGGTATAGCGGTGCGAGAAGAAGAGATCGGGACGGCAGCAGGTGCATTCGGGCGAAACGTCGATCGCGTCTTCGGGCACGCCCGCCCCGGTCAGGACGTCGCGGTTGAAGCTCTGAAGGTCGGCGTACGTTCTTCCGCCGCGCGTTTCGATATACCTGCCGGCGTGCGCGCCCGCTTCGGAAAGGAACGCCGCGATAAAGTCGTCCCTGACCTCAAAGCAGCATTTTCCGATCGAGGGACCGATCGCCGCGGCGATGCGTTCGCGTTTTGCGCCGAGCGATACGAGCGCCTCCACGCCCTTTGCCGCGATGCGCTTCGCGCTCCCCCGCCAGCCGGCGTGCACAGCCGCGACGGCGCCGCTCTCCCGGTCGCAGAGCAGGATCGGCAGACAGTCGGCGACCTTGACGAGCAGGGTGACGCCCGCAAGGTCGGTATAGAAGCCGTCCAGTTCCCGGACGCCGTCCGGGTCGGAGGCGCCGTTTGCGTAGGCGAGAATATCCGAGTGGATCTGCTTTGCCTGTACGGCGCGGGGCGGGAGTCCGGCGGCGTCAAGGAAGAGGGAGAGATTTTTTTCCGGGTTTCCCGGCGCGTCCCCGCGGTTCCTGCCGAGGTTGAGTCCGGAGAGGTGCGGCAGGGTGCTGACGCCGCCGACGCGCGTCGAGAAGGCGTGCGGGCAGGGAAGAACGGTGGAAGTATAGAAACGGATCCCCGCGCGTTCGTGCAGGATGAAGCTCATGGCGGCGTCCTCCGTGCGGCGTCCCGCCCCCCGGCGGTCCCCGGGGAGGAAGGCGGGCGCCTCTTTTTTTATTATTATACTACTAAAAAAACTTTTTGGCAAGAAAAACTTTACTTTTGAGAAAAAATGTGTTATACTGTACTCTGCGTTAGTGTCAACTGTGAAAAATCGCCCTTCGGGCGCGGAAAGGACCGGCTATGCGGGAAAAGATCACGGCTTCAACAGAAACACCCGCGCCGGCGCCCGCCGGAAAGCGGGATCGCGGGCGCGCATACGGCTTTTTTGCCCTGTCGGTCCTCGCGGCGTGCCTGTCGGCGTTCCCTCTGCACGCCGCGTACCGCCTGTTCTGGAGGGACGTCGGGGGCACCGCGGTCTTTACCGTGTACGCGCCGCTCCTCTTTTTGCTGTTCTTTCTCGCGCAGGGCGCTGCCGCGGGATTCCTGCTCGCTTTTTCCGAGCGCGCCCGCACGGTCGCCTTCGTTGTCGCGGTGATCCCCGCGTACTGCGCCGCGTGCGCGGTCTCGCTGCTTTTTGCCGACGGACCCTCGTTCATTTCCTCCTTCATGGCGGTGACCTTCGTCGTCATGGCGGCGCTTTCCGGTACCGGCAGGGACGCCGGGCGGGGAAAAACGCAGTGCATCGTGCGCGCGGCCGCCGGCGCGCTGCTCTTCTCGCTGCTCGTCTTCTTTTTCAGGGCGCAGGAGGGTCACGCGGGCGAGGCGCGCAATGCCGCCCGCTTCATCGCGGCGGTCGAAGAGCGCCTGTCGGTCTGCGGGAGGGCGGTCGGGAACCTGATCGTCCGGCTTGCCGGCGGGGAGGGCTCGGCTGCGGCGCGGATGCTCGCAAACGAAGCCGGACTCGCCGAGGCGGGCTCGGTGACGGCATATTTCGAAACGCGCTACGCGCTGCTCTTTACGGGCGCGATGAAGGTCCTCTTCGGCGTTCTGACGGCGGTGATCAACGTCTCCGCGTTTTTGACGGCGACGCTCGCCGACCTCTTCGCCTCCCCGAAGCGTCCCGCGGAGAAGAGGGAACTGACGGTCTCGGGCTTCGCCTCGGTGATTTTTGTGATCGCGACCTTTCTCTCGACGCTCTTCTTCTCGGTCTGGACCTCGGGCGCGTTCGGCGTTTCCGTCATCAATCTGCGCATCGTCTATCTGCCGGTGATGATCGCGCTCGGCGTGCGCATCCTATGGGATCTGCGCACGAAGGCGCGCGCGCATCCGGTCCTCACGGCGGTCACGGTCGTTCTGACCGTCCTGCAGCCGGTCATGATGCTCTCGCTCGTCGGCGCCTACGGCAATCTGTCGCGCAAAATGAGGGCGCTGAAGGAGCGCGCCGAAAACGACGGGATGAACTGATCCGGCGGCACCGCGCCGGCATTCCGGCCGCGCGCCGTCTCTCCCCGGAGGAACCGGGCATATTCTGACAATCTCCCCGGAAAGGAACACGTTATGCGTTCATTCTTCACAAAAATGAAAAGGATCCTGACGCCGCTGTCGGTCGTCTTCTTCGCGGCGGGCATCGTCACGATCGTCAGTTATCTGATCTTCGGCGGAAACGCCTCCACGAAGGCGGAGAGCGCCGTTTTCCTGCTGGTGCTCTATTTCTGCCTGCTGATCCTGGGAACGATGATCGTCTTTCTCATCTACGACCGCTACAAGGGCGGGTTCATCGAGAACGCGACCGACCCGACCTACGCGCTGCTGACCAAACTCGAGCAGCCGGTGATGGTCTGTACCGAAGACAAGAAGATCCTCTGGGTCAACAAGGCGTTCGCCAGACAGTACGGCGGCAAGGACGTGGAGGGCATGAGCGCCGACGCTTTCATCAAGCCGCAGCAGGACCTGCTTGAGTCACCCGACCACTTTGTCGACGGAACGATCGCCTCGATCGGAAAAGAGGAGGGCGCCCCGACCTACCGCGTGCGCTGCTACAAGATCAAGGTCGAGGACCGCTTCAACTATATCACCGTGTGGCAGGACCTCTCGGAGCTCACGGAACTTGAAGAGAAATATAAGAACGAGCAGCCGCTGTTCTGCTATATCGTTATCGACAATCTGGACGACATCCTGCACCTCGCGGAGGGCAACTACCGTACCGTCGCGTCGATGATCGACGAGTCGATGCAGGCGTGGGCGAAGGAATACGGCGGCGTCATCCGCGAATACGACCGCGACAAATATCAGATGTTCATCTCGAGCGGCGCGCTCGACCGGATGATCGAAAGCAAATTCGACATTCTCGACCGCATCCGTGAGATCCGGCTGGGCGACAGCTTCATCCCGGTGACGGTCTCGATCGGTATCGCAAGGATCGAGGGCTCTCTGCGCGAGCGCTCCGACGCGTCGGTCGACGCGCTCGAAACGGCGCTGCAGCGCGGCGGCGGACAGGCGGTCGTCCGCCACAAGGACGGCATGGACATCTTCGGCGGCACGACCAGGACCGTGCAGAAGAAGACCAAGATCAGAGCGCGCGTGATGGGCACGCAGCTCACCGATCTGATCTGCTCGTCGAGCAACGTCCTGATCATGGGACACCGCTTCGCCGATTTCGACGCTTTCGGCGCCTGTATCGGCGCCGCGCACTTCTGCGTGCTGTCGGGCGTGCCCTTCAACATCGTCTGCAACAAGCGCGATCCCAACCTGAAGAAATGCTTTGAGAAAGCGGCGAAGATCCCCTTCATCACGAAGGACACCTTCATCGACGCGGCGGAGGCGCAGGACCTGCTCGACATCAACCGCACGCTGCTGATCATCTGCGACGTGAACAATCCCGCGCAGTTCGAGGCGCCGGATCTGGCGGAGCGGGCGTCGAAGATCGTCTGTATCGACCACCACCGGAAGACCGGGGAATTCGTCAACCGCCCCGAAATGGCGTATATCGATCCCTCGTCGTCCTCGGCGTGCGAGCTGATCGCCGATATGCTCGAGCAGTGCATGAAAAGCGGCGCGCTCGACCGCGACGAGGCGGAACTGATGCTGGCGGGGATCGTGCTCGATACCAAGAAATATGAGATCAACACCGGCGCCAAGACCTTCGGCGCCGCCCAGTACCTCAAGAACGAGGGCGCGGATCCCTCGGAGGTGCAGCAGCTCTTCGTCACCGATTATGAGGATTACCGCAGGGAAGCGGGCTTCGGCGCAAAGGTGATGGTCTACAGGGAAAAGTATGCGATCGCCGTCAACGAGAACACCGACGACGATCCCTCCAACCGCATCGCCGCCGCGAAGGCGGCGGACCGGCTCCTGTCGGTCGAGGGCGTGTGCGCCTCCTTTGCGGTCTGTCAGATCGGCGACGCCGTGCGGGTCTCGGGAAGATCGAACGGCAAGATCAACGTCCAGCTGATCCTCGAGCGCATGAACGGCGGCGGGCGGTTCGACGCGGCGGCGGCGGAGGTCAGGGCGACGGCTCTGACGACGGTGCTGACCCAGCTGCGCGAGGAGATCGACCTCTACGAGGCGGACGCCGCGGACAAGGACGGCAGGGATAAGAGCAAAGAGAAGGATAAAGAGAAAGATAAAGATAAGGATAAAGATAAAGAAAACGAGAAGGATCCGAAGGATGACGATAAGGCGTGAGGGCGAAGGCGTTTGCGCCGCACAACGAAAGGAGAAGAAAAAATGAAAGTGATTCTGCTTCAGGACGTGAAGGATCAGGGCAAAAAGGGCGATCTGATCGACGTTTCGGACGGCTTCGCGCGCAACTATCTCATCCCGCGCAAGCTCGCAAAGAAAGCGGACGCCGCGTCGATGACCGATATCAGGAACAGAGAGGAATCGAGACGCTTCAAGGAGGAGCAGGCGAAAAAGGAAGCGCTGGCGCTCAAGGAGAAGCTCGAAACGCTGACGGTGGTGCTGCACGTGCAGATCGGCGCCGACGGCAAGGCGTACGGCTCGGTCTCCGGGAAGGACGTCGCGGAGGAGCTGGCGGGCAGGCACGGCGTGGAGATCGATAAGAAGAAGGTCGAAATGGACGCGGTGAAGGCTTGCGGCCGCTACGAAGCGGTGGTCCGCGTTTATCCGGGCGTACAGGCGAAGCTCGCCGTGCTCGTTGAACCGAAGAAATGATCTTTCGCCCGTCCGCGGCGAAACGACGGTATTTTTCGCCGCGGGACGCGGCAAAACAGGGAAAGGAGAAGAGAGCCATGGCGGATATCGATTTCGGACAGATGCGCAGGATGCCCTATAATCTCGACGCGGAGCAGTCGGTGCTCGGATCGATTCTCATCGACCCGGAATGCGTCAACGCGGTCGTGAAGAAGATCAATCATCAGGACTTCTACGTCGAGGAACACCGCGACATCTTCCTTGCCATGCACAGTCTCTTTCTGAAGAACAAACAGATCGATCCGGTCACGCTGATCGACACCCTCGTGGAGAACGGCGTGAAGGACCGCGAGCGGACGACCGCCTACGTCAGAACGCTCGCCGAGGCGGTGCCGACGGCGGCGAACGTCGAGGATTACGCCGAGATCGTGCGCAGCAAAAGTCTGCTGCGCAAGCTCATCGAGGCGTGTACCGACATCACAGATCTCGCGTTCGAGGAGCAGACGCCCGCGGAGGACGTGCTCGCCGCCGCGCAGTCGCGGATCGGAGAACTGGCGAACGCCAACGTTTCAAGGGAGTTCGTGCACATCAGCGACGTGCTGGTCATGACCTACGACGAGATCAAGCTGCGCGCCGAGAACAAGGGCGAGATCGGCTGCCGGACCGGCTTCGGCGTGCTCGATAACGTGCTGGTCGGACTGGGCAGCGGCGATCTCGTGCTGATCGGCGCCCGGCCCGGCATGGGCAAGACGGCGTTCGCGCTCAATATCGCGACCAATATCGCGAAAACGACCGACAAGGCGATCTGCATTTTCTCGCTCGAGATGTCCAATATCCAGCTCGCCACGCGTATGCTGTCAAGCGAAGCGATGGTCGACAGTCTGGCGCTGCGCTCGGGCAAGCTTTCGTCCGAGCAGTGGAAGAAGATCGCCGACACGACGGCGCACCTGTCGGGCTTCAACATCTACGTGGACGACACGGCGGGCAACAGCGTTTCGCGCATCCGCGCGAAACTGCACGGCGTCAAAAACGTCGGGCTCGTCGTCGTGGACTATCTGCAGCTCATGCAGTCCGACCGCAAATTCGACAGCAGGGTGCTCGAAGTGGGCGAGATCTCGCGCGGTCTGAAGCTGCTGGCGAAGGAACTGGGCGTGCCGGTCATCTGCTGCGCGCAGCTGTCGCGCGGACCCGAGAGCCGTACCGACAAGCGCCCGATGCTGTCGGATCTTCGCGATTCCGGTTCGATCGAGCAGGACGCGGACGTCGTGATGTTCCTTTACAGGGACGAATATTATAAGAACGAGTCGGAGAGCGGCGCGAGCAAGGTCGAGGTGATCATCGCCAAGAACCGCCACGGTTCGCAGGGAAAGGTCGAGCTCGGCTGGTTCGGCCAGTATACCAAATTCTCGGGACTGGAGAACGAATAACGGAAAAAGAGCGGAATGGAAAAATTCTGTCCTGATATCGAAAAGAGATTTGAAGCCCGCTGCGCCCGGCTGCTCGGAGAGGAGCGCCGGCTGACGGTCGCGCTCTCGGGCGGCGCCGATTCGACGGCGCTGCTGGCGCTGGCGGCGGGGATGCGGGAGAGAGACCCGCGCCTCACGCTCGCGGCGGTCCACGTTCACCACGGACTGCGCCGGGAGGAGGCGGACCGCGACGCGGCGTTCTGCGAGGAACTCTGCGCGAAGCTGTCGGTCCCTCTGACCGTGAGGAAGGCCGACGTGCCCGCTTATGCGCAAAAAAGCGGCAGAAGCGAGGAGGAGAGCGCGCGCATCCTGCGCTATAAAGCGCTGCGCGAAGCCGCCCCCCTCGGGCTGATCGCGACGGCGCATACGGCAGACGACGAACTGGAAACGCTGATCCTGCGGCTGGCGCGCGGGAGCGGGACCGCGGGGATGGCGGGCATTCCGGAAAAAAACGGGCGGATCATCCGGCCGCTGCTGACGTTCGGAAAAGATGAACTGACCGCGTATTTGCGCGCGCGCGGCGTGGAATGGGTGACCGACAGCACCAATCTGTCGGGCGGCAATCTGCGCGCGCTTTTGAGACGGGAGGCGCTGCCGGCGCTGAAGAGGGTCTTTCCCTCGTCTGAACGCGCGGCGATCCGTACGGCTGAAAACTGCCGCGAGGACGACGCGTATCTGTACAGTCTCCTGCCCGCCGCCGCGCCCGACGCGAAGACGCTGTCCGCCATGCCCTCGCCGCTGTTGAAGCGGCTGCTGCTGCGCGCATACGCCGCGCACTTCACCGGCATGAGCGAGGAGGAGAAGCCGAAGCTCGAGGAGACGCACCTCAATGCGCTCGTGCGCATGGTCAGAAGCGGGATCAAGGGAAAACGCGTCTCCCTTCCCGGGCGTACCGCCGCGCGGCTCGAGGACGCGGGCGTTGTTTTCTCGGAGGACGAAAGGGCGCGCGCCGGATACGCCGTATTCTTAAAGGAGGGTGAAAACCCGCTTCCGGGCGAACGGTTCCTCTTTCTGTCGCGCGACGCGCGAACGGTTGAAGAATACACCGGGAAATACGGCGTTCTTCACACGTCGGTCAGCCAAACGACACTTGACGGGCGTATGATAGAGGGCGGAATGTACTGCCGCCCCGTAAAAGCGGGTGACCGCGTATATTTCGGCGGGATGACGCGCAGGGTCGCGGAGCTGATCCGCGTGCGCGTGAAGGACACCGCCGCGCGCAGGGAGTACCCGCTTCTCTGCGATGAAAAGGGCGTACTGTGGGTCCCCGGCTGTCCGCCGCGCGAAGAGCGCGCCAAAGCCGCCGGCGGATCCGCGAACGGCGATAAAATCTATATTTGTTTGGTCAACGGAGGAGCGCAGAATGAAGAAAAACATCAAGGATGACGTCAAAAAGGTGCTGATTACCGAGGACGAGATAAAGGAAGCGGTCAGGCGTCTGGCGCGCGAGATCGACGAAGATCAGAAAAACAGCGAAAAAGAATTGCTGTTATTGGGCATATTGAAGGGGAGCGTCGTTTTCATGGGCGATCTGATGAAGGAACTGCAGACGCCCGTGCAGATCGACTTCATGAAGGTCTCCTCCTACGGCGCGTCGACCGTTTCGTCGGGCGAACTGAAGATCACGCTCGATCTGCTGCGCGAGGATCTGCCCGACTACGACGTCGTGATCGTCGAGGATATCATCGACAGCGGGAACACCCTCTCCAAGCTCGTGCCCTATCTGCGCGGCAGAGGGGCGAACAACGTGCGCACCTGCGCCCTGCTCGACAAGCCGGCGCGCAGAAAGGTGCCCTTTGCACCCGATTACACCGGTTTTACCGTGCCCGACGAATTTGTGATCGGCTACGGACTCGATTATAACGAACGGTACAGGGAACTGCCCTATATCGGCGTTCTCAAAGAAGAAGTATACGGTTGAGAAAGGAATAGCCAGCGTTATGAAGCAAAAACTCAAGAGTATCATTTTTTACGTGGCGTTCATCGCTCTGACGGTCGTGATCGTCATCTTCGTGATGAATTCGCTCAAGGGCGAAGCGCCCAAGACGAGCGATCTGATCGCGATGTTCGAAAAAGGGGAGATCGCGTCCTACGAATGGGACACCTATACCGACACCCTGACCGTCACGAACGATAAGGGTCTGTCCTATGAATTCACGGCGATCACCGAGATCACCTACCGCGAACAGATCCTTCCGATCGTCGAGGAGACCAACAAACAGGTCGCGCTGCTCGATACCTATAAAAAGACGGACGACAAGTATTATGACGCCGAAGGCAACGAGGTGAAGGTGCTGCGCACCTCGCCGATCACCTACGATCATAAGGAGCGCCGCTCGATCCCGATCTGGGTCAGCTTCATTCCCTACGCCGTTCTGATCATTGCCGTGATCGCCGTCTTCATCTTCGCCCGCAGACAGTCTGAGGGCAGGGACGGCGCGCGCGGCTTCGGCAGGGCGCGCGCGAAGCTCGGCTCCAACGAGAAGGAGAAGGTCTATTTCAGAGACGTCGCGGGCTGCGACGAGGAGAAAGAGGAACTGACCGAGATCGTCGAATTCCTGCGCGATCCCGAAAAATTCACCAGACTCGGCGCGAAGATCCCCCATGGCGTTCTGCTGATGGGCCCTCCCGGTACGGGCAAAACGCTGCTTGCCAAGGCGGTCGCGGGTGAAGCGGGCGTTCCTTTCTACTCGATCTCCGGCTCGGATTTCGTCGAGATGTACGTCGGCGTCGGCGCGTCCCGCGTGCGCGACCTCTTTGAAACGGCGCGCAAGAATCCCGCCGCGATCATTTTCATCGACGAGATCGACGCCGTCGGCAGACACCGCGGCGCGGGTCTGGGCGGCGGACACGACGAGCGCGAGCAGAC
>JAFTCT010000130.1 GCA_017454525.1 Clostridia bacterium
CCTTTGCTCTTCGCAGATATTCTTCCCGCGCGCCGGGCGGACGGAACTGTACGGAGGCGAAACGCGTTTCGGCGCAGGACAGTTCCGGACGGACGGGAAAAAGCCGCCGCGCGGCTTTTGGAGGACGCAGTCCGCGCGCGGTAAAGTGGATTTCAAACAAAAATCAACAAAACAAAAGACGCAGTCCGCGCGGGATAAATACCATATTTCAAAGAGCCGATAAAAAAGACGGACGCCGCATTCGGGCGGCAAATCCGTCTTTTTTTATTCCCTTTTCACAGTAGGAAAGCTTTTGCGGGGGTTCCCGGGGGGCGGCTTTTCTCGAAAAGCGCCCCCGGGTCGTACTTTGTATCTCAAAAAGCCCCGGTCGTATCCCGTACTCTCGAAAAGCGCCCCCGAGCCGAACCTTGTATCCCGAAAAGCGCCCCAGGGTCGAACCTCATATCTCAAAAAACTTCCCCGGATAGAACGCAAAACCGACAAGCGGCTTCATTGAGCCGTTTGCCGGTTTGCGGTCATGAATTGTCGGCGCAGACGGTCACGTGCCGGCGAGCATATCGAGCAGCGCCGTGACGTCTTCGATCGTGATCTCTTTGTCGCCGTTCAGATCGTCGACCGCTGCCACGGGAAGGCGCGCGCCGGCGAGGACGTCGAGCAGCGCCGTGACGTCCGCGATATTCACGACGCCGTCGCCGTCGATATCGCCCGGAAGATTTCCGGAATGGAGGGTCCCGTAGGCGCGCAGCTCCTTCAGGTGGAAGGAGGGGTTGGCGGAGTCGTAACGGCCGATGACGCGCAGGTAGCGCGCGGTGAGCGAAACCTCAAAGACGTCGCCCTTCGAGGTGGCGGGGTCGTTGGAGTCTTTGCGGACGGCGAGCGTGAAGTTGACGCCGTCGGTACTGGTATAGAGATCGTAGTGGTAGTATCTGCCGTCGTAGTAGTTGACGACGTTCAGTTTCGTGATATCGTACAGGGCGCCGAGGTCGACGGTGAGGGTGGGCTCCGCGTCGCATCTGCCGCCGTCCCAGTAGGTCGCGAGACTGCCGTCGACGGCGCTTGCGGCGGGACCGCCGTTCGGGTCGCCCGACGCTTCCTCTTTGGAAGCGACGGCCTTCTTATCCTTGGCGATATTGCCGATATTCTCCTCGGACTGCTCCTCGACGGTACACTCGTTGAGCACTCTTGCGGCAAGGGCGAACATATAGTCGGGATCGTTACGCGGAACGCGCGCATAGTCCGGCGTATTGATCACCCACTCCCAGTAAACGTGGAAGTAGCCGCCGTAATTGAGTTTATCGACTTCGGTCCCGTCGCGCAGATACGCTTCCTGCTTGTCAAGGTACACCGACCAGCGCGCTTTATAGACGTCGATCATCATGCCCTCATAGTGGCGGAAGGCGTAATCGGGGATCGAGCCCGCGGTCGCGGCGCACGCCCAGGTAGTGATCAGCGCTTTGGCGGAGACCGGCAGCGAGTCCTTTGCGAAATCGTCGTATTTGTCAGCCCAGTCCTTTGCTCTGCCGATCCAGGTGCCGCCGAGCAGATCCTTCTCGGTACTCAAGACGTCGTTGAAGATATCGAAGACCGCAAGGAACTTTTCTTTCGCCTCGATGAAGGCGTCGAGCTCCTCGTCAAGATAGGCGTCCCAGACCGCGTTGTGCGCGGTGCAGGCATAATTGCTGACGATCTGACGCATCAGTTCGGAGAGATCGTAGAGGTAGGCTTCGCTTCCGGACAGCTCGTCGAAATCGGTAAGCAGCAGCCGCAGCGCGCGCTCAAGACGCAGCTGATTCTGAGAGGGATAGGCATAACCGACGCCTTCGGGCAGCGTCGCGAGGATCTGCGTCGATCTTCCCTGACGGCTGTAGACGTTTGCGAGCAGGATATCCCACGCCTCGCGCGCGTTCTCGGAGGACGCGCCGTAGCGGCGGACGACGTAGTCGTCGATCCAGCCGTTCAGATCGACCGCCTCGGTATACCACGCCATATCGAAGAGCAGCTGATAGACCACCGGGTTGTCGAGCGTCGCTTCGGAGATCAGACCGATGCCCTTCATGTGTTCAGCGGAAGCGAAGGCGGAGGGGATGGCGGTCGCAAGCGTACTGAGTCTGCCGTCCATAGAGGGATTGCCGCCGTAGTTCTTGAGTAAGCACCACACCCAGTCGGTGCCGTCAAATTCCTTGCTGTCAAGGGTCGTGCCGCCGTAAGAGGTGGTATTCCATTTATCGGCGGTCAGGTCCAGAACGATGACGTGATCCTGCCGGAAGTCGCCCATGCCGCGCAGCAGGCCGTTCGTGGGATTGCCCCACCACGCCTGCACCATCCAGACGGCGTCGGGATCGTAGGACAGAAGCGACGAGAGCACTTCCCTTGCGATCGTCTCATCCGAAAGATCGGAAGGACGGATACCGCCCTCATGGAAGGGGTCGACGGCGTAGTAGTCGGAGGTCTCGCCCAGCGCCCAGCGCTGCGCCTCGTAGAAGAGTTCGGCGTAGTCGTCATAGAGCACGCCGTCGGTGCGGATCATATCGGGGCGCGCAAGGCCGCACCAGCCGCCCTGCCTGAGGATCGTCACGTCCTGATACTCCGAGAAATTCGTGGGGATCATGCCGGCGTAGCCCTGCAGAACGGTATCCATCCCGAGCGACCGCTTGAAGCGCTGCGTGCGCCGCGCCATATTCAGACGGTCGGAGATCCAGCCGTCGGGCACGGGTCCGCCGTAGTTCTCGAGGTTATCCATGAACTGCCAGGCGTAGTAGGAAGGTGCCGCGAGCCAGTCCTTGGCTTCGTCAAAGGAGTAGCCGAAATTCTGTAAGAAGCGGATCCAGACCGCCTCCTGACCGGCGAGATCGAGGACCACGTTGACGCCGCTGAGCGCGAGCCAGTCGTTCTCCCTGACGAAATCCTCCTCGCCGTAGAAGGCGAAGGAGTAGTCGAGCGTGCAGTAGTTGAAGGCGTAACGGATCTTATAGGGCGTTTCGCGCCGCACCGTGCCGTTGACCGGAACGACGGCGTCGGGCATCTTCGTCTGCCGCGCCTGCTCGGAGATTTCGACGTTGCAATAGTATTTATAATAGTAGTTGAGTCCCGCCGCAAGGCAGACGCCGGTATTCGCCGTAATGAGGACCTTGCCGTTCTTCATGGACAGCGCATAATAGTCGTTTCCGCTGTCGGAAGCGGGCGCAAGGGCAAAGGTGAACCAGGAACGGTATTCGGGTCCGACCGTGCGGTCGACGATCCCGTAAACGCTCTCATAGGTCTCCTCTTCGGTGATCGGTGCGGCGTACTCCGTATCGTCGAAGTCCTCGATATCCAGTATTTCGGCGATATTGCCGGTGCGCAGAGGGGCGGCGTTGGCGCCGGTCGGCGCGCCGTGGACGCGCACCTCCGAGAGGTAGGCGGCGCCGGCGCCCGAAACATATTCGATATAGACGCGGATGAAGCGATAGGAGGCGCCGTCCGGCACGATGCGGTCTCCGTCGGCGTCTGCGAGCTCCTTCGTGTGCTTCTGATAAAGCCGGTCGAAGGTCGCAAGGTCGTTCGAGCCGTAAACGGTATAGTAGTAATAGCGGTCTTTTCTGACCGGGAAGAAAACGGTGATCTCCGACAGATCGTAAGTTTCGAGCAGGTCGATATCCACGTACGTCGGATAGTAGGCCGCCGTGAAATAGGTCGCAGGGGAGCCGTCGGTCACGCGCGCCGCCTTTTCGTGCGAGAGCGCGGAGCGCACCGGCTTGCCGAAAGCGATATTGTCGGGGTCGTCGGCGTCGTAGTCGGGGATCACCGGCTCGACGTAGTCGGGGTCGAAGGCGCCCTGGACCGTCACTTCGCAGAGATGCACCGAGGCGTTCGCGGAGTTGTAGGTCACGACGATCTGCACGTAGCGGGCGTTGAGCGGCTCGGCGAAATAGTAGGTCTCGCCCGCGGAGCTCGCCGGGGTCGTATTGCTCTTTTCCCCGGCAAGCGTATAGTTCCTGCCGTCAAGAGACGTATAGACCTCATAGCGGTAGAATCTGCCGTCGCCGAAATAGGTCAGGACGTTGATCGAGGTGATGAAAGCGCCCGCGCCGAGATCGACGGTCGCTTCCGACGGTCCCACGCCGCCGTCCCAGTAGGTACTGTTGCCCTTGAAGCCGTCGGTGATATACTTGGCGCCGGAGCCGGCGGACACCTCGACCGGCTTGCCTTTCGCGAGGTTGGTGTTCACGACCGGCTGATCGGTGCCGACCCACTCGGCTTTTTCAAAGTTATCGTTGTAGGCGCCGAAATGCGAGAGCTGCTCGCGGAATTCCTCATAGCCGATCGCGCAGACGATCGTCGAGACCGCCGTCTGGTAGAGCACGCCCTGATAGACCGCGCTGATATTCGCCGAGAGGCGGACGGTATCGATCGAGCCGCAGTAGGCGAAAGCGTCGTTATAGAGGACCGTGACCGAATCGGGGACCGTGACGCTCTCAACGTTCTTCATATTCGAGAAGACCGTTCTGCCGACCGAGGTGATCCCGTTTGAAATGACGATCTCGTTCACTTCCCCGGAAAACTTCTGCCAGGGGCGCACGCCCTCCGACAGATCGGGAATCTCTCCGTACCCGTTGATCTTCAGCAGTCCTCCGTCAAACGACCAGGAGATCTTTTCGTTGATATAACCGCTTGACTCGCAATCCGGATCGTTGACCCATTTCGCGCGCCAGAAGCCGTCGTTGCCGCTGCCCGATTCCGCCAGATGCGCGCGGAAGGCGGTGCTGACGCCGTTATAGATCACGGCGGTCGCGGCGCTGCCCGCGAAGGCGTTATCGGCAAGCGCGGTGACGCTGACCGGTACCGTCACGGTCTGCAGTCCCGTGCAGTTCGCAAAGCAGTTCTTTCCGATCACCGTCACGCCTTCGCAGATCACGATATTGCTGACGACCGACGCGAACGCGTTGAAGGGACGGTCCGCGGCGGACGCGAAATCGGGCGCCGCGCCGTTTCCGGAAACCGTCAGCGTTCCGTTTTCGTCAAGCGAGAATGTCGTGCCGCCGGACTGCCACGACTGCGGCTCGAAGGGAACGCGCGCGTAGATCTCGATCTCGTTGAAATGGAAACCGATATTCGCAGAACTGTAGGTGCCGTAGATGCGCACGTAGCGCGCGCTGATCTCATTCGTCACGGGCGCCTTGTAACCCTTGGCGGTGCTGAGCGTGTTGTCGCTCTTTTCGGCGATCTTCGTCCAGGAGGACAGCGGCAGCGTATTGTCGTTCGACGCATACGCCTCCCAGTGGTAATACCGGGTGTCGCTGTAATACTGAACGAGCGTGACCGCCGTCAGGTCGTACGCCTGCTCCAGGTCGACTTCCGTCCAGCAGTTGCTCGACGAAACGTTCGAAACCCAGGGGATATCCACGGCGATCGTGCCGTAGTTTCCGTCGGTCAGCCCCTTGACGTTTGAATTCTGGCTCGACCGTCCGCTCTTCCCCGCCGCCACGTTCTTCTCGATCGAGGCGGCGTCGGCGCCGATCGACAGCGCCGGCAGGGCGGAGAGCAGCATCACCAGTACGAGCAGCGTTGACAGGATTCTCTTCATATCGGTGTTCTCCTTCACACTTGATAGCATTCCGCGCGCAAGCGCGGGTACGGGATTATTATACAGCGTTTAATAATGAATGTCAAGAGAAAAACAACGCACGGCGCATAGCGCGCATGGCGCGCATGGCGCATGGCGCGCATGGCGCGCAGTGAAATCGCTCCGCGGTGAAATCGCCTGCGGGAATCCCCGCCAGGCGGTGAAATCGAACACTCCGTGTTCGGTGAAATCCGCCTCACGGCGGGTTGAAAACTTGAAGCGAAGCGCAAAGGAAGGCGCGGAGCGCGAAGCAGCGGAGCGCCTCTTTAGGCGCCACCCTTTCGGAAAGGGTGGCAAAGGAGCCTTCCCCGATGGGGGAAGGTGGCGCTTGCCGACGGATGAGGCTGAACACTACCGTTGGGCAATGGTGTCGGCGACGCCGACAAAACTCTGTCTTGATTATCTGCGATAAATCTGACGTCGGTAATGAAAACCTGCTCTTTTTTCTATTCTTTTCTTCAAAAAAGTTGTTTGCAGTCTGTTTTATATATGGTCTGATATCCGGAAGCAGACAATTCAATTGTGAATAACCTATATTCTTTACGAGTAATTGTTCCGGTGAAGCAGTAATTCTCTGTTCGTTTTGTCGGCTTCGCCGACACCTTTGCCCACGAAAAGGCATCAGCCTCATCCGTCGGCAAGCGACACCTTCTCCCATCGGAGAAGGCACCTTAGCCACCCTTTCCGAAAGGGTGGCGCCTACAGGGCGCGCTCCGCGCG
>JAFTCT010000131.1 GCA_017454525.1 Clostridia bacterium
TTGAGCCGTCGGCGTTGCCGTCGCTTCCGTAGTTTTATTGTCGGGCGTAGGGGTCGGCGTCGTTGTTCCCGTGCACGCGGCGAACGAGAGCAGCATGATCACGACCAGAACGAACGACATGATCTTGCAGAACGTTTTCATGTAAAACCTCCATAAAAAAATTTATACTGCCAGTACATTATAGCACAATCGAAAACCGATGTCAACATTCTTCATACGTAAAGTTCATCGGCAATTCCGACAAAAAACGAAAAACTCTTTTGTGCGGTGTGATGAGCGGCTAACAAAACGGTACGAAACGTCCCCCGCGGAAAATGAGCAGACGCGGACGGTCGAGCGCGCGCAGAAGCGAGAGCGCACAGTCGTATCCGACGCCCAGAAGAGGCGCGCTGTGACAGTCGCAGGTGATGATGAAGGAGGCGCCGCGTTCGTGCAGATAACGCAGGATCGGAGGCGCGGGATAGGGGCAGGGTCTGCCCGCGCGCGCCATTCCGCCGGTGTTGATCTCAAAGATCATGCCGCCGCGTTTTTCAAGGATCCTGTCGGCCGCTTCAAAGGCGGGCGAGAGGAAACGCGGATCGTTTTCGTCAAAGAAACAGCCGTCCCCGTTGTATTTCGTCACCAGATCGAAATGCGCCGCGACCGTGACCTCCGGACGGAGCGCCATTTCGGCGTACGCGGCGAAATAATCGCGGCAGAGCGCGTAAAAATCGCCGCCGTAAAGTCTTCGGGCGACGTCGGCAAAGAGATCCCTTCTGTAATCGACGGCGAAGCGCTCGCCGTTTTTTTCGAGCGAGTGGACGGCGCCGATGACGTAATCCAGCCCGCCGGGACAGACCGGCGTGTCGGCGTCAAGTTCAATGCCCGCGTACAGTCCGATCCTGTCCCCGAATTCCTCCCTGAGGCGGGAAAACTCCTCTCTGTACGCCTTATAACTCTCTTCGGTCAGCGCCCATCCGTTTTCGTAGGGAAGGACAGAGTGCGGCGAAAAACCGAGCGATTCATAGCCCAGCGCGATCGCCCGCAGGATCATTTCGCGCATGGTCGATTTCCCGTCGCAATAGGGGGTGTGGGTGTGGATGCAGGACGGATAGTTCATACGTTGCCTCTCTTTTTTTGAAAAAGGGTTGCTTTTTTGTTGTTTTTGAGTATAATGGTTATAGACATAACGTTTAACTGCGCGATGCGGCAGCGGACACACGCCGCATTTTTTTACGCGCTGCCGGCAAAAGCCGGTCATTTTCAGAGGGAACAGTAAAAAACATGAAAAGAAAATCATCCTTAACGGGCACGCTGATGCTGCTGCTCGCCTCGTTTTTCTGGGGATCGACCTTCATCATCCAGAGCGACGGCGCGTCCAAACTGCCCACCTTTACGTTTCTGGCGTGCAGATCGTTCGTCGGCGCGGTCGCGCTCTGGATCATCGTCGCGCTGCGCGGCGCGATCCTGAAGGGGCGCGGGAAGCTGCCGGTGTGCGCAGACGCCGCAACGAAAAAAGCCAAAGTCAGGCACTATCTGATTTCCGGGCTGGCGGTCGGCGCCGTTCTGACCGTCGCCGCGATGTTCCAGCAGGAAGGGATCGCCCGCGGGGCGACCGCCGGGGAAGCGGGCTTCCTGACGGCGCTTTATATGTTCTTCGTGCCGCTCTACTGCTTCGTCCTTTACCGCAAAAAACTTCAGATGAATCTTTTCGCGGGCGCCGTGCTGATGGCGGCGGGACTGTATTTCATCTGTATTTACGAAAAAGGCTGGTCTTCGATCGGCGGGGGCCATATCTTCATCCTGATCAGCGCCGTCACCTATGCGGCGCACATCGTAATGATCGACCGCTTCAAGGACGTCGACGGCATGACGCTCTCTGCGATGCAGTTCACCGTCGTCGCGGCGATCAGCGGCGTCGCCGCACTGATCTTCGACCGGGGGATCGCCTTTACGCAGATCGTCTCGGCAAGCTTCCCGATCCTCTACGCGGGGCTGTTCAGCTCCGCCGTCGGCTTCACGCTGCAGATCTACGGGCAGCAGAACGCGCCGCCGACGCTCGCGACGATCGTCATGTCGCTCGAGTCAGTCATCGCGCTGCTCTGCGAATGGGGCTGCGGGATGCTCGGCATCCTCGGCGTTGAAAGAGGACGGGTCGAGCTGACGCCCGTCAAGATCGTCGGATGCCTGCTGGCGTTCGCCGGGATCGTCACGGCGCAGTTGTCCTTCGGGGCGTTTTTCCGTTCGACCGGCAGAAAAAAACGCGCCGCCGCGCCCGCGGAAAAAGCGGAAGGGGACGCGCCGGAAGCCGCGCGCGATCCGGCGGAAAAGGAATGAGCGCATAATACGTCAAAAAGGTCGTTTTGCCGGCGCCGGCGCGCCGGAAACGGCCTTTTTTGCGCGCCGGAAACGGCTTTATTTTTGCGCCGGAAACGGTTCTGTTTGCGCGCCGGAAACGGCGTTTTTGTACGCCGGAAACGGCTTCGTTTGCGCGCCGCGGCGCCCGGCGGGGGCGGACGGCGCGCTTTGGTTTTCAAGGGTGCGCACGCGGGTTTTCCACAAGCGTTTCGCCCGAAAATATGGAAAAAAGCGGCTTTTTCTGTGAGTTTTCCAAATTCTTCACACGGTTTTCCACAAGTGGGTGTGGAAAACCGGGGGAAACCGTCCGGGCGCAATCTGCGGGGCGCAAAGCGCCCGCCGGGGGTGCGTGAGGCGCCGCATTGAAGCGCCGTTACTGCCAGTATTTCCGGTCGAGCGACCGCAGTCTGATCGCCTCCGCGATATGGGGCGCGGAGATCTTCTCCGAGCCGTCGAGATCGGCGATCGTGCGCGCGACGCGCAGGATGCGGTCGTGCCCGCGCGCGGACAGTCCGAGGTTCTCAAACGCGGCGCGCAGCAGCGTCTGTCCCGCTTCGTCGGGCAGACAGTATTTCCGGACCTGCGCGGGTGTGAGCGCGGCGTTGGAACTGACGCCGTCGCCGCCGTCCGCACAGCGTTTTTCGGCGCGCTTCCGCGCCGCCGCCACGCGTGCGCGCACCTCCGCGGAGGTCTCGCAGCGCTCCTTTGACGAGAGGTCGTCAAAACTGAGCGCCGGCACCTCGACCTGGATGTCGATGCGGTCGATCAGCGGTCCGCTGATCCTGGACATGTATTTTTTGATGTCGTCGGGACGGCAGGTGCATTTTTTGAGCGGATTGCCGTAGTTCCCGCAGCGGCAGGGGTTCATCGCGCAGACCAGCATGAACTTCGTGGGGAAGGTGCAGCGCCCCATCGCCCGCGTGATCGTGATCTGTCCGTCCTCCATCGGCTGACGGAGGATCTCGGTGACCTGCTTGGGGAATTCCGGCAATTCGTCGAGAAACAGCACGCCGTTGTGCGCAAGCGAGACCTCTCCCGGCTTCGGCACGGCGCCGCCGCCCGCCAGGGCGACCTGCGACATGGTATGATGCGGAGAGCGGAAGGGTCTGTGCGAGAGCAGCGCCGTACCGGGCGGCAGGATGCCCGCGCAGGAGTGGATGGTCGTGCTCTCGAGCGCTTCGTTGAAGGTCATGGGCGGCAGGATGCCCGGAAGGCATTTGGCGAGCATGCTCTTTCCTGTGCCGGGAGGTCCGATGAAGAGCAGGTTATGCCCGCCCGCCGCCGCGATCTCCAGAGCGCGCTTGGCGATGCGCTGTCCCTTGACGTCGGAAAGATCGTTCGCCGCTTTTTCGACGGAGGAGAAGTAGTTTTCGCGGTCGAAAACGGCTTTTTCAAGAGGCGCCCTGCCCGATAAATGCCCGATGATCTTTTCCACGGAGTCCGCGCCGTAGACGTCTGTGCCTTCGACGACGGACGCCTCCGCCCTGTTCTCTTCGGGCACGAAGATCACCTTTCTGCCCGCGTCTTTCGCCGCCGTGACCATCGACAGTACGCCGTGTACGCCGCGCAGCGCGCCGGAGAGCGAGAGTTCGCCGATGAAGCAGCAGCCGTCAAGCGGCATATTCAACTGACTGTCCGCCGTCAGGATCGCCATCAGGATCGCGAGGTCGTAACTCGACCCCGCCTTCTTCCGGTCCGCGGGCGCCAGGTTGACGGTGATGCGCGCGTTCACGGGGAAAGTGAGACCGGAGGAGAGGATCGCGTTGCGCACGCGGTCCTTGGCTTCCTTCACGGCGTTGTCGGGCAGTCCGACCACGTCGAAAAAGCCCGTCGAATTATCACCCGTTATTTCATGCAGTGCGCATTCGACGCTCACGGGAAAGCCGATCACGCCTTCCACGCCCGCCGTGTATACCGTTGTCACCATGGCAGAGGGATCCTTTCAGAGAAGAATGAAGAGCGGGGAGATCACTGGGAAATATCCAGCGCCTGATCGTAGAGCCGTTTGAAATCCGCCGCCTTTTTGATGCAGTAGCTGCGCATGTGCTGGATATCCAGAAGACTGTATTTGTCGAGTTCTCCCGGTTTGAGTTTGCCCTTGTACATATGGTCGAGCGTGAGGGCGTACTCGATGTTCATGGCGTCGATATCGTCGCCGTGCATACAGATGACGAGATTGGATTTTCCCTCTAAGAGCAGGTCGACCGCCGTGATGCCCATGCGCGACGCGACCACACGGTCGCGCAGGGTCGGCGAACCGCCGCGCACGACGTGACCGAGCCGCGTGAAGCGGCTTTCGACCCCGGTCGTTTTCTCGATGCGCTCGGTCAGCGCTTCGGCGTAGCCTTGCACGCCCTCCGCGACGAGGATGATGTAATGGCGTTTGCCGCGGCGTTTGCCCAGCATGATCTCCTCGAACATCCGCTCCTCGTCGAAGGGCATCTCGGCGACGACGATCTGCGCCGCGCCGGTCGCCAGTCCGACGTTGAGGGCGATATAGCCCGAATTTCTGCCCATGATCTCCACCACGTTGCAGCGGAAGTGCGATTCGCAGGTGTCGCGCAGGCGGTCGATCATCATGATCGCGGTGTTCATCGCGGTATCGTAGCCGATCGTATAGTCGGTCGAGGCGATATCGTTGTCGATCGTTCCGGGGATGCCGATGCAGGGGATCCCGCGGCGCGAAAGATCGGTCGCTCCGCGGAAGGTGCCGTCGCCGCCGATGCAGACGATGCCCTCGATGCCGAATTTTTGGCAGGTGGCGACCGCCTTCTGCATACCCTCCTCGGTCTTGAATTCCGTCGAGCGCGCCGAATAGAGGATCGTGCCGCCGTGGTTGATGATGTTCGAAACGTCGCGCATATCGAAGACCTTGACGTTGCCTTCGATCAGCCCCTTGTACCCCTCGTAAATGGCGACGACTTCGACGCCGTGGTCTCTCGCTTCACGGACGACGGCTCTGACCGCCGCGTTCATACCTGGCGCGTCCCCGCCGGAGGTGAGAACGCCGATCTTTTTGAAATTCTGTGCCATATCAATTCTCCGTTCTGTAAATCATATCGTTTATCATCAGCCGGTCACGGTTCTCCGCCGGCAGAATGGTCGTTTTCAGCGCCGCGCTCCGGCGCTTTTTTCTTATTGTGCTCGATCAGTTTGGATCTGAGTATGCCCTTGCGCACCAGGATATTGTGGATGCGCACGTAAAGGATATTGAAATCGAGCATCAGGAGCGCCAGCCCGAATGCGATCGGGAGCAGGACGCAGAAGGGCGCGGGCAGGCGGTCGTAGGCGGTCATCGAGGCGATCTGTCCCGCCAGCAGGATACAGTTGAGCGACAGGAAGACGGGGTGCATCTCAAAGCGCACCAGCCGCGTCGCGGTGAAGGCGCGCGCCAGAAAGACCGCGAAATAACTGGCGACCGTCGCGATCGCGGCGCCCGTCGCGCCGAGTCCCGCAAGGGTCAGCGATCCGATCGAAGAAGGGATCAGAAGGAGGTTCAGGACGATGTTCATCCCGGCGCCCAGGATCGAGGTCCACATGAGATAACTGCTCTTGAGGCGCACCGTGTAGACGCTGCCGAGAAAATTGGAGAGCGCGCTGAAGACCGTCGCGCCGACGAGAAGCGGGATATAACGCGAGGCGTCGAAATAACTCTCGTCCATCATGATCATCGTGATGATCCGCGAGAACGCCACGATCAGTGCCGCCATGACGAAGAGCAGACTGAAATAGAATATGAAGACGCCGGAATAGAAGTCCGAGCGCTCCTTCTCGTCGTTTTCGGCGACCGAGGAATAACTCCAGGACTGCGAGAAGACGGTGCAGAGCAGGGTGACCAGTGTCGGGATCTTATACGCCGCCGAGTAGCGGTCGGAAACGTTGGGGTCGGCGACGAAATAGCGCACCATATAGCGGTCGGAGACCGAGGTGATCCACCAGGAGACCGCCATGGGGATCAGCGGCGCCGCGTAACGGATCATCGTGACGTAGACCTCTTTCTCGATTTTTTTGGGGGAGACGAAGTCGCGCCACAGCCGTTCCTTGAGGAAAACGATGAAGAAGGTCACAAGATCGGCGATACAGACCGACAGCACGTATTCGTTGACGCCGAAGTGTCCGATCGCGTAGAACAGAATGTTCAAGAGCGCCACGAGCAGGGTGTTGATCACGCCCTGCAGCGAGAAAAAGGCGAAGTGATCCTTCGTGCGGATATACTGCGTCGCCAGAGAATGGAGGCAGGAGGTCAGCACGTATACGCCCACCAGCCAGAGATATTCGGAAAAGAAGCTGCCCATCCGGCTGAGGATGAAATACGCCGCGATCATGAGGGGGAGGAGCAGCGCGCAGCCGCCGCCGAAGATGAAAAATCCGGCGGTGAAGACCTTCTTGCGCTTCTCCTCATCCTTGTCCATGGCGAGCCGGAAAAGACCCTCTGTCAGACCCACCGCCGCAAACGGGATCAGAAGCCGCGCCGTCTGGCTGACGATGTCGGCTGTGTTGTAGTCGCCGCCCTTGAGCACCGCCGTATAGAGGCGCATGAGGATGAAGGGAAGGAGTTTGGAACCGAAGGTCCCCAATGAAATCAATCCCGTGTTTTTTAACAACTTTTGATAACGGTTCAAAATCAAAGGTCCCCTTTATATATTCACAGATATTTTACCACATTTTTTGAAAAAGAGCAATAGAAAATCGAAAAAAACGGAAAAGCATAAGCCCGGCTGCCGCCGTGGGGCGCGCGGACGTGGGAATCGGCAGTAAAACGCATAAAAGGCGCCGGATGCGGCGCGCCGGAGGATACGCGCCGAGCGGCTGAAGGATATGCGGATCCCGCGCGGCAAACGGCGGCTTGACAAGCGACGGACAATTTGCTATAATAGAAAAAAACCGGAGGCTATCATGATCAGGATCGAAATGGAAAACGGCGGAGTCATCGAGATCGAGCTCTGCCCGGAAGCGGCGCCTGTCACGGCGGCGAATTTTGAAAAACTCGTGAAGGAAGGCTTTTACGACGGGCTGATCTTTCACCGCGTCATCCCCGGCTTCATGATCCAGGGCGGAGACCCGACCGGGACCGGAATGGGCGGCTCGAAAACGAGGATCAAGGGCGAATTCCGCGCGAACGGGATCAACAATCCCCTGAAGCATACGCGCGGCGTGATCAGTATGGCGCGCTCTTCCGACCCCGACTCGGCGTCCTCGCAGTTCTTCATCATGCATAAGGACGCGCCGCACCTCGACGGACAGTACGCCGCCTTCGGACGCGTCGTCAGGGGCATGGAGGTCGTCGACGCGATCGCGGAAACGCCGACCGACCGCATGGACAGACCGAGGGTCGAGCAGAGGATCAGGAAGGCGACGGAGGAATAATTCGCAATTTGCAATTCGCAATTAACGCGGAGGGATATATGAAGAACTACGTTCTCGCCCTTGACGAGGGCACGACCGGCGTGCGCGCGATCCTGTTCGACCGGGAGGAAAAGATCGTCGCGCAGGCGTATAAAGAGATCAAATGTACTTATCCGCAGCCCTCGTGGGTCGAGACCGACGCGGAGGCGATGTACGCCGCGCAGTACGGCGTGATGGCGGAGGTCGTCGCCCGTTCGGGCGTGGACGTGAAGGAGATCGCCGGCGTCGGCATCGCCTGTCAGCGCGAGACGACGGTCGTCTGGGACAAAGCGACGGGTAAACCGGTCTGCCCCGCGATCGTCTGGCAGTGCCGCCGGACGGCGCCCTACTGCGAGGAACTGAAAAAGCACGGGCTCGGCGATATGATCCGGCAGAAGACCGGACTTCTGCCCGACGCCTATTTTTCGGCGACCAAGCTGCGCTGGATCCTCGAGAATATTCCCGACGCGCGCGACCGCGCGGAAAACGGGGAACTGCTCTTCGGCACCGTCGACAGTTATCTCATCTGGCATCTGACCGGCGGAAAGGTGCACGCCACCGACCGCACCAACGCCTCGCGCACGATGCTCTTCAATATCGAAAAACTCTGCTGGGACAGGGAACTGCTCCGGCTCTTCGACATCCCCGAAAAGATGCTTCCGCACGTTCTGCCCTCGTCGGCGTATTACGGCGACATGACGGCGTTCGGCGTGAACATCCCGATCTGCGGCGTGGCGGGCGACCAGCAGGCGGCGCTCTACGGTCAGGGATGCTTTATGGCGGGGCAGGTCAAGAACACCTACGGCACCGGCTGCTTCATGCTCATGCACGCCGGAAACAAGCCGGTATATTCGGATAACGGTCTGCTGACCACGCTGACGGCGACCGACGGACAGTCGGTCGGCTACGCCCTGGAGGGCAGCGTCTTCACCGCCGGCGCGGTCATCAAATGGCTGCGCGATCAGCTCAAACTGATCGATCACGCGTCCGAGACCGAAGAACTGGCGCGCAGCGTGCCCGACAACGGCGGGGTATACCTCATCCCGGCGTTCACGGGTCTGGGCGCGCCCTACTGGGATATGTACGCGCGCGCCGCGATCGTCGGCATCGGCGTCGGCTGCACCAAGGCGCATATCGCCCGCGCGGCGCTGGAGGCGATGGCGTACCGCACGCACGACCTCATCCACTTGATGGAGGAGGAGACCGGCATCGACATCGGCGAACTGCGCGTGGACGGCGGCGCCGTGCGCAACAACTTTCTGATGGAGTTCCAGGCGGATATTTTAGGCATTCCGGTCTTCCGTCCCGACCAGAGCGAGCTGACCGCGCTCGGATGCGCGCGGCTGGCGGCAAAACACGTCGGACTGTTCGACGAAGCGAACGCCGATCTCGTTCCGAAGGGAACGCTCTTTGTCCCGAAAATGGAAGTGAGCGAGCGGATGCGGATGCTTCAGGGCTGGGAAGACGCGGTGAAGAGGGCGAGAAGCACCCTGTGAGGCGTCAAGGCGCCGCGGCGCGGCGGAGGATCGATCAGACCGGATCTGCGGGGCGTAATGACGCTGCTCATTATGAAATGCTTCCGGTGCGCTCTGACCGTCGGCACGCCGATCATGATGGGCTGATACGTTACGTCTTCCGGCGCGCCCGGTATGAGAATGCAGTCGGACCGGTCGGGACAAAAGAAACGTCGGACAACCGTCAGTGAACGGAAAAAAGAATTACAACGGAAAGAAAGACTTATGGAAAAGCCGAAGAAAAGATCGCTTCTGCGCGCAAAATGCGGGATGTTCTACTACAAGACAAAGAGAAAAATGCTGTGGCTGCGTATGCGCGGAAAATTCGCCGTGAAGCGCAGTTGTGAATCCCTGCCGTATCTCCAGTTCACGCACCGCACGCCGCTTCTGCGCAAACTGCGCGACGTCGATATGGAATTGCAGTACAACAAGGTCACCAACCTCAAACTCGCCGCGGCGAAAGTCGACGGCGTGACCGTTTACCCCGGGCAGACCTTCTCCTTCTGGTATCTGGTCGGCAAGACCTCGGCGAAAAAAGGATATAAGGAAGGAATGATCCTGAAGAACGGGACGGTGCAGCGCGGCATCGGCGGCGGGATGTGTCAGATGACCAATCTCATCTACTGGATGACGCTCCATACGCCCCTGACCGTCACCGAACGCTACCGCCACGGCTACGACGTCTTTCCCGACAGCGGGCGCACCCAGCCCTTCGCCAGCGGCGCGACCTGCTTCTATCCGCATCTCGATCTCATGATCCGCAACGACACCGACCGTCCGTATCAGCTGAGGATCGAGGTCGGAGAGGAGTATCTGATCGGACAGTGGCGCAGCACGGAGGAGCCGCGCTATACCTACGAGATCGTCGAGAAGAATCACCGCATGGATCAGGAGCTCTGGGGCGGTTACAGCCGCCACAACGAGCTTTACCGCCGCGTTTTCGACCGCGAAGGACGCTTCCTCAAGGAGGAATTCATCGTCGCCAACGACGCGATCATGATGTACCCGCCCTTCCTGTCGTCGGGCGAGGGACACGAAAATTACGATAAATGACGGTAGGTACCAAAGAACAGGCGGGGGCGTTTCATCAGCGTTTTTGTGCTGAATGAAACGCCCCTCCGCCGTTTTGCTTTTCGGCAGCGCCTTGCTTTTGTTATACGGTCATACAAAACAATCAGCCGCCGGCGTTTGACAAAACGGAGAAACGATGATATAATTGCGGTAACGACGCCTCCCGAAAGGAAAATCATGTCAACCGAAAGAGAAGAGTATCTGCGCGCCATGCACATGGCGCAGAAAGAAAAGAAAAAACTGGAAGCGGAGGGCAAAACGCCCTTTCCGGCGGTGCTGGACGACGTTCTGCCGGACGCCGGCTTCTGTACGGGCGTCGATCTGCCGGTGCAGGAAATTCCGGCGGACCGGATCGTCGGAACGGCGTCAAGGAGCAGGATGAACGTCTTTTCCGCCTCTTTTCTGCCGCTGCCCGAGCCGGAGAGCGAGTTCGGCATGAAATGGATCGCCCTCTGCCGCGCGCATCTGTCGGACGTCGGGATCCGCGATCCGATCGAGTGCGTAGAATATCTCGGAAACTTCTACGTACAGGAGGGCAACAAGCGCGCAAGCGTTCTGAAGTATTTCGGCGCGGTGCGCATCCCGGCAAAGATCAGGCGCATCATGCCGTCGCACGGGGACGAAGCGCGCCTCGCCGCATACCGGGAATTTCTCGAATTTTATAAAAAGACGAAGCTGTACGACGTGCAGTTCAAAAAGCCGGGCGATTACGCGCGGCTGTACGCAGCGCTCAAAAAGAAGCGGGAGGACGACTGGAGCGAGGAGGAGAAGCGCAGGTTCTCCGCCGTCTATTACAGTTTCTCGCAGGCGTTCGCGCAGCTGGGCGGCGCCGGGCGCGCGCTCCTGCCCGAAGACGCGTTCGTCCTGTTTCTGGAGGTGTATACCTACGAGCAGCTGTGCGCCATGCAGCAGCCGGAACTGCGGCGGGCGCTGGCGTCGCTTTGGGGCGACGTACAGACCGCCGCCGAGCCGTCTTCGATCAACGTGAAGACTACGCCGGAGGGGGAGACGAAAAAAGGGGTGATCGGCAAACTGATCACCGTCGCCGGCGCGCCGAAGCATCTGAACGTCGCCTTCATATACCAGAAAAGCGAGGCGGAAAGCGACTGGACGAGCGGTCACGCAAAAGGGGCGGCGGAGATGCAGGCGGCGCTGGGAGACGCGGTCACCGTCCGCGAATACCGTCACGCCGATTCGCCCGGGCAGGCGGAAGCGCTTCTTGCCGAAGCGGCGGGCGACGGCGCCGACGTGATCTTTACGACCACGCCGCCGCTCCTGCACGCGGCGCTGCGCGCGGCGGTCGCTTATCCGAAGATCACCTTTTTCAACTGCTCCGCCTGCAAACCGCTGTCGAGCGTGCGCAGCTATTACTGCCGCACGTACGAGGGCAAGTTCATCACGGGTCTGATCGCGGGGGCGCTCTCGGAGAACGGTCTGGTCGGGTACGTCGGATCCTATCCCATCCTCGGCGTGCCCGCTTCCATCAACGCCTTTGCGCGCGGCGCGCGCATGACCAATCCGCGCGCGAAGATCCTCCTTTCGTGGAGCTGCCTGCCGGGGGATCCCGTCGCCTCCCTCCGCGAACGCGGCGTACGCGTGATCTCGAACCGCGATATCCCGCTTCCCGACGCGCTCTGCTCGTCCGGCGGGAACTACGGCGCCTTCCTTTACGGGGAGGACGGAAGACCGCGGCCGGTCGCTTCGCCCTGCTGGAAATGGGGAACGCTCTACGAGCACGTCGTCCGTTCGATCCTGAACGGCACCTTTGAGAAGAAGGATCAGGCGGAGGCGGTGAACTACTGGTGGGGGATGGACAGCGGCGTGATCGACGTGACGCTCACAAAGGACCTTCCGCCCGACTTGAAGAGCCTCGCGGACACTTTCACGGATCTCATCCGGCAGGGGAAATACGATCCCTTTCAAACGAAAATGACCGCCCGGGACGGAAGCCTGATCTGCGACGGCGTAAAGAGCCTCACCTCCATGGAGATCCTAAAGATGGACCGTCTGTCCGACGCGGTGATCGGCGACATCCCCGGGTACGGGGAACTGCTCCCGATGTCCAGAGCGCTGGTGCGCGAGCTGTGTATTCCGGGATACGCGCTGCCGCCGGCGGGGGAGGAACCGATATGAAGATACTTGCCGTTGCAGACGAGGAATCGCCGGCGCTCTGGGACTACTACGTGCCCGGCAGACTGGACGGTTACGATCTGATACTGTCCTGCGGCGACCTGAAGGCGTCCTATCTCACCTTCCTTGTGACCATGGGGCGCGGCAGACTGCTGTATATCCACGGAAATCACGACGAGCACTACGATTCCGCGCCGCCCGAGGGCTGCGAGGATATCGACGGGCATCTGGTGATCTATAACGGACTGCGCATCCTGGGGCTGGGGGGCTGTATGCTGTACCATCCCGCGAGGCATCAGTATACCGAGAAGCAGATGCGCAAACGCGTGCGCGCGCTGCGCCGCGCGATCAAAAAAGCGGGCGGCGTGGATATCGTGATCACGCACGCCCCGCCGAAGGGTCTGGGCGACCTGCCCGATCCGGCGCACGTCGGTTTCGAGGCGTTCGTCGACCTGATAAACGAGTATAAGCCGGCGCTCTTCCTGCACGGGCATACGCATCTGCGCTATAACGCCTCCATGCCGCGGGAGCGGACCGTCGGCGCGACGCGGATCGTCAACGTCTCCGAACGCTTTGTGTTCGACGTGCCGGACCGTCCCTATCCGCCGGAAAAGAAAAACGAACTGCTGTGGATCACGCGGCATAAGGAAACAAATTGAGAGCAAGGGCGCGGAAGCCCTTGCTCTCAATTTGTTTTTATGAAATCACAGGCGTCGGTCAGCCCTCCGCGAGCGCTTTCGCGGTTTTCGCCGCGAGCGCGGCGTTGTTCAGTACGAGTTGGATGTTGGAGTTAAGGGAATCGCCGCCGGTGAGCTCTTTGACCTTCGCGAGCAGGAAGGGCGTGGTCTCCTTGCCCTTGACGCCCTGCTTTCTGCATTCGTCCAAAGCCTTTTCGATCGCGGCGTTGATGATATCGGGATCCATCGAATACTCCTCGGGGATCGGGTTGGTCACGAGCATCCCGCCCTTCAGACCCATACCGAGCTTGGCGCGGAAGGCGGCGGCGAGTTCCCCGGGGGTATCGAGGCGGTAATCGACCTTAAAGCCGCTCTTTCTTGTGTAGAAGGCGGGCAGCTCGCCCGTGCCGTAGCCGATGACCGGCACGCCCTTGGTTTCAAGATATTCAAGCGTCAGCCCGAGGTCGAGGATCGACTTTGCGCCGGCGCAGACCACCATGACGGGCGTTGAGGCGAGTTCCTCAAGATCGGCGGAAATATCCATTGACGTTTCGGCGCCCCGGTGAACGCCGCCGATCCCGCCGGTGGCGAAGACTCTGATCCCCGCCATGGCGGCGATGATCATCGTGGCGGCGACGGTCGTGGCGCCGTCGGCTTTCTTGGCTGCCAGGACCGGCAGGTCGCGGCGCGACGCTTTGGCGACCGCCTGCCCCTTCTTCCCGAGGTATTCGATCTCTTCCTTCGTCAGCCCTGCTTTCAGTTTTCCGCCGATGATCGCGACCGTGGCGGGCACGGCGCCGTTCTGACGGACGACGTCCTCGACGCGCAGCGCCGTTTCGACGTTCTGCGGATAGGGCATGCCGTGGGAGATGATCGTCGATTCGAGCGCGACGACGGGCTTTCCCTCCTCAAGCGCTTTTTCTACTTCGGGGGACAGTGCAAGATATTCGTTCATCGGTTTTCTCCTGTTGATATTTTCCGGCGCTTCCGGCGCCTTTTTTTCATGCGCGTCCGAAACGATCCTTTCAAGGATCGTTTTGTCCGCGGGACAGAATTCGTAGAGGGGGATCTCGTCGGGCAGGATGAAGCGCAGGTCGGTGTGCTCCAGAAGCTTCGGCGTGCCCGAGGAGATCTTCGCTTTGTAGAGCGACAGCTCGGCCGTCAGGTCGGGATATTCATGCACGACCGTCATGTAAAGGTCCCCGACCTCGATGTCCACGTCGAGTTCCTCCCGGCATTCGCGCGCGAGCGCTTCCTTGCCGGTCTCGCCTTCTTCGACCTTTCCGCCGACGAATTCCCAGAGTCCCCCGCGCGCTTTATACGGCGGACGGCGGCAGATCATAAATCTGTCGCCGTCGCAGATCAGCGCCGCGGAAACCTTCGTGACCATTTCCATTGCGGTCTTCCTTCCTGCGGCGTTTCGCCGCGCGCGGGGACCGCGGGGAAGGGGATCCCGGAAGTCTCCTGCGTGATCATTTTCTCTTTTTCGCGTGGTCTTCCTCGATCGCTTTCTTCCAGGTGCGGGGCACGCTGCCCTTGCCTGCGCGCACTTCCTTCAGCGCGCAGGAAACCGCCTCGAAGTTGACCGCCGTACCCTGCTCGTCGCAGGTATAGGTCGCGGCGCAGTCGGCGCCGATGCCGTACCGCCCCGCCGTTTCGACGGCGTCGATGTTTGCGCCCAAAAAGAGGAATTCCCATCCGGCTTCCTTCTGCGCTTCGATCAGTTTCTTTACGTCGGGCGCGGTATAGCGGCGGCTGGAGTTTTCATAACCGTCGGTGGTGATGACGAAGACCGTTTTCGCGGGCACGTCCTCGGGACGGATATAGCGGTGGATATCCTTTACGTGTTCGATCGTCTGTCCGAGCGCGTCGAGCAGCGCCGTGCAGCCGCCGGGGACGTAGTCCTTTTCGGTGAGCTTCGGAACCTCTTCAAGCGGCAGCCGGTCGTGCACGGTTTTGAACGTCGTGTCGAAGAGGACGGTGGTGACGAACGCCCTGCCTTCCTCGCTTTTCTGCTTGCCGATCATCGAGTTGAAGCCGCCGACCGTGTCCTTTTCAAGACCGGACATCGAGCCGCTCTTGTCGAGGATGAAGACCATCTCGACCGACGTGCCCTCTTTCTTTCCGGTTCCGGGGACGTTCTTCGTTTCTTTTTCCTGTTCTTTTTTGACTGTTTTTTTCATGGGGTGTACCTTCCTTTCTTTTGTTGACGCCATTATACGGCAAAAGAAGAGGAAGGGGGTCGCCCGGCAGGCGACAAATCCGACCGCCCGAAACGGCGCGCCTACGCGCCCAGCAGCGTCTGGTCGAAGGCGTAGAGCGCTTCGTTGATCTTGAAGATGTCAAAATCTTTTTTCTCAATGAAATAGGAGACGATGACGTCGAAAACCTGCGAGGGCGAAAAGGCGAAGCCCGCCTTCCGCATGAGCGCTTCGGTTTCGGCAAGGTCCAGGCGCAGCGCGACGGCGAAAGCGATCACCGTCGGCTTGGAGGGACGGTAGGACGGGTCGGAGCGGATCTTCGAGAAATGCTTCCGGTCGACGTTCGCGCGTTTGTAGCACTCCGCGTCGGTCATGCCCCGCTCGTCGATGAGGTGTAAGAGGGTGCGCGAAAAGCCCTCGTCGAGCTGCTTCAGCCGGTCTTCAAGCGCGTCGGGCGCGGGAGAAGGCGCCTTTTCGTAAGCCGGCGCGCCGTTAACGCCTGGCGCCGCAGGCGTTTTTTCGGGCAAAACGGCCGCCCGTTCGTCGTCCGGTTCGGGCGCACATCCGGCTCTTGCGATGAAAACCGCCTGTTCATCGGGCTTCGGGGCGGCTTTCGCCTCTTTGCGGACGGAAGAGCGCGCTTTTTTTCCGTTTTTGATACATATCGCGCCGAGCAGCGCCGGAGCGCGCTTCGCTTCGAGCATCGCCGTGTCCGCGCCGTCGGGGCGCTCCTCGTTATAAAGCGCCTTTGCCCTGTTTACGCGGACGAGCAGTTCGTCATATTCTTCCTTTGTGATGCGTTGGCGCGGCATACCGGCTGCTCCTTTTCTCATTCCGCGGAGATGATATACTTATAGACCGGCTGTCCGCCGCTGATCACCGTCACGTCCGCCATGGGGAGCGTTTCTTCGATGATCGCGCCCAGTTTCTCGGCGCGCGCCGCGTCGGCGTCCTCTCCGTAAAAGAGGGTGACGGCGCAGGCGGAGGTCATGTCGGGCAGCATCAGTTTCAGACATTCCTCGTCGCTGTCGGCGTGATAGCGCACCTTGCCGTTATACAGCCCGAGACTCTGACCCTCACGGATATCCATGCCGTCGGCGGTCGAGTCGTGCACGGCGTAGGTCATCGAGAAACTCTTCACCGTTCCGATCGCGTCGTTCATCGCGCGTTCGTTGTCCTCCGCCGACGCCTCCGGATCGAAGGCGTAGAGCGAGGCGATGCCCTGCGGCACCGTTTTGGTGGGCAGAACGATCACCTTTTTGTTTTCGATCTCCTTCGCCGCCTGGGACGCCGCCAGATAGACGTTGCCGTTGTTGGGCAGGATGAAGACGCAGCGCGCCGGCACCGCGTCGACCGCCGTGATGATGTCCTCAAGACTGGGGTTCATCGTCTGACCGCCGATGACCATCCGGTCGCAGCCCATGTCGGTGAACGCCGCGCAGATCCCGTCGCCCGCGGCGACCGAGACGAAGCCGTAGTCCTTCATGTCCGCTTCGGACGTCTTCTCCTCCGGCTCCGCCGCCTTTGAGATGAGCGCGGTGTGCTGGCGGCGCATATTCTCGACCTTGACGGTCAGAAGCGCCCCGAAGACCTGCGCGAGCGACAGGACGATGCCGGGTTCGTTCGTGTGGATGTGGAGCTTGATGATCTCGTCGTCCTCGGCGAAGACCATGCTGTCGCCCATTTCCGAGAGCGTCCGTTTGAGACCGTCGATGCGCTCCTTCGAGCAGAGGCCCGCCTCTTTTTCGACGATGCATTCGGTGCAGTACCCGAAGGTGATGTCCGACGCGTCGATCGCCGCGAAATCCGCGGAAGCCGCCGTCTGCGGCTTCGCGGGGGCAGCTGAAACGACGCCGTTGTTGTACAGCGCCGCGCGCATCCCGTTGAGGATGGCGACGAAACCGCTGCCGCCGGCGTCCACGACGTTGGCGCTCTTCAGGACCGGCAGCATTTCCGGCGTTTCCTCGAGCGTCTTGGTCGCGACGTCGAGCATATAGGACATCAGCCCCGCCGGGTCGTTCTTGAATTCGCCCTCGGCTTTCTCAAGTCCCTTTTCGGCGGATACGCGCATGACGGTGAGGATCGTGCCCTCGGCGGGGTTCATCACCGCGCCGTAGGCGCTCTCCACGCCGCTCTTGAACGCCTGCGCCAGACTGACCGAGTCGGCTTCGTCGCAGGCGTCGAGCGCTTTCGCCATGCCCTTGAAGAAGAGCGAGAGGATGACGCCGCTGTTGCCGCGCGCCGCCATGAGCATCATGCGCGAGATCTGCGCCGCGCAGTCCGACAGTTTGTCGGGCAGACTCTCCGCCCTGTCGCGCACCACGCCGATCGTCATCGACATATTCGAGCCGGTGTCGCCGTCGGGTACGGGGAATACGTTCAGATTGTTGATATCTTCCTTCTGGTTCTCCAGGGCGTTTGCCGCCGAGATCACCATATTGGAATACATTTTGCCGTCGATGCCCGCCATTATCTCTTTCCTCCGACGTAGAAGAGCGCCAGCGTGCCGGGACCGCTGTGCGAAGCGATCACGGGGCCGGTAAAGCCGATGACGACCTTTTTGAAGCCGTACTGTTCGACCAGGATCTTCTTGAGCAGTTCGGCGTCCCCGATGCAGTCGCCGTGACAGATGAAGGCGACGTCGGAAGTGTAGTCGAAGGCGTTGCCCTTGAGCGAATCGGCGAGAGCGACGATCGAGGTCTTTCTGCCGCGGCATTTGCCGATCGAAATGAGATGTCCGTCATTGTCGACGTGCAGAAGCGGCTTGATGTTCAGAAGCCCCCCGACGAGCGCCGTCGCGGCGCTGACTCTGCCGCCGCGTTTCAGGTATACGAGATCGTCGACCGTGAAGTAGTGGCAGATATTGAGCTTGATGCTTTCCGCATAGTCGCGCACCGCGTCGGCAGACAGCCCCAGATCGGCTTTCTTCGCGCAGAGATAGACGAGCAGTCCCTGTCCGAGCGACGCCGCCAGGCTGTCGACCACGTAGATCTCGGCTTCGGGATATTTTTCCTTCACAAGCTTCGCCGCCTGAACGCCGGCGTTGTAGGTGGTGCTCAATCCCGAGGAGAAAGCGACGTAGAGGACCGGACGGCCCGCTTTGGCTTCCGTTAAGAAACGCTCTTCGATCTGACCGACCGATACGGCGCTGGTGGTGGGCGCTTCGCCCGAACGCATACGGTCGTAGAATTCCTTGAAGGTCATATCCTTCTCTTTTTTGTTGTCCTCGTATTCCGCGCTGCCGAAATAATAGTGCAGCGGGAAGATCTCCACGGACAGTTCTTTCAGCAGATCATAGGGCAGATCGCAGGAGCTGTCGGAAAAAAGAGTGAATTTTCTCATATTCTCAAATACTTCCTTTCGGTATGATGAATTGTCAGAATGATATGATCAAAGAGGCGCGTTTATGCGGGCGGAGGTCAATTTTCCGCCGGGGCGCCGCCTCTGATGATTTTTGCCTTTTCCGCCGCGTCCTCAAAGGAATTGCGGCGGTATACGCCGTGTTCGTCGCGGAAGAGATAGAGTTTTCCGTCGGTCATACGGTAGATCTTGTCCGCTTTCTCCGCGATCGTCAGGTCGTGAGTGACCATGACGATCGTCTGTCCGAGCGTTTTGCGGGTCTCTAACAGCAGTTCGAGCACCTCGTCGGCGTTCTCGCGGTCGAGATTGCCGGTCGGTTCGTCCGCGAAAAGGACCTGCGGACGGTTGATCAGCGCCCGCGCGATGGCGACGCGCTGCTGCTGACCGCCCGAGAGCTGCGAGGGCAGGTGGTTGAGCCGGTCTTCGAGCTTCAGCCCCGAGATCAGTTTCTTTAAGTGTTCCTCGTAGCGGATATCCTCCTTGTCGCACATCACCGTCGGAATGAGGATGTTCTCGAGCGCCGTGAACTGCGGGATGAGGTTATGGCGCTGGAACACGAAGCCGACGAAGCGTCCGCGGAAGCGGTTGAGTTCGTCGCTCTTCATTTTCGTGATGTCGTTGGAGCGGATCTTCACGGTGCCGCTCGTGGGACGGTCAAGCCCCGCCATGATCTGCAGCAGCGTGCTCTTGCCCGAGCCCGACGCGCCGATGATGGCGATGAATTCCCCGTCCTCCGCCGAAAAATCGACGCGGTTGACGGCGTAGAGTTTACTGTCCGCCTGAACGTAGAGTTTGATGAGATCTTTTGCCTCAAGGATCGGCATGGCGTGACGGCTCCTTTCCTGTTATTCGTCGCCTGCGGCGAAATTCTTGGCGACGTGGTCGGACGCGGAACGCAGATAGAGAACGCCTGGCAGCAGGACGCCCGCGGCGGAGAAGACCAGCGTGAGCGTAAGCCCGACGGCAAAGGGCACGGGAGGGAAGAGCCGTCCGTAGATCTTCGCCCCCGTTCCGCCCGAGAAGAGGGCGGAGAAGCCCGAATTCAGAAACGCGGTGATGAGATAGGACGCGCCGTACGCGAGAAGCGCGTAGCACGCGCAGGAAGCCGCCGCCGCGACCAGCGCGTCGATAAGGAAGATCCTTCTCAAGACCTTTTTCGTGCCGCCCACCGCGCGCAGAACGTCGAATTCTCCCGCTCTCTTGCGGTAGAAGAGCATCTGCGAGAAGACGCCCGCCAGAGGCGATACGGCGAGGATGATGAGCGAGAGCGTCATGATCAGCCCCGGGCGGTTTTTGGCGGTCGCCGCCTCCTCGTTCACCGTCGCGTAGTTGCGCACGTATTCGATGCCGCCGTAGTCGGAGAGATAATCCTCGACCATCATCGCGGCGAGTTTCTCCTGATCCTCGCCCTCCACGTAGATGCGCGCTTCGGTGAAGAGCGGCGCGCTGCCCATGACGGCTTCATAAGCGCTGATCTCACCTTCCTTCGCCGTGACGGGAAGGTATACGAGCATTCCGTCAAGGTCCGCGTAGTTGTCGATGACCGCGGCGACCTTATAGGCGCGGAAAACGTACACGCCGTTTTCGCTCTTGGAAGCGGTGGACATCATATCGCCCTCGCCGCCGGCGCCCGGATAGGGATAGTAGTTGACCGAAAGGTAAACGCTGTCGCCCGGCTTCAGTCTGAGCGCCCGGCTGTTGGCGAAGGTCGAGGAGACGATCACGGCGTCGGGATCGGTGAGCGGCAGATCGGGATCGCCCGACCACGCGTAGCCGTAGACCTCGTCGATGCAGGCGCGCGCGTCGGCGTCGTAGGCGCGGATCTCGAGTTTGTCCGTCAGACCGTATTCTCCGTCGCTGCCCGCCAGTTCGTCAAAGAAACCGGGGACGGCGTCGGAAGCGCGCACCGCCAGCGCCGGCGGCTGATCGTTTTCGCGCGCGCCGCCCTTTGAAAATGGGTTCGCGGCGCTCTTTTCGACCGTCGCCCCGACGCCGTTCGCCGCAGCGTTGGACTTGAAGAAGCCGACGAAGGAGCGGTAGCGCTCCTCGCTTGTCGCCCTGACGGTGAAGGAGGGCGCGGCGATATCGTTATTGACGGTATAGGACTGCGCGATCGAAGCGCCGGCGAAGAAGAGCACGGCGAAACTGACGGTCGACAGCAGGAAGACCGCGAGGTATTTGCGGAAACGCCACATACCCAACAGTTCCGCCCGCACGGCGCTCTTCCTCAACAGGTCTGCGCTTTTGCGGGCGGACGATACGAGGTTCGAGTTGTCCTCCGCCTTGAGGACCTTCACGGGAGGCGTGCGCGCGAGCAGCGTGATCGGCGCCAGAAGCGCGAGCAGCGAAGAGACGAGCGACATGACGAGCGTGACCGGCAGACTTGCGAAATAGAAGCCGAAGGCGCTGCCGCGGGGCAGATAGAGAAGGGCGGCGCAGAGATAGGAGAGTACGATCGCCGCGGGGAAGGTCAGAAAGACCAGCAGCATCATCTCGTAGAACGCCGCCGAGAGCAGTTTCTTCCGGTCGGCGCCGTAGGTCATATAGACGCCGTAGGTGAATTTGAAATGGTTGAGCCGGATGCGGAAGAGCGCCATGACCAAGAAGTAGGCGAGCACCCCCGTGCCGCCCAGCAGCGGCAAAAGCAGCGTCCAGGCGCTGCCTGCGTCGCGGTCGTGCTCGTAGAGCGGCGTGGTCACCAGCGCGACGTGCATATAGCGGGCGTTCATCGACTTGACGGCCTCGGAAAAGACCTGATAGCAGGAGGCGTAGTTGTCAAGGAAGGTGATGCGGTATTCGCTGCCCGCGTGTTTGTATTCGAAATGCAGTTTGTCCTCGGTATCGCAGCGCTTCTTGATCTCCATGAGCAGATTGACGTCGGAGGCGTCCAGCCCGCCGATCGAGCAGTGGTAGTCGTATCCGCGTTCGGTATAGACCTTCTCTTCGATCTTCTGATCGTTCAGCACCGCGACGGTCAGCACGCAAAAGAGCATCTGCACCATCGTCAGCGCGATGATGAAGCAGACGTACTCTTTGAAATTGCTCTTCACGGTCGTGAAGGCGGCTTTCATATTGCGCCGGAAGTTCATAAGGAATATACTCATACCGCAGTGCCTCTTGCGCCCAAGGAATAAGACAGTATATTATAACATACGATCCCCCCGTTGTCAAGGAAAACCGCTTTTCCGCCGTCGGGGGGATGAACGCCGGGTGTTTTTTTCGCTTTTTTCCGTCGGGAGGAGGGCTTTTCTTCCCGCCGGGAGGGCTTGACCGTCTTTCAGTATCTTTCGATATACGCTTCGCGCTCGGGTCCGACCGAGACGTAGCGGATCGGGCAGCCCACGAGTTTTTCGAGCGTCAGGACGTAGTTCCTCGCCGCCTCGGGAAGGTCGTCAAAGGAACGGGCGGAGGAGACGTCGCACTTCCAGCCGGGGAGGTATTCGATGACCGGTTCGGCTGAGTTGAGATCCTCGCCCGTCGGGAAGTCGGTGACGGTTTTTCCGTTGACCAGATAGGCGGTGCAGACGGGGACGCGATCCATATAGGACAGAACGTCCATTTTCGTGAGGGCGAGGCAGTCGGCGCCCTGCATACGCACGCCGTACCTCGACGCGACGGCGTCAAAGGCGCCCACGCGGCGCGGTCTGCCGGTCGCGGCGCCGTATTCGCCGCCCGCTTCGCGCAGATCATGCGCTTCTCTGCCGTCCATTTCGACGGTGAAGGGGCCTTCGCCCACGCAGGAGGAGTACGCCTTCATGATGCCGACCGTGAGGTCGATCTTCCGTCCCGGTATGCCCGCGCCCACCGGTCCGTAGCCGGCGATGGTGGAAGAGGAGGAGGTGAAGGGGTAGATACCGAAATCAATGTCGCGCAGCGCGCCCAGCTGGGCTTCGAGCATCACGCGCTTTCCTTCCGTCAGGGCGGCGTCAAGGTAGGAGGAGACGTCGCAGATATAGGGCGTGAAGGGCATTCCGTAGGTTTTCAGCCATTCGTACATCGCGCCCGCCGTGATCTTTTCGCCGCCGTAGATCTTTTCGACGTTCATCGACTTGAAGGGCACGACGGTCTCCAGGCGCTCCTTCAGGTAGGCGGGGTGGAGCAGATCCCCCATACGGATGCCTTTTTTCATATATTTATCGCCGTAGACGGGGGAGATGCCCCGCCCGGTCGAGCCGAATTTCTTGTCCTTGAGGCGCGCTTCCTCCATGCGGTCGAGCATGACGTGATAGGGCATACAGATATGCGCCTTGTCGCTGATCTTCAGGTTTTCGGGCGTGATCTTCACGCCGGCGTCGGTCAGTTTCTTCACTTCTCTTGAAAGGTGCTCGACGTCGATGACCATGCCGCTGCCCATGACGCAGACGACTTCCTCGCGCAGAATGCCCGAGGGCAGAAGATTCAGTACGAATTTGCCCAGATGGTTGACCACCGTGTGCCCGGCGTTGTTGCCGCCCTGATAGCGCACGACGACGTCCTCGTCCCGCGAGAGCAGGTCTACCATTCTCCCTTTTCCTTCGTCACCCCAGTTGATGCCGACGATCGCCGTTAACATACCGTACATCCCTTTCATCTTTTTTTTCGGGGCGGCGCGCGCCGCTTCCGTACCCTCCCATTATATACCTTTTTTTGCAGTTTGTAAAGAGCAGATTCGCTTTTTTGACCGTTTCGGCACAAAAGAGGAAAAACGGCTTGACAAAACGGAAAAATGCGTTATAATACACAATGAATTTATATGTTTTTTGAAAGGGGGGATCACGGGATGAAGAAGTGGTTCAAATACATCAGACCTTACTGGCTCTATTTCGTTCTCGGACCGCTCTGCATGATCGTCGAGGTGATCGGCGAGGTGCTGATGCCGAAATTCCTGTCGAACATCATCAATCTCGGCACCGCCTGGCAGAATCTGCCCGCCGCGCTCACGCGCGCGGAAGCGCTCGTCTCTGCCGGCGGTGAGGAACTGGCGGAACTGATAAGAAAGATCACCGCCTATATCGGATTTCTGAATGAGGAAACGCTGTCCTCGGCGGGACAGAAGATCTCAAGCGCGTTTTCCGCGGGGGACGGCGCGGGACTGACGGCGGCGCTCGGCAGCGCCGGAAACGCCTACGCCGCGCTCGAGAACACGCCCTTTATCTGGAACGTGATCGGGATCGCCGCGCTCATGGCGCTCGTCGCCCTCATTATGATGGCGGGCGGCATCGGCGGCGCCTATTTCGGCGCGAAGGCGTCGGTCAATTTCGCGGGCGACCTGCGTGCGGACCTGTATAAAAAGGTGCAGGGCTTCTCCTTTATGAGCATCGACAAATTCCGTACCGGCTCGCTCGTCACGCGTCTGACCAACGACGTGACGCAGATGCAGAACACCGTCAACATGATGCTCCGCATGATGCTCCGCTCCCCCGGAATGCTGATCGGCGCGCTCATCATGGCGATCTCCCTGCAGGCGAAGCTGTCGGTAGTGCTCGCCGTGATCCTGCCGATGATGGCGGTCGCCGTGGTGATCCTGCTCGTCAAGGGCACGCCGCGCTTCGCGCGTATGCAGGAGAAGATCGACGCGCTCAACTCCACCGTTCAGGAGAACATCACCACCGTGCGCGTGGTCAAGAGTTTCGTGCGGGAAGACCACGAGAAAGAGAAGTTCGGGCGCGCCAACGCCGACCTCAAGGCGGCGGGCTTCTCCGCGATGAAACTGATGATCTTCATCGGTCCGCTCATGACGATCTTCATGAACGCCGCCGTGATCGCGGTGCTGTGGTTCGGCGCGCAGATCACCTGGGCGGGCGATATGCCTGTGGGCGACCTCTCGGCGTTCATCACCTACGTTACCCAGATCCTGTCGTCGCTGATGATGGTCTCCTTCATGCTCGTCATGTTCTCGCGCGCCTCCGCCTCCGCCAAGAGGATCAACGAGGTCCTCGAGGAGAAGACCGACCTCACCGACGAGAACGCCGCGCACCGCGACGCGACGGTGACGAGGGGCGAGATCGTCTTTAAGGACGTCTCCTTCCGCTATTTCAAGAACAGCGAGGACCCGGTGCTCGAGAAGATCGATCTGACGATCCCCGCCGGAACGACGGTCGGCGTCATCGGTTCGACCGGCTGCGGCAAAACGACGCTCGTCTCGCTCATTCCCCGCCTTTACGATCCCGACGAAGGGCAGGTGTTCGTCGACGGCGTCGACGTGCGCGACTATTCGCTCTATAACCTGCGCGAGGGCGTGGGGATGGTCTTACAGAAGAACGTGCTCTTCTCGGGCACGATCATGGACAATCTGCGCTGGGGCAGCGATACCGCCACCGACGCGGAAGTGAAGCACTTCGCACAGATCGCGCAGGCGGACAAATTCATTTCCTCCTTCGCCGGGGGATATCAGACGGAACTCGATCAGGGCGGCACCAACGTGTCGGGCGGACAGAAACAGCGTCTCTGCATCGCGCGGGCGTTGCTCAAGAAGCCGAAGATCCTGATTTTGGACGACTCGACCTCCGCCGTCGACACCGCCACCGAAGCGCAGATCCGGCGCGCCTTCAGGGAGGAACTGAAGGAGTCGACCAAGATCATCATCGCCCAGCGCATCGGTTCGGTGAAGGACGCCGATATGATCGTCGTCATGGACGACGGGCGGATCTGCGGCGTCGGCACGCACGAAACGCTGCTTGAAACGAGCGAGGAATACAGAGAGATCTACCATTCTCAAACGGACGGGAGGGATGCGTATGGCAAAGCGAACGCTTGAAGAACTGCAGAAGCAGTACGCGGGCGGCAAAGCCGGCGATCCCAAAAAGAGAATGGGTCCGGGCAGGGGCAGAGGCCCCGCCGTGCGCATGGGCGGCAAGCCCAAGAATATGGGCAAAACGCTCGCGCGCCTGGCCTCCTACCTCAAGAAATACCGTCTGCGCCTCGTGACGGTCCTCGTGTGTATGCTGCTGTCGACGCTGACGTCGCTCGTCGGCGCCTTCCTCCTCTCACCGATCATCAACAATATCGCCGGGACGAAGATCGGATCCGACGCAGGCGTCTTCGTGCGCCTGGCGGACGACGCCTTCCGGGCGTTTTCCGAAACGCCCTTCATTTCTTCGATCCTGCAGGAGCGGGCGACGGCGATGGTCGCCTATCTGCTGGCGGCGCTGATCATCATGGCGCTCATCTACGTCTGCGGCGCGGGCTTCAATTACCTGCAGAGCCGCCTGATGCTCTCCATTGCCATGGGGACCGTCGAGACGATCCGCAACGATCTGTTCTCCAAACTCCAGACCCTGCCGGTGCGCTATTTCGACGCGAACAGCACGGGCGAGATCATGAGCCGCTTCACCAACGACGTGGACAACATCGAGACGATGATGCACAATTCCCTGACCAGTCTCGTCTCGGGGATCATCACCCTGGTCGGCACCTTCATCTTCATGATCACCACCAACTGGCGGCTGACGATCATCATCGTCCTGTTCATCCCGATCGTCGCCTTCCTCGGCGCGCTGATCGCCAAGAAGAGCACGAAATACTATAAGGGTCAGCAGGCGGCGCTGGGCGCCGTCAACGGCTATATCGAGGAAACGGTCACCGGGCAGAAGGTCGTCAAGGTCTTCAATCACGAGAACGTCTGCATCGAGGAATTCGACGCGCTCAACGACGATATGCGCGAGAAACAGTTCAAAGCGCAGTTCTTCGGCGGCATCATGGGACCGGTGCTGGGCAATACCTCCCAGATCACCTACGCCTTTACGATCGGCGTGGGCGGCATCCTCATGTTCACCGGCGGCTTCACGCCGGGCGAACTGACGGTCTTCGCCAACTATTCCAGACAGTTCGGGATGCCCATCAATATGATCTCTCAGCAGATGTCGTCGATCTTTGCGGCGCTCGCGGGCGCCGAAAGAGTGTTCGCCGTCATGGATACGCCCCCCGAGGACGCCGATCCCGCGGACGCTTCGGATATGTCCGATATGAAGGGCTTTGTCCGTATGGAGCACGTCACCTTCGGCTACGTGCCCGAAAAGACGATCCTCCACGATATCACCCTCTACGCGAAGCCGGGACAGAAGATCGCCTTCGTCGGCTCCACGGGCGCCGGCAAAACGACGGTCACCAACCTTCTGAACCGCTTCTACGATATCGACGAGGGCAGCATCACGATCGACGGCGTCGATATCCGTTCGATCAAGCGGGAGGTCCTGCGCAGGAATATCGCCATGGTCCTCCAGGATACCCACCTCTTTACCGGCACCGTGATGGAGAATATCCGCTACGGCAGACCCGACGCGACCGACGAGGAAGTGATCGCCGCCGCGAAGACCGCCTCCGCCCACTCCTTCATCATGCGCCTTGAAAACGGCTATCAGACGATGCTGCAGGGCGACGGCGCCAACCTCTCGCAGGGACAGCGGCAGCTGCTGAATATCGCGCGCGCCGCCGTGTCCAAGGCGCCCATCCTCGTGCTCGACGAAGCGACGAGCTCCGTCGATACCAGGACCGAACGGCATATCGAGCACGGTATGGACCGCCTGATGAGCGACCGCACTACCTTCGTCATCGCCCACCGCCTCTCGACCGTGCGCAATTCCAACGCGATCATGGTGCTCGAAAAGGGCGTCATCATCGAGCGCGGTACGCACGACGAGCTGCTGGCGATGAAGGGCAGGTATTACGAACTGTATACCGGTAAAGCGGAACTGTCGTAACGCGGAAGGGCGCGTCGCGCGGCGGGATCGCGGCTGACGGTTCTCTTGACGTTGAGGGCAAAAAACGAATAATGACTTTTACGGAAGTTTACTGTCTATTATAATGACGTGAAGCGAGCACGGGAGGAAACGGGATGATGAAAAGGACGATCACGCGCGGTATCGCGCGGGCGGCGGCGGTATTGCTGGCGGCTTGTACGCTGATCGCGGCGCCGTCCTGCGGGAGCGGGAACGGGAACGCCGCGGACACCGACGGCAGGGTGCGTCTCGCCGTTGTGACGGAGGGCGATTTTTCCTTGGCCTTCACCGAAGGTTTCAGCCCGCTCGCGGCGCAGAACGATCTGGAGTTTTCTCTCAGCAAACTGACCGCCTCCACCTTGATGCGCGAGACGGACGGCGGTTGGGAGAGCGTGTTGGGCACGATCAAGCTCTCCGAAAAGGACGGAAAAACGGTCGCCGATATCAGGATCAACGAGCAGGTCTACTACTCGGGACTCGATATGACGGCGACCGCCGACCGCTACATCGCGCTTCTGCAGACGCTGACGTCGATCGAATGCGACGGGTATTATAAAGACTTCTTCAAAAACCCCATCGAGGGCGCCGTCGCCTACCGCTACGGCAAGATCGGATTGAGATTATCCGACCTGCCCGATTTTGACGCGCTCGCCGAAGAGCGCGCGCGAGTCACGGACAGGGAGTCCTACGCGCGTCTGCTCGTCGAAACGTCCGTAACGGGTCTGTTCCGGGGCAATCTGGAGGACAGCTATCTTGACGGCAGGACCTACAGACAGATCCTTGAAGAGAACGGGGAAACCGTCTACGAGGACACGGAACTGGCGAAGATGAGCGACGCGGAGAAGCTGGAGATCGTTTCTCTCGCGCTGTCGGGTCTGCCCGAGGCGTCGTGGATCGTCGACCGCATCTACGCCTCGATGCGCAAAAAGGTCGAGGTCGAATACCGCGACGTCTTCGTAAAAGACCGCAACAACCGCGTGCCCGAGGGGATCTCGGGCGTGGAGAAGACGAGCATCCGCGCGCTGCGCGTGCGCTTCAGCCGGAAAGTGGACGGCGATGAGGCGATGCGCATCCTCAATCTGCCGGTCATGTCGCAGAACGCCGGGATGCGCGCGGGCGCGTATATCTATTCGGGCAGAGCGCGCGGCAACTCCGGCACGATCGCCGAGCTGCGCGAAAAAGGGAAGAGCAGCCGTTTTCTCGAGATCTTCCCGATCGACGCGGAAAGCACGACGTCGACCGTGAAGCTCGGTCAGGCGACGGCGGCGCTCTTCTTTGAAGCGGCGGACGGCGCCAGGACGGAACGGTTCAAAAAAGAGGGACTGACGTATGAGAAGATCGGGAAGGTCTGGGTCCTGTACGACGCCTCCGTCACCGACCGCGCCTTCCTTGCGGCGCTTGAATTCTGCTATTGAAGCGCAAAAAAACCGCCGCCTCCGGTTTGCGGAGGCGGCGGGCGCGCTCTTTACGCGTGTTCTTCGTCCTCGTCAGGTTTATTGACGCTGACGATCGCCGAAACGATGCGCCTGTCGGCGATCTTTTCGACCTTGATGTGCAGTCCCAGGGCGTCCACCTCGGGCGTCGATCCGTTTTCGGGAATGACGTCGAGTTTGCTGAAGACCAGACCCGCGAGCGTATCGAAATCGAGGTCGTCGGGCAGATTGAGCCCGAGCGTTTCAAAGAGGGTCTCGAGCTGCGCCGTACCGCTGACGCGGCAGGTGCCGTCCTCGAGCGGGACGATGTCGGCGTCTTCGGTCGCGGGGTCGTCGGTCTCGTCGTAGATATTGCCGACGATCTCCTCAAGCAGGTCCTCCATGGTGATGATGCCCGCCGTTCCGCCCCACTCGTCGACGACGACTGCCATGTGGATCTTGTTCTTCTTCATCTCGGCGAGCAGATTGGTCGCGTGTACCGTTTCGGGCACGAAATGCGGTTCGTAGAGCAGTTCGCGCAGAGATTTGCGCTCGGGCGCCTTGTGCAGGCGGTTGAGAAGGTACAGCTTGGTGCTGAGGATGCCGACGATCTTATCGACGTCGCGGTCGTACACCGGGATCCTTGAATAGCCGGTCTCTTCGATCAGCGCCAGAAGGTCCTCTTCCGAAACGTCGAGCGGCACGGCGGTCATCGCGGTGCGGTGCGTGAGGATATCGCCGGCGGTGATGTCTGTAAAATCGAAAACGTTTTCGATCATTTCCTTTTCGCCCTGTTCGATTGCGCCGTTTTCCTCGCCCATATCCACGAGCGTCAGGATCTCGTCCTGCGTGACGTTTTCATCGAGCGCGTCTTTTCCGAAGCCGAGCATCCTGACGATCGCCCGGGTCACGAAATTGCACAGCGCCGAGAAGGGCAGCGAGATATAATAGAGCGTGCGCGCCAGACGCAGGCTGCGGTAGCGGACGGCTTTTCTGCCTTTCGCCTTGCCGAATGCCGCGAAAAAGCGGCGCACGAAGACGATGTACAAAAACGAAAAAACGAGCCCGCCGCAAAGATAGATCCCGACGTCGGTCAGTACGGAAGGGAATCCCGTGAGCGATCCCGCCGCGTGGACGTCGTCGGAAATATCGTGGCAAAGCACGCCGAAGATCAGCGCCTGGAAGGCGAGCAGCAGCATCTGCGCCGCCCAAAGCCCGTCGTTCAGGGGCTGCTCGTGCTCAAGGATATACCGAAGCAGCTTGCGCAGCGCCGGACTCTCGGCGTCCTGCGCGTCTCTTTCAAGTTTCTTGCTGTTCTGCGCTTCAAGATATCCGCGGGCATAGGAAACAACGGCGGAAAAGACCGCCAGAAGTGCGATAATGAGCAATCGTCGCGGACTGTCACCGGACATTGTAAAGATCACCTCTCAAAAATCATGCAAATTCGCCGCAAGCGGCGTATGATCAATGGGTAGTATACACTTTTTTCAACGGTTTGTCAATAACAATTTACAGTTTTACCGAAAGGATGGGATCCTCTATGAAAAATCGGAAAAGAACGGCGAAAATCTGCGCGCTTCTTTTGGCTCTGACGCTTCTGCTGCCGGTCGCGCTGTCGTCCTGCATCAAGGACGATCCGCCCGCGCCGACCGCTTCGACGTCCGGGGCGGTTTCCCCGGAAACGCAGGCCGCTCCGTCGACAGAGACCGCCTCTGTCCATACGCCGACGCTGCCGGACAACGCCGTGCGCTCGCTGCGCCTGAGCAAAAACGGGCTGACCCTGAAGATCAATACGAGCGAGCGTCTGTCGTTCACGGCGTCGCCTTCCGACGCGGATCTTTCGGTCCTTTTCTGGGAGAGCGACGATCCCGCGACCGTGGAGGTCGACGGCGACGGCAGGGTCACGGCGAAACAGCTCGGCAGCACGGTCGTGCGCCTCTCTACGCGCGACGGACGGCTGTCGGTAAGCTGCACGGTGGTGGTGACAGACGAGGAAATGACGGTGATCCCGGTGGTGAGCGTGAAGTTCGCCGAGCCGGTCGTCGTTCTGACCGAAGGCGAGAGCGCCGCCGCGCAGTACGCCGTCATGCCCCTCAACGCGACCAACCGCACCGTCGGTTTTTCAAGTGAGAACAGCGAGATCGGCGCGATCGACGCTGCGGGGAAAATCGAGGCGAAGGCGCCCGGTATGACGCGCCTGACCGTGCGCAGCGGACTTCTGACCGGCACCTGCGTGCTGATCGTCCGGCACAGCGACGGCTCTTTGCCCGCGGAAGCGCGCTCCACGCTGACCGTCACGCTCGGCAAATCGCGCAGCGCCGAGATCCCGATCGTGGAATTCAGCCGGATCGAAGGACTGAACTACGTTTCGACCGATCCCTCGGTCGCAGCGGCGGTCGACGGCATCGACAAGGGGATCGTCAAGGGTACCGCCGCCGTGGACGTGAAGAATAAGGCGGGGATCGTGATCTACCGCTTCGACGTGAAGGTCGTCGGCGCGGACGAGCAGGAACTGCCGGTCGAGGGGATCGTGATCGATCCGTCCTCCGTCCAGCTCGAGGTCGGCGGACGCGTCAAGCTGAACGCCACGCTCCTGCCGGAGGGCGCAAAGAAACTGAAGGTCACCTGGATCTGTGAGAACAAGGAGCTTTATTCGGTCAGCGAGGACGGCGAGGTCATCGCCCTGAAAGCGGGCAATACCGTCGTGACGGCGTACGTACAGGACGGGGACAAGAGTTTTACGAAGACCTGCCGGCTCTACATCAGGACCAAGGACGCGCCCGAGATCGTGCGCGTGCTCGGCGTGACCGTGGTCAACGACTCCTTCAAAATGAAGGTCGGCGAAACGGTGCAGATCGAATACGTCGTTCTGCCGAAGAACGCCACCGATCAGCGCGTGATCTTCATTATCGAACCGAGCGGCGACGATAAGGCGCGCGACTACGTTTCGGTCACCGACACCGGCCTTGTGACGGCTCTGCGCGCGGGCAAGGGTTATATCACCCTCTGCACCGCCGACGGCAATAAGACCAAGGGCGTGTGGTTCACGATCACGGAATAAACGGCGCATAACACGGGAATATCGAGGGGCGGGAAGCCTTCTTCGGCGGGAGAAGGCGGCGCCTGCCCCCGCTTTGTGCGCGCATCCCGGAATGAAATGAACGGAGCAGAAAAATGGAAAAACAAGACGGCAAAGCTGCCGCGCTTATCAATAACGCATTGAGCCGGCGCTCAAGACCTTCGTGTTCTTTCTGATCAGTCAGCCGCTCATCTATCTGTTTCAGGTCCCGTTTTCATGGATGGGCCGGGGGATCTTCAGGTACTGCTCCTACTGGTTCTTCTGGACGCTCGGGACCTTCCCGATGGCGTTCGTCGGCTGGTATATCAAGGAAAGAACCGGTTAAGCGTCCTGATCTTCGCGCCGGTGCTCGGCTTTCTCGGCTGCGTGACCCGCGAGGGGATGATCGCCGCGGTCGGCGCTTTCCCGCGTCTGCTCGTCACGGCGCTCTTCTGCATCCTGCAAACCGTCGTCTACGTGCCCGTCTTCATGCCGAAGGCGCGTCAGAGGGTCGTCGGCTTTGCGATCCCCGTCTGACGGCGGCGGTCTGCGTCCTTCTGCTCCTCTTCCCGCAAAGAGGAACGATGCGTTTCGAGCGGTATCTTCCCGACGTTTCAGTGCTCTCGGAAAACGCGACGGTGATCACGGAGGACGACGCCTCCGCCGGCTTTACGTAAAACGAGGGACTGCTTCGTTCCGACGCGGGTGCGGAACGAAACAGTCCCTTGATCTGTTCCGGGGTATGGATCAGTTTTCCTCTTCGGCGACGTTGACGACCGTCAGCCCCTGTTTTTCGGCTTCCTTCACGGTATAGGCGGTGCCGCCCGACGCTTTGCGGCAATAGCAGATGCATCTGCCCGACCGGTCGACCATATAGCGGTTGCGCTGCTGAAAGCAGCCCTGAACGTACGCTCTTTCGAGGTAGACCGCCTCGTCCGCGCGCTTCAGGACCTCCGCGAAGACCAACTGCTCGCTTCTCTTCCAGCCGGCGTAGTGCCTGAAATAGGGAAGGACCAGCACGAGGCGCGCGCCGGGCAGTTCCGCTTTCATATTGAGAAAGGCGACCGACGCGAGCATATCGAAACCGACGGCGCCGCCGGCAAAGAAGGTGCGCGCTCCGGCGTCGTACGCGGCTCGGATCGCCGCGCCCGTGCGGGCGGAGATGCGCCCGGTCTGCCCGGACGGCAGGTCGCGGTGCCCGGTGAACAGACAGCAGCTCCCGCGCGGCGCGCGCTCTTCGTCCTGTTTACCGGCGCCGTCCGCCGCGCCTTCCGGAGAACGGATGCTTTTTTCTTCTGTCATATCTTTTCCCCTGTAAAAGCGGGAGCCGCTTCCTCCGGTATACGCCGGGCAAAGCGGCTCCGTTTTATGATACTCTTCAGAGATCTCCCTCGTAAAGAGGATATTTTCTGCAGATCTCCGTGACCGCGGCGCGGATGGCGTCCGCGGAGTTTTCGAAATCGGTCGCCGCCAGTTTGAACAGATGTGCGAGCGTCTTCATCTCTTCTTCCTTCAGACCTCTGGTCGTCACGGAAGGCGTGCCGACGCGGATGCCGCTGGTGACGGTGGGCTTCTCGGGATCGTCGGGGATGCTGTTCTTGTTGACGGTGATGTACACCTCGTCCAGACGCTTCTCGAATTCCTTGCCGGTCAGGGCGAAGGGGCGCAGGTCGACGAGCATCAGATGGTTGTCGGTGCCGCCCGAAACGAGACGGAAGCCCTCTTCAAGCAGCGCTTCCGAGAGGACCTTGGCGTTCTTAACGATCTGCTGCTGATACGCCTTGAATTCGGGCTTGAGCGCTTCGCCGAAGCAGACGGCTTTGGCGGTGATGGTGTGCATCAGCGGGCCGCCCTGCGTGCCGGGGAATACGCCCGAATTGACCTTCTTCGCCAGTTCCTCGCTGTTCGTGAGGATCAGACCGCCCCTCGGTCCGCGCAGCGTTTTGTGCGTGGTGGTCGTGACGATATCGGCGTAGGGTACGGGCGAGGGGTGCAGTCCCGCGGCGACCAGTCCGGCGATGTGCGCCATATCGACCATGAAGAGCGCGCCGACTTCGTGAGCGATGGCGGCGATACGTTCGAAATCGATGATGCGCGGATAGGCGGACGCGCCCGCGACGATCAGCTTCGGCAGGTATTCCTTCGCCTGCTTTTCAAGCGCGTCGTAGTCGATGCGTCCGGTCTCGGGAGAAACGCCGTAGCCTTCAAAATGATAGTATTTGCCCGAGAGATTGACGGGGGAACCGTGTGTCAGATGTCCGCCGTGCGCAAGACTCATGCCCAGCACCCTGTCGCCCGGCTCCAGGATCTTGAAATAGACGGCGCTGTTCGCCTGCGCGCCCGAGTGAGGCTGAACGTTCGCGAAGTTCGCGCCGAAGAGCTTCTTCGCGCGTTCGATCGCGATATTCTCCACGACGTCCACGCATTCGCAGCCGCCGTAGTAACGCTTTGCGGGGTAGCCCTCCGCGTATTTGTTCGTCAGCACCGTCGCGTTGGCGGCGAGCACCGCTTTTGAAACGACGTTTTCGCTGGCGATCAGCTCGAGCCCTCTCTGCTGCCGGTGATATTCCGCCTTGACCGCCTCGCCGACCTCAGGATCGACCTGCGAGAGATATTCCATATTTTCCTTGACCATGATGCATCGACCTCCCTTGAAGGTTTTTTCTTATTATACAACAAAGGCAAAAAAAAGTAAATGGAAAAAACAATTTTTTTATTTCAAAAATTGACATTTTTTGCCGGATGTGATATGATATATTATGTAGGGCTATATCTGTCAGAACTATACCGGCACGCCCCGGAGGGGGGGAGAAGCTTGCGCGCCCTGGTGTGTGCGGTCTTCCGGTATTTTCTTGACCGGGCGAAAACCAACCGTTGGGAGATCTACGCGTCGCACGCCGCCTTCTACGTGACGGTGTCGGCGTTCCCGATGCTGACCTTCTTTTTCGCCCTCTTCGCGCAGATCTCGCCCGAAGGGGCGCTGCAGATGCTGCGCGCGCTGCTGGGACGCCTGCCCAAAGACCTCGCCGCGGGAATCGGCGGGGAGCTGACGCCCGGCGGAAACGCCGCCTTCGTGCCCGTACTGTCATTTGCGGCGCCGGTACTGCTGTGGTCGGCGTCCAAGGGCTTCGGCGCGATCGGCGAAGGACTGCGCACCGTTTACGGAAACGGCGAGAGATCGACCTTTTTCGGCCGCTATGCGCGGGCGTTCGCCTGCACCTTCATTTTCGCCGCGGCGATCGCGGCGGCGCTCGCCGTGCCGGTGTTCGGCGAAACGGTCAGCGCGGCGCTTTCCGAGAGCCGGAGCGATTCCTTCGATCTCTTCTTTTTCATCACGCGCGTCGGGCGAGTCTTCTGCTTTTTCCTCTTTTTCTTCGTGTTCGCCCTCTTATACCGCTTCATGGCGGGGAAGGGGATCCCCTTCGTCGGGCATCTGCCGGGCGCCGCGCTGTCGTCGCTCGGATGGCTCCTGTTTTCGGCGGCGTTTTCGCTCTATCTGCGCTACGCCGCGCCCGCGGGACGCTTCCTTTACGGGAGCGTCGGCGCGATGCTCCTGCTCATGCTCTGGGTGCGCGCCTGCATGGTGATCCTCCTCTTCGGCGCGGAGGTGAACGTCCTGATCACGGGGAAGACCGGGTGACCTTGACCGCTTCGCGCGCCTCTCTGGCGGGAAGCGGAAAAACGGGGACGGCGCCCGCCGTTCGGCGTTTTCGCGTCAAAAAAGGGCTGCTCAAGCCCTTTGGCTCAAAACAGTCCCTTTTTATGACGCGCTTCCTCATCAGTCTTCCGGAGGCTTCCTGCCGTCCGTCAGAGATTCTTCGTAAACCGCCTGCGCGAGCGCTTCCTCATAGGCGGCGATCACGGTGCTTTCGACGTAGCCGCGGAACTCCGCGTTGATCGGATGCACGATGTCGCGATAGGTGTTGTCCGGATTCTTTCTGCTGGGCATGACGACGAAGAGCTTTTCTCTTGCATAGATGACTTTGATGTCGTGCAGCGCCAACTGTCCGTCAAAGGTAACCGAAACGATCGCTTTCATCGGACCTTCGTCGTCAAACAGCTTTCTGACCTTTACATCTGTGATCTGCATACGGTTGACCAGTCCTTTCTTTTGGGTTGTGTTCTCGATATTTCAGGCGTTCCGGTTAGTTTTCGGCGCCGCTGTGAAGCGGTGCGATGACGCTGATAATGATATTCTCCTGAAAATAATCCAAGCAAACGTATTGTAATATGTAATTGTGGAAGATATTCAATCGAAATGAAATATGAACGTGAAATCTTCTTGATTTTTTTGTGACGGAATTGAACGTGAAGTGAACGTTGAGTGATAATTATTAAAGAAAAGTGACGGTTTTGTGAAGGCGGAAGCGCCGCCGGCAAAACCTGAAAGGATCGGCAATGAGCGAACGAATTCATTTTATCGGGATCGGCGGGATCAGTATGTCTACGCTCGCCATGATGGCTTTGAAAAGAGGGGATACCGTGACCGGCTCCGACCGGGAGAAAAGTCCCTTGACCGACGCGCTTGAAAAGAACGGCGCGACGGTCTTCTGTCCGCAGAGCGAGGGCAACGTCGGGCGCGCCGACCGCGTGGTCTATACCGCGGCGATCGCCGAGGACAACCCCGAATACATAGAGGCGACGAGAAAATGCCTGCCGATGCTCAGGCGCTCCGCCTATCTCGGCGAACTGATGAAGGATTACGAGGTGCGCATCGGCGTCTCGGGCACGCACGGCAAATCCTCGACGACGGGGATGCTCTCGTCGATCTTCACGCAAGCCGGCGTCGACCCGACGACCGCCTGCGGCGCGGTGCTGTCGGATCTCGGAAGCGCCTTCCGGCTCGGCGGCAAAAAGCATTTCATCTACGAGGCGTGCGAGTATAAGGATTCCTTTTTGGACTTCTTTCCGACGGTCAGTCTGATCCTCAATATCGAAATGGATCATACCGACTATTTCAAGGATCTCGCACAGATGAAGACCTCCTATCTGCGCTCGGTCGAGAAGGCGAAAGCGGTCGTCGTCAACGGCGACGACAAGAACGCCCTCGACGTGGCGGGGGAGATCCGCGGCGCCTGGGTCGTGAAGGCGGGCGTCACCGGAAAGGACCTTGATTTTTCCGCCGCGGCGATCGAGCGGAAGGGCGGATATTGCTCCTTTGACCTGATGAAGGAGAACGCGAAGCTCGGCAGAGTCGTCCTACGCGTGCCGGGCGACCATCACGTCGGCAACGCCGTCTGCGCCGCCGCCGCCGCGTACGTCTGCGGCGTCGATCCCGACGACATCGTAAAGGGGCTTTCGTCGTTCGGCGGCGTGGACAGACGCTTCCAGTTCCTCGGGACCTACCGCGGCGCGCGCTGCTTCGACGACTACGCGCACCATCCGACCGAGATCCGGGCGACCTTCCGTACGGCGCGCGCGCTGCTTGAGGACGGTCCCGGCAGGCTGTTCTGCGTGTTTCAGCCGCATACCTTCTCGCGCACCCATGAGTTTCACGCGGACTTCGTGAAGGAGCTTGCGGGCGCGGACAAGCTTTATCTTGCGCCGATCTATCCCGCAAGGGAGGAAAAGGATCTCGGAGAATCCTCCGAACAGATCGCAAGGGAGATCCCCGGCGCCGTCGCTCTGCCGGATTTCGACGCGATCGCTGCGCTGCTTGAAAAGGAACTGTCAGAGGGCGACCTGCTGCTGACGATGGGCGCCGGTTACGCTTATAAGGCGGCGCGCGCGCTGCTTGAGAAAGGATGAACTCATGGGAAATTACGTCAAACGGGATTTTCATGAAAAGAGAGAGAATAAAGGACCCGCCGATGCGCCCGAAGGCGTGATCTGCGGCAGGAACGCCGTACTGGAGCTTCTGCGCGGCGACAGAACGGTCGACCGCGTCTTCATTCAGAAGGGCGAGCGCGAGGGCTCCGCCCTGCTCATCGAAGCGCTGGCAAAAGAAAAGGGCGTTCCGGTCATTGACGCTGAGAAACAAAAGCTCGACGCGCTGTCCGGATCTCTCAAGCATCAGGGCGTGGCGGCGATCGCCGCGCAAAAGGAGTACGCTTCGCTTGACGATATTCTGAAGATCGCCCGGGACAGGGACGAGGCGCCTCTGATCGTTCTCTGCGACGGCATCGACGATCCGGGCAATCTCGGCGCGGTCATCCGCTGCGCGGAGGGCGCGGGTGCGCACGGGATCGTCATTCCCAAAAGGCGGAACGTCGGTCTGACCGCCGCCGTCGCCCGGTCCTCCGCGGGCGCGCTCGAGCACATGGCGGTGGCGCGCGTGGCGAACCTCGTGGCGGCGATGAACGAACTCAAAGAGAAAGGGCTCTGGATCTACGGCGCGGAAGCCGACGGACAGCCCTACGACAGGACCGATATGAAGGGCCCCGCCGTGCTCGTGCTGGGCGGCGAGGGAACGGGACTGTCGCGCCTGGTGCGCGAGAACTGCGATTTCATCGTTTCCATCGGGATGTACGGAAAAGTCAATTCCTTCAACGTTTCCTGCGCGGCGGCGGTGCTGCTGTGCGAAGCGGCGAGACAGCGGCACGCGCATTGAGCGCGGCGTGCGCAGTACAAAGAAAGGATCATTTCAAAAATGCCTCAGAAGAACAGTAACGATCTGACCGCCGAAGAACTGCTGCGAAAACTCCGTGAGAACTTCGGCGAGGACGCGCCGACGACCGGCACGCAGATGACGATCGAAGAGACCGCGGCCATTCAGAATAAGCGTAAGGTCTACCGGTATAAAAAGGAAAAGCCGGTCGTCGACGAGGAAGAGGAGCGCGAGGACGACGAGGTCTCCGCGCGCCTTGCGCGCAGCATCGAAAACGCCGAGAGGATCGTAGGTGCGATGCATTTCAAGGACGACGAAGACGGCGCGGAGGACGCGGACGGCGCGGAGGAAGTACCGGAGGAAGCGCCGGAGGAAGCGGCGGGCGCGCCCTTTGACCCGGCGCCCGAAGAGGCGTTTGACGCGTCGACCGCCGAAGCTGTCGGCGAAACCGACGGCGAGACGGTAAACGAAGCCGGAGACGCCGACGGACAAACGCCGTCTGACGGCGGCGCCGTACGGTTTACCGGAGCGGTCGTCGGGGACTTCGCCGAAGAGCAGCCGGTCGAAGAAGAGCCGGTCGGGAAAGAACCGGTCGAAGAGGAACCGGTTGAGGAAGAACCGACTGAGGAAGAACCGGCTGAGGAAGAGCCAGTCGAAGAGGAGCCGGTCGAAGAGGAGCCGGTTGAGGAAGAGCCGGACGAAGAGGAGCCGGTCGAAGAGGAGCCGGTCGGAGAAAACGCCGTTGAGGAGGACCTCGCCGAAGAGGAGCCCGACGGCGAAAAGGAACCGGAAGACGAGACCTTCGACGATCTTGCCGGCGTGACCTTCCGCACGGCGGGCGCGCCGCGCGCCGGGGACGGCGAGAGCGGGGAATACGGCGATCACGGGGAATACGGCGAAAACGCGGAGGGCTCCGCTTTCGCGGAGGAGGACGGTTTCTTTGAGAGCGTCCTTGACGGCATCGAAGTTCCCGAAAGGACCGCCGCCGAAGAGCCGGACGGGGATGAGAGCGAAGAAACGCTCTCTTGTGCGGACGAAGAGCACGGCGAAGGGCTTGTGACGCTTCCCGAAAGATCCGGTAAAAACGAAATCACAGAGGACGGCGCGGAAACGGACGGCGCGCCGGTCGAAGAAGCGATATCCGGAGAAGCGATATCCGAAGAGGCGATATCCGAAGAAGCGATATCCGAAGAGGCGATATCCGAAGAAGCGATATCCGAAGAGGCAATATCCGAAGAAGCGGCGTCCGAAGAGACGGCGTCCGAAGAGACGGCGTCCGAAGAAAAGAGCGGGCTTTCGGTCGACGAGGAAGACGAAGCGCAGCTCATGATGATCTTCGGCATGAACAAGGACCTGGAGAAGAAATTCGGCAAGGAAAAGGCGAAGGAGCTGCGCGGAAAGATCGACCGTCCGGAGGAACAGCCGAAGGACGAATACGAGTCGCCCGGTCAGAACGAAAAGATCTTCGCGGAGTTCAGGCGCGCCTACAGGGCGCTGAATATCCGCACGGTGCTTGCGCTGATCGCCCTTGCCCTGACCTTCGTGTTTGAAGCGCTGCCCGCGCTCGTTCCGGGCGGGACGCAGGCGGTCTTCCCCAGGGCGGTCGCGATGTTCCTTTCCAATCCCGTGTACGCGGCGCTTGTCAATATGCAATGGACGCTGATCCTGGCGGCGATCGGATATAAGGAGTTCTTTTCGGGAGTCCGGTCGATCGGCAGCGGCCGCTCGACGCCCGAGATCCTGCTCTCGCTCACCGTTGTGCTCCATCTGATCTACGAGGGCGGTATGATCTACTGCCACAGCGTCAACGCGCAATACTATAATCTGCCGGTCGCACTCTGCGTCTGCCTTGCGCTCTTCTTTGCAAAAACCGAACTCAAGAGGAACCTGCTGTCCTTCAAGATCGTCAGCAGCAAGAAGACCAAATACGTCGTCACGCCCCTCGACGGCGACGCGATGACCCTCGAGAAGGAAGCGTTCGGCGACGCCGCGGGACAGGGCGCGGGCGTATACGGCGTCAAGCGCACGAAGTTCGTTTCGGGCTTTGCCGCGCGCAGCGCAAAGGAGCCGAAGTATATGGGCGCGACGGGCATTTTCGCCACCGTCATCGTCGTGATCGCGCTGGTGTTCTTCCTGCTCGGCTTCTATTTCAGCAAGGAAACGACGGCGAAACTGCGGATCATGGCGGCGTTCAACCTCTCTATCCTCGCCGCGCTCTTCTGTATGCCGGTGTCCGCGCTCATCACCTTCTGCCTGCCGTTCTATAAAGCGGCGAGGAAGGCGTACGATATGGACAGCGCCATCATCGGCGGAAAATCGCTCGAGGAGTACGCCGACGCGACGGTCATTTCCTTTGAGGATAAGGACATCTTCCCGTCGGAAAACGTGCGCGTCCGTTCGCTCAAGCTCTACGGCGACAGCCGGATCGATCACGTGCTCTTCGGCGTGGCAAGTCTCTTCAAAAAACTCGGCGGACCGCTTGAAGAGGTCTTCGCCGTCGCCACAAAGGAATCGGGGGTCACCGGGGACGTCGATCTGCTGGAGATCGACCGCGACGGCGTCGAAGCGGCGGTCAAGGGCGTGAACGTTTACGTCGGTTCCTCCGCCTTCATGCGCAGAAGAAACCTGCTCACCGGCGTGAGCGAGGAGGACGAAGCGCTCGAGCTCGAAGGAAAGATCCGCATCATGTACGTCGCCATCGGCAGGGAACTGTCCGCGAAGATGTATATCGAATATATTCCCGACAAGGAATTCCGCGGCGTGATGGCGTCGCTCTACCGGTCGGGGATGTGCGTCGGCGTGCGCACACTTGATCCCAATATCGACGACCGGATGATGCAGCGGCACGTCGATCTCTCGAAATATCCCGTCAAGATCCTGCGCAGGGAGAAGGTCGACGACGAGGGCGTCAGCGAACGCGTGAACGCCGGCATCGTCTCGAAACGCGGCGCGAAGGGACTGCTCAAGAGTCTGTCGTTCTGCCGCAGAGTCCTGCAGGTCGTGCGCGCGGAAACGGTTCTGAAGGTCGTGTCGATCGTCCTGGGCGCGGCGCTGGCAGTCCTCATCCTCGTGATGACCGGCATCGGAAAACTGAACGGCGCCTACGCCGTCGGCTCCTTCTGGACGACGCTGTACCAGCTCTGCTTCACGGCGCTTGCCGCGCTCATCGCCCTGATGTTCTGAAGCGTCCCGAAGCAGCCGCGTCAAAGCGCGGCTGCTTCAGAAAGATAGAGACTATGGATAGAAAAATCGAAGCGATATTAAAAAAAGTCAGCAAACCCGGCAGGTATATCGGCGGGGAGATCGGCGAGATCATCAAGGATAAGGAGCGTATGAACTGCCGCTGGGCGTTCTGCTTCCCCGATACCTACGAGATCGGCATGAGCAATCTCGGTCTGCCGATCCTCTACGGCGCGCTCAATCAGATGGAGAACGTCTGGTGCGAGCGCTGCTACGCCCCCTGGCCGGATATGGCGGAGGAAATGAAAAAGGCGGGGCTTTTGCTGTGGGCGCTCGAGAGCGGCGATCCGCTTGTGAACTTCGATATCGTCGCCTTTACGCTCCAGTACGAACAGTGCTATTCAAACGTCCTGTATATGCTGAAACTCGCCGGCATCCCGCTGTACGCGGCGGAGCGCGGCGAGGAGTGGCCGATCCTCATCGGCGGCGGTCCAGCGACCTATAACCCCGAACCCGTCGCGCCCTTCTTCGACGTCTTTTCGATCGGCGAGGGCGAGGAGGCGCTGCCCGAATTTGCGCGTCTCTATATAAAAATGAGGAAGGAAGGCGCCTCCAAAGAGCAGTTTCTCCACGAGGCGGCAAAGATCCCCGGCTTCTACGTGCCCTCCCTCTATGAGTATACCTACAAGGAGGACGGCACGATCGCCGCGATCACGCCGAAATACGACGATATCCCGAAAAAGATCGTCAAGCGAATCATCCGGGATCTCGACGGCGTGTATTATCCCACCCGCCCGGTCATCCCCTACATCGAAACGGTGCACAGCCGCATCATGCTCGAGACCTTCAGAGGATGCATCCGCGGATGCCGCTTCTGCCAGGCGTGCAATATCTACCGCCCGGTCAGAGAAAAAAAGGCGAAGACCCTCGACCGCTACGCGCGCGAGCTCTACGCCAATACCGGCTACGACGAGATCTCCCTGACCTCGCTCAGCATCTCCGACTATACCGAACTGCCCTGTCTGACGGACCTGCTGCTCTCCTGGACCGACGACGAAAAGATCTCGATCTCGCTGCCCTCGCAGCGCGTCGACGCCTTTACGAAAGAACTTATGGAAAAGATCTCCTCCGTGCGCAAGTCGGGGCTGACCTTTGCGCCCGAGGCGGGTACGCAGCGTCTGCGCGACGTCATCAATAAGTGCGTGAACGAGGAGGATCTGCTGCGCGCCTGCAACGTGGCGTTCGATTACGGCAAAAGTACCGTCAAACTCTATTTCATGAGCGGTCTGCCCACCGAGACCTTCGAGGATATCGAGGGCATCGCGCGTCTCGCCGAGAGCGTGGTCACGGCGTTCTACCGCAATCCCAACCGCCCGAAGACCGCGCCGATGGTGACGATCAGCGTTTCCTGCTTCATCCCCAAGCCCTTTACGCCCTTTCAGTGGGAGAAGCAGGACGATATGGCGCTGCTCGAGGAGAAACAGGCGCACCTCGGCTCCTTCATCCGCGGAAAGCATATCCGCTATACCTGGCACGACGCGAAGCAGAGCCGCGTGGAAGCGGTGCTCGCCAAGGGCGACCGCCGTATGGCAAAGGCGCTTGTGAGAGCGTCGGAGCTCGGCGCGAAATTCGACGCGTGGGATGAATTCTTCGACTACGATCTCTATATGCGCGCCTTTGAGGAAACGGGGATCGATCCCTCGTTCTACGCCAACCGGGAGATCGGCGAGGACGAGATCCTCCCCTGGGATATCATCGACTGCGGCGTTTCCAAGAGTTTTCTTCTGCGCGAGCGCCATAAAGCGTACCGCGGCGAAACGACCGGCAACTGCGCCGAACATTGCGCCGGCTGCGGCGCGAACAAGCTCGGCGGCGACTGCACCTACTGTCCGAAGCCCCGTTCATGAATGCGCGGCGCTCCGGGAAAGGAAGTATAATACTATGAAAAAAACATTTTGCGCGATCCTTGCGATCCTTGTGCTCTCGGCGTTTCTCGTTTCCTGCGCCGGCGATCCGCTCGTGGGCAAGTGGCACAACGACGAACAGGGCTTTACCTTCGTCTTCAGAAACGACGGAACGGGCTATGCGATGTTCGGCTCCGTCAAGCCCCTGTCCTTCACGTATGAGGCGTCGGCGGGGTCTCTCACGGTCACCTTCCCCCTCTCGGGCGAGACCGAGACCTTTACCTACGCCTTCGTCGACGGAACGCTCGAACTGACGCAGAACGGCGTCACCGACGCCTACGTCAGACAGTGATGCGGAGGCGCGCATGATCGAAGGCAAAGTCCGGCTGAAATTCCATAAGACCGGAAAACTGAAATTCATTTCGCACCTCGATCTTCAGCGTACGCTCAAGGGCGCGCTCGGAAGAGCAAAGGTGCCGCTCAAGTATACCGAGGGCTTCAACCCCCATCCGAAAATGGTGTTCGCCCTGCCGCTTCCCGTCGGCGCGGAGAGCGTCTGCGAGTACCTCGATATCACCCTCGTCTCCCCCTGCGACGAAGAGGAACTCAAAAACGCGATCAACGCGCAGTTGACGCGCGATCTGCAGATCATGAAGATCTACCCGCAGGAGCATTCCTTTCAGGAGATCACCGGCGCGGAATATGACTTTCTCTTCTATGACCTTACCGAAGAGGACCTCGAAAATGCCCTCTCGGGTGAACTGCCGATCGAAAAGAAGTCGAAAAAAGGGTTCGTCACCGTCGACCTTCGCCCTAAGATCGCAGGGTACGGTATAGAAACAAAGGACGACTGCGTCCGTTTCCACGCCCTCCTCGGCGCCGACAGCGGCGACTTCGTCAACCCCGAACTGCTGGTGCGCGCGATCGAACGCGCCCTCGCAAGACCCGTCGAGGACTACGCCGTGAAGAGACTGGAACTCTATACGGAGAACGGCGAAGCGTTTGCGTAGTTCGGCGCCGCATCGGATCGCGCCGCATGGGAACCCCGTAATACGATCAGCGTCTCAACGCCCCGCCGGCGCTTTCGGGAGTACGGGGGAGCACGAAGGACGCCCGGGGGCGCTTTTTGGGAGTACGAGGGAGTACGAAGGACGTCCCGGGGGCGCTTTTCGAGAAAGCTGCCCCCGGGCCCCCGCAAAAGCTTTCCTACTGTGAAAAGGGAATAAAAAATGACGGATTTGCCGCCCGAAAGCGACGTCCGTCTTTTTTTGTTGCGTTTTGAATTGAAATGCGGTTTACCCGTGCGGATTGCGTCCGCTATTTTGTTTTTTTGAATTGAAATATTGCTTTACCGCGCGCGGACTGCGTCTTTTGTTTTGTTGATTTGTTTTTGAAATCCACTTTGCCGCGCGCGGACTGCGTCCTCTAAAAGCCGCGCGGCGGCTTTTTTCCGACCGGATCGGGGATATCCCGTTTCAACCCTCCGGCTTGCCCCGGAATATCCCCGCCCGCCCGGCGCGCGGGAAGACTATCGGCAAAACCGACAATATGAACAGAAAGTCACTGCTTTACCGGAACAATTGCGCGCGGAGCGCGAAGCAGCGGAGCGCCATGTTTAGGCGCCACCCTTTGTTAAAGGGTGGTGAAGGAGCCTTCTCCGGTGGGAGAAGGTGTCGCTTGCCGACGGATGAGGCTGAACACTACCGTTGGGCAATGATGTCGGCGACGCCGACGAAATGAATAGCAAATTACTGCTATGCCGGAACAATCGCGAGCAAAGAATATAGGTTATTTACAACCAAACTGTCTGCTCCCGGATATCAAACCATATAATAAAACAGACTGCAAACAACTTTTTTGAAAGAAAGAAAAAA
>JAFTCT010000132.1 GCA_017454525.1 Clostridia bacterium
AAAGCCTGATGAAAACAAGAGCAACGCATGGGCAAGAGATCACATTTTCGGTATTGAAAAAGACTACCGTCTTGCCCGTGTTGCAAAAATATCTCTGTTTATGAATGGCGCCGGCGAAGGAAATATCATCTTCGGCGACGGGCTTGAAAATGCGCCGGATAAAGGCATTGAGAACGGCACGTTTGATATTTTGGTTGCCAATCCTCCTTATTCCGTTAAAGATTTCAAGCAGCACCTTCAGTTGAAGAATAACAGTTTTACCCTTCTTGACCGTATCGGCTTGAACGGCGGAGAGATTGAAACACTGTTTGTAGAGCGAATCGGACAGCTTCTTAAACCGCAGGGTATTGCGGCGGTGATACTGCCGAGTTCCATTCTTTCAAATGACAGCGCAAGCTACACCGGAGCGCGCGAGCAGCTTTTGCAAAACTTCTATATTCGCGGCATTGCAGCGTTCGGTTCAAAGACTTTTGGTGCCACCGGGATCAACACGGTTGTTATGTTCCTTGAAAAGTTCAATGAACCTCCGAAGCGCATTGATCTGTCGACTGATTCCGTTGATGCAATTTTCAGCGGATCGGAATTAACAGATTGGAAGGACAAGGAAATACTTGAAGCATATCTTGCGCAAATCGAAGTCGGCGAGGAAGAATACCGCACTTTCCTCAAAAAGGAGTATTCACTCGAAAAACTGGAACAAATAGAGTATTTCAAGATGTATGTTGCCGCCTTTGCAGATTCTTCAGATGCAAGGAATCTGAAGAAAACAAAGGCATATAAAAGCAAAAGCTCGGAAGAACAAGAAGCGGCATATCTTGAAAAACTATATTTATTTGCACATTCTGTCGAACAAGAGAAACTGTTCTATTTCTCGTTGGTTTATCAGCAGAACACCGTTGTCATAACTGCGCCTACCGATAATCAAGAACAGAAAGGCTTCCTCGGGTACGATTGGTCTAACCGAAAAGGAAATGAAGGAATACAGATTTTAACTCCGGGCGGCAAGATGTATAACGACGCAGACCGAACGGCAGATGGTACTCTTGCAAATGCAATCAAGAAGTCTTTTGAAGATATTCCTCCTGCTTTTGATGACAACCAAACGAATTTGGGCTTTGTTATAGCAACAAAGGATTTGCTTGACTTTTCAAGAGTTACATTTAAAAAATCAATTAATCTTCGTGCAAATAAAAAAATCAATTACCAAACAAAATATGATAAGAAACCACTTGGACAATTGGCGGTTGTGTTGAAAGGGACATCGATCACGCAAGCTGAAGCGATTCCTGGAGATTATAAAGTTGTTGCCGGTGGTGTTGATTATGCATATATGCACAACGAGTACAATCGTGAAGCTAATGTTATTACAGTGAGTGCGTCTGGTGCAAATGCAGGATATGTGAACTATTGGACTGAAAGAATTTTTGCATCTGATTGCTCTACGATTCGCGCCGAATCAGATGTTCTAACACAGTTTATTTATTATATTCTGAAGTTCTTGCAAGAACAAATCTATCAGGTTTTACAACGAGGATCTGGTCAGCCGCATGTCTATGCCGATGATTTAAAATTGATTCCGATTCCAGATGCTCCCTCGAGTATTCAGGAAGCTATTGTAAATGAATGCAAAAGAATAGACGAAGACGCGATTGCTGTAAAAGCAACAATTAAAGAATACTATGAAAAAATTGATGAGTTGTTCGGTCAGTTAGATACAGTTGCTATTGGAACCAAGAGACTCAGATTGTCAAATTCTGATATTTTTGACATTTCGATTGGTCAGCGTGTATTAAATGCTGAACTAATTGCGGAAGGATCGATACCCGTTTACAGCGCAAATGTTGTTAAACCGTTCGGATATATTGATAAACTATTGAATTCCGATTTTTCTGTCCCTTCTGTACTTTGGGGTATTGACGGTGATTGGATGACAAGTTATATGCCGGAAAACAGAAAATTCTATCCGACGGATCATTGCGGCGTCTTACGTTGCAAAACGGAAGAAGTCAACCCGCGCTATCTGGTCCATATACTTGAGGTCGAAGGTCGTAAGATGGTTTCTCTCGCTCTTATCGTGCTTCTATCGATAGAGTGCAGGGAATCACGTTTACCGTCCCGGAAAGAAGCAAACAGGATTCTGTAATTAAAGAAGTATTTGAGATAGAGAAGCAAATTGCCGACGCGGAAGCCAAACTAAAAGGGCTTGAAATAAAGCAAAGCGAAGTTTTGCAAAAGTATTTGAAGCCTGACGAAAGGACTTAATATGCAAGCGGGAAATATGTCAATTGAACATATCGGTAATGCAGTTTATTTGAACCGTGATCAATGGGGTGATAAACGGGCTTGCATTAGCGACTATCCCGGATTACTTGATGAAGTTCAAAGATACACTTGGACTTTAAAAACCGGTAATCATCCGTATCTTTGGTGTGGCAAACTTAATTCATCTTTGCATAAGTTTGTTTTATCGTATATATACGGCGAAGACAAGCTTGAAAACATGCTTGCAAACGATAATATTATCGAGCATCTTGACAATGACGGCCTAAATTGCTCGTATGATAATTTGCACATAATCTCATCCGACTACAATAAAGCAAAAGCATTTACAATTGACAAAAAGCTTAATTCATACAAGAATATTCCATCATACGTTACGGATGTTTATTATTCACACGAAAAACAAGTTTATCAAATGCAAGTGTTTTTCAACAGGGATATATTTTTTGAAAAACAGAGTGGAATCCCTATACAATCATTTTACTTTCAATATGACGCGTTTCCATATTTGTATATCGACTGGCTCTACCTGCTTGAGTCACTCAAAAAAAGTGAATTTGATATTAAAACAATACACGCCCAAAAGGTGTTTGCTGAAAAACGTCCATTGATTAATCTTGAAGAAAATGAAAAAGACCATGTAATAATAGAACGAGATGGCCATTTATATTTGAGATTGAATCCCGATGGTGGCGATAAGGCAGCTTTCATGGTTAAAACAGTGTATAAGGATTTAGGAGAATGAAAACCGATCGTACTCCAAATTCAAACGGTTTATTTGCAGAAAGGTTGTGATATCATTGAAACAATTTATATACCTTGATAACGATATTGTAAATTCAATTATCGCTCAAACAGAAAATGGATTCGTAACAGATATATCAACAGAAACAGAAACCGAGGACGAGAAGAAAACACAAAAGGAGGGCGGAACCCATATTTCAGGAACAGCCGGAGGCTCCATTCTAAAACTGGCAAAAGCAGAAGCAGCTTTTGATATTGAAGGAAAAATAGGTTCTGAAAACTCTCATCGTTCTTCCTCAAGAGAACTAATTAATAAAACTCTACATGATGCTGCATTTAATATTGCATATGCCGGAGTGAAGCCAAGAGTTATATCTTTCGATGATAAAGATGATGGCAGTTATGGAGATTACATTGAAATAAAACGCGTTTTTGATTTTGTGGATTTTGATTATCTCGGTAATCTTTTTGCCAAAGGTGGAATAATTGATTTTAAAAAAAAATCTGAAAAAGAAAAGATTGAAACTGCTGTGAACTCAGCTACCGAAAGCATGAACAGACAGCAACAGCGGAATAATGGTTCACATATTAAAGCAAAAATAAAACAACTTGTTTCCGCAAGCGAAAAACAGTATAACGATGCGCAAGATGTTATTGTTGCTTTACAAAACATTTTGCCATATAAGCGAATGCTCATTTCTTATGATGGTTATCTGATTCCTCTTGATGATAAGTATTTCCGTATTGATCCTGTTAATTTAGGGTTTAAATATGGAGGTGAGATTACTTGTGTTGGATTAATAACCAATATCATCGGGGAAGATACTAATCCGAACGATGAGAAAAACATCTTTGCAACGCTTCAATTCACGGTCAATGAGGCACTTAGAACCGTCCTTCCCACAAAAGAGAATAATCTAATTGTAGTACATCCCATTGCCGTTTACTATGGAGATTAACATATTTAGTTATTACGTTGGAGGTCATAATGGAAAAGAATAATAAACTTCCAAAACAAGGTCCCTTTGAGGAATATCAGCGCGAATCCGATCCGTCGAAGCGTGAGCGGAACTATGCCTGGCATACTAATATTTTATATATTTGAGGCTTTATTTATGGAAACTACATTAAAAGAGTGCCCTGTTTGCAGGAGCAAGGCATCGTGCTTCCCTGAATCTCAGCACGATAGCGTTTTTTATGATTGTCCGGTTTGCGGAAGATACGAATTCACATTGAACGGATTCCGCATTCAGCATAACAGTCATCTTGCGTCATATCTTTACTACAACCGTTTTAAAGGCGGATTGATGCATCCTGAATATCGTTATCATACGACAATGAAGAAAGAATTATGTGATACATATAAAAGAAATTTTGAAGATGGCGACATTACCAACGGTCACCCCGTACATGTGGATGATGATATAATCAACAATTGGTATCCTAAGTCATTTTCGGAACGTATAGATTTTATACTTCTTCGCATTTCATCGCTCGCAAAACATATTGGCCAACCGGTGAAGTTTGATAATCAAGAAATGTTTAGTCTTCTTTTCGTTGACAGAAAAGAATTGCTTGATGATTCCGCTTTCCCACAAAAAGACGGTCCGACATGGAGAGAAGATAAAGATTGTATCTTGGAAGCGGATTACGTGCTGGATTATTTAAAAGAGAGCGGATATGTAAAAGATTATTTACACTTGCGTTCTGAAACGGGAGTGGAATTGACATTAACGCCAAAGGGATATGCTCGTGTTGATGAGCTGCAAAAGAATACATCTTATGGACGCAATGTTTTAGTTGCAATGAAGTTTGGCGAGGATACTCTTACCTTGCGTGAAGCAATTCGAAAAGGTGTTGACGATGCAGGGTATCATGCCGTTTTCATCGATGAAGTTGAACATATCGATTTCATTACACCGGAACTATTGAAGCATATTCGTGATAGCAAATTTGTCGTTGTTGATCTAACGCACCAAAATAATGGGGCGTATTTCGAAGAAGGATATGCCATGGGTCTTGGTAAACCTGTTATTCAGCTTTGTAGAGATGGAGTGAAGTTGCACTTCGATATTGCACAGAAAAATACGATTATGTGGAAAACCGAAGATGACATTCCAGTTAAGCTAACAAATAGGATTAAAGCAACAATTGATTGAATCATTGGCGGTTGTATGGTCATATTGAGCGCATATTAAAAAGCCACGGAGAGATAATTATGCAAAAAACCTCTATCAGATTTTTTGAAGATATACCGGTGCGAGCCGTTTGGGATGACGAAAGTTCCAAATGGTGGTTTTGCGCTATGGATATTGCCGAAGCGCTGACAAAAAGCAAGAATCCACGCTCATACTGGAACAAAATCAAAAGTCGTAAAAGTGAGTTGTCGACGATTTGTCGACAACTGAAATTAAAAGCGCGGGATGGCAAGTTTTACAACACCGACGTTGTGGATGAGACCGGACTGAATACTGTCATCGCACTGATTCCAAGCAAAAAATCTGAAGTTTTCGCCCGCTGGATGAAGAATATGGAGACCTCACTCGACGAAAAAAGCAAGCAAAAGGCGTATGAGCTTTTTGAAAGTGGATTCATTAACAATATTGAAGTCGGAACTGCGAAGGGGCTGCAGCAGATTCATTCCTACATTTTCGGAGGGCTCTACGATTTTGCCGGACAGATACGGACGCTCAACATCGCAAAGGGCGGTTTCGCCTTTGCTCCCGCGCTGTATCTGGACGGAGCTCTTGCACATATCGAAAAGATGCCTGAAAACACACTTGAAGATATCGTCAAGAAATACGTTGAGATGAATGTCGCGCATCCGTTTATGGAAGGCAACGGCAGAAGCACGCGCATTTGGCTCGATCTGATTTTGAAAAAGAATCTGAAAAAATGCGTGGACTGGAGCCGGATCGACAAAAGAGAGTATCTTTACGCTATGCGTGAGAGCGTCGACGATCCGAGAATGATCTATTTACTCATTAAAAACGCCTTGACCGATGATATCAACAACCGCGAGATTATCATGAAAGGCATTGATTATTCTTATTACTACGAAACCGAGGAATAAGATATATAAAGAAAGGACTGATTCTATGCTTCGAGGCGTGATCTACGCCCGCTATTCCTCTGAAAAACAGAACGAGCAGTCGATCGAAGGACAGATCCGCGAGAACAGAGCGTATGCGGAGAAAAACGGCATTCGGATCGTGGAAACGTACATCGACCGGGCGCAATCTGCGAAGACCGACAACCGCCCGGAGTTTCAGCGGATGATCCGCGACAGCGCGAAGCGCGGTTTTGACGTCGTGATCGTGTGGAAACTCGACCGCTTCGCCCGCAATCGCTACGACGCCGCAAAGTACAAAGCCGCTCTCCGCATGAACAAGGTCAAGGTGATCTCCGCGACCGAAGCGATCGTCGAGGGTTCCTCCGGCATCATTCTCGAAGCGGTGCTCGAAGGCGTTGCCGAGGCGTATTCGGCCGATCTTGCAGAGAGAGTCCTGCGCGGTATGACCGACAATGCTTTGAAGTGCCGTTTCAACGGCGCAGGATCTCCGCCGCTCGGCTACAACATCGACGCCGAGAAGCACTATCAGATCGACGAGAAAACCGCTCCGATCGTGCGCGAGATCTTCGAGCGTTACGCCGCAGGAGAGCCGCGCAAAACGATCATTTCCGACCTCAACGCGCGCGGTCTGACGACGTCCAGAGGCAAGCCCTTCGGTCAGAGCGGGTTGCATAATATGCTCAAGAACCGCAATTACATCGGCGAATATCGCTATAACGGCATCGTCACGCCGGGAGGCGTACCCGCAATCGTGCCGCGGGAGGTGTTTGACCGGGTGCAGGCGCGTATGAAACAGAACGCGCATACGCCGTCCGTCGCCAAAGCGCCCGAGCGGTACATTCTGACGACCAAGCTCTTCTGCGGCAAGTGTCAGACGATGATGACCGGTATCAGCACCAACAAGAAGAACGGCGCGATCTACCGCTATTACAAGTGCAACGCCGCCAAGCGCCACGAATGTGATATGCAGACGGCGCCAAAGGATCTGATCGAAAACGCCGTGATCTCGCGGCTTGTGGCGCTGCTCAACGACCGCAAGACGCTCAAAAAACTTGCCGACAAGCTCGTGAAGCTCTCCAAAGAAGAAAACACCGACCTGCCGCTGCTTGAAAGCCGACTTGTAAACACGCGCAAGCAGATCGAAAACCTCGTGAACGCCGTCGCGGCAGGAATCACCAACCGTTCGACCAAAGCCAAACTCGACGAACTTGAAGCAGAGGAAGACAGACTGCTTGAACGCATCGAAGAAGAAAAACAGAATACAGCGATGCTGGATCGTGACCATATTCTCTTTTTCTTCGATACCTTCCGCAAACTCGACCTGACGATCGAGAGCAACCGCGAGCGCCTCGTTGACGCCCTCGTCGGAAAGATCCTTTTCAACCCTGACGGCAAAGTGACCGTCTTCCTCAATTTCAGCAACGATCCCATCACCTTTGATCTTGACGATTCCGAACAGATCGGCGATATAGACGGTAGTTTGTTTTTGGACCTTGCCGGGTCACCACAAACATAGAAAGCAGGCACCGAGTGCCTGCTTTCTATGTTTGTGACGATCTGCTTCACGAATCGAACCCCGAGTTTTTGCGCGCGCGTCCGCCCGCGCGCAAAAATCTCCAGGCACTTCGCTTTAACTGCAAAGGGTGCGTATCTGTATTGGCGAAGTGCGGGTTCAGATTCCCGTACATCCCGAATCGAACCCCGAGTTTTTGCGCGCGCGTCCGCCCGCGCGCAAAAATCTCCAGGCACTTCGCTTTAACTGCAAAGGGGCGGCAGTTTAATTACTTTTTGAACTATTATTTGAGAGGTTTCACATGAACAAAAGAGCATTATTCGTTTTCGCTTTCCTTCTTTGCGTGGCAATGTTGATGCCCGTCTTCGTCTCATGCGGCACGACGCAGCCGACCGAATCAACGCAAGAACCGGCGAGCACGCTGAGCGTAACGTCTGCGCTGTCCGAGAAATTGTCTGCGGAACCGACCGCAGATCCGATTGAACCGCTTGCCAAGAACCGGTATTTTGTGATTCCCGCTTTTGCCGGCACGATTTCCGAGGTGGCTGAACAGATCAGCAAAGACGGATGGTTGTATGATCCGGGAACTGAGTTTTATTCTATCGGCGCTCCTGTTTCAGGAACGGAGTGTACCTATCGGGCGCAGTATTCAAAGCAATCAGACGGTGAAAATAACTCTATGCTTATCGGTTATTCCGAAAAAGACCGGATAGTCGCTCTTTGTTTTGTTTTGGAATTTCAAACTGAAAACGATGCAAAAGAATACTTTAATGATTTCGTCAGTTTAGACAAGGAACTTAAAGAAGAGTATAAAGGCAAATTCGTTCTTTTGACCGGGAATCTCGTGATCATTCACAGTCCACATTATGATTTTGAAAACGCAAACGAAAACAGTCCACATTATGATTTTGAAAACGCAAACGAAATTTATAAACAGACTTTTATTCACCTGTGCTCGTTGCTTGGCATTGATTACGACGCGCTTGAGTTATTTGAATTTGAAGCGCCTGAGACTATAACCTATTCACAAATACTATGCGCTTTTGACGCAGGGCTGTCAGCCGAAACGATCGGAAAAGCGCTTGAAGACATCATACCTGAAGGTATGCAAGAAGTGGACGCTTCGGAGCTCATAAAGTCGGACGGAATGAAATCAATAAGGAGTTGGAGAGACGCCGGTCAAATTTACATTATTGAGGAATATGAAGATATTAACATGGCAAAAGATGGTTTCAACTTTTTTCTGGGAGGGGCGTCGACTGTCACGAGTATTGTGCGTATAGATTCATGCGTATTGACACTGGGTTATGCAAACGGAATAGTCATAAAGACTTTGCTCAAAAATCTCGGATTGATTGAAGACATACCTGATTCGTACACAATTCCAGCTGAAATAACGATCGAAAGAAATGATCGGGTGAAGGCTTATATCGATAGACTTGAGCAAGCAGGAAACATGAAAAAAGCAGAAACTGAAGATGGTACCGTTCTGTATGCCAACGAATCCGGCAGCCGGTGGGTAACATGCATGAACGTTGAAAACACATCGGTAGAAGGTGTTATTTCGGATTTGCGCGAAAGTGCCGATTTGAGCTTTATGCCCGGAACTAAAATACGTTATGACGATCATTACGTATTGATCGGCATTGTCTATCCTATGGAGGAGTATCTGACAGATACGTCCGAATGACCGAAAGGGCAAAACAGCAGGTAAACGGCGACCGAACGGCTGCCGGCAACGTCTGCATAATTATAAGCAATGACTTCCCGGAAACGGACGTTTATGACGCCGAAGCGTTTTCCGTCTGCTTGAAGGTCTGCTTGACGAATATACGAAAATGAATAACTGAGGGAAGAAAAATGAATAAACTGACTGCGCTGATCCTGATCGTTCTCATCTGTTTTTCTCTTTTTTCCTGCGCGGCGGATCAAAAGCAGCCGGAGACGACGGAAGTCCCCGGCGGGTCTTCTGCGTCCGGGACGCGGGAAACGGCGGGCGATGACCCCGCGAACGCCGGGGACCGTTTGCACGGTATCTTCACGGTCGACGACGCCTGCGACCGGTTCAGAGAAGTCCGTTCCCTGAGCCGATATGAGTATCTTACGTACATTGACGCCGAAACCGAGAAAATAAAAAACGAGGCGCACGCGATTTATAACGAGACTGTGGAGGCGCTGCAGTCGCTATACTACGAACTGCTCCACATGATCGAATGGCGGTTCACGTATGAGGAGTATTACGCGGAATTCGTCCGTCCGTTCGTGACGTATTACGAAGAGGCGTTCGCGCTGACGGAAAAAGCGAGAGACGTCTTTTACAAAACGTCCGAAGCGCCGCATTACGGCGGGAACATCTGCTTGAATTACGCGGCGCTCTGGGAATATGCGCGTTACGTGAATCTGCGAAACGAACTGCTTGACGCAAAAAGAGTTGTGTCGGGCGAAGATCGCGTGGATTTTTGAAGCGCGCCGCAATTTATCCTCCTGCGGCAAGAAATATCTCCCTTTGCGGTTGACAACCGGGGATTGTTGTGCTATAATCAATAAGTAAAAGCATGTGTATTTGCGCAATGCGCAGTGCGTGGGAGGATCTCATGAAGAACAAGAAGTTGATGATTCTGATCGCCGCGGCGGCAGTCGTGCTCCTTACGGTGATCATCCTGCTCATCGTCCTGCTCCCCTCAAGGGAGAAGCCCGAACCGGTCTATGAGGGACCCGTTCCGGCGGTCTCCGAGGTGTTCAAGGACGTTGTTGACGATCCGGTGGTCATTCCGACGGAAGTCCCGACCGAAACGCCCGACGACGGGAAGGTCGAAAACTGTACGCATCCGAAATCCAAACAGGAGCATTACTCCGACGCCGTTGCGGCGACCTGTTCGACCGCCGGCAGAACGGAAGGAATGAAGTGTACGGTCTGCGGCGCGATCCTGGTCGAGGAGATCTCTCCCTTCGGACATCACTACGAGAACGGCGTCTGCACGACCTGCGGCGCAAAACAGCCGGCAAGCGAAGGTCTTGCGTTTGAAAAAAGCGCGGACGGCAAATCCTGTCTTCTGGCGGGGATCGGCGAATGCGCCGATCACCTTTTGAACGTTCCCGCGCAGCACGAAGGACTCTCCGTCACAGGCGTTTCGGAGAAAGCCTTTTACATGAACGAAACGGTGAGCGGCGTGGTGCTGCCCGACAGCGTCAAAACGATCGGTCAGAGCGCCTTTGAAAACTGCGCGCAGCTCGAAACGGTCGTTTTCGGCAAGGGCGTCGTTTCGATCGCCGACAAGGCGTTCAAAAACGCGAGAAAACTGACGCAGGTGACCTTCGGCGCGAATATCGCCTCCGTCGGGAGCGAGGCGTTCATGCAGTGCGTTTCGATCAAGGAACTTTTACTGCCCGACAGCGTGAAGACCCTCGGCGAGTACGCCTTCTTCAGCTGCGCGGGACTTGAAAAGCTGGTCGTCGGCAACGGCGTAACGGCGATCCCCAAAAACGCCTTCGCGGGCGCCGCGGCACTGACGGAATTGACCCTGGGGAATAAGGTTTCCTCCGTCGGCGACGGCGCGTTCAACGGATGCGAAGCGCTGACGAAGGTCGAACTGCCTTCCTCGATGCGCACGGTCGGCGCTTCCGCTTTCAACGGATGCCTGAGAGTCACGGAATTCGTACTGCCCTCGGCTTTGACGGCGATCGGCGACAGAGCGTTTGCCAACTGCGTTTCGATCACGGCGTTCGAACTGCCCGCGGCGGTAAAGACCTTCGGCGAAAACGTCTTCTACGGCTGCGAGGACCTTTCGGAACTCTCCGCGGGATCCAATACGAAATACATTGCGCGCGGGAACTGCCTGATCGAAAAGGCTTCTGCGACGATCGTCGCGTCCTGCGGCGCGTCGGTCATTCCGACCGACGGCAGCGTCAAAGCGATCGGCGCTTACGCCTTCTGCGGAAACGCGGCGATCACGGAACTGTCGCTGCCCGCCTCCGTGACCGAACTCGGCAAGGCCGCCTTCGCGGAATGCGGCTCGCTGACTTCCGTCACCGTTCCCGGCACGCTTGCGCAGCTCCCCGCGGAAGCGTTCAGAGGATGCGTCGGACTTGTAAACGTCACGCTTGCAAACGGTGTGTCGAAGATCGGCGACAGATGCTTCTCAGGATGTGAATCCTTGGAGGAATTCACGCTTCCCGCTTCACTTACCGCGGTCGGCTCCGCGATCTTCGAGAACTGCAACAGGCTTTCTGGCGTTGTTTTCGCGCCGGGCACCAAAACGGTGATCAAGGGCGTACTGACGGGCTGTGCGGGTCTTGAAACGGTCACGATCCCCTCGGGCGTTACCGCCATCGGGACGAACGCCTTCTGCGGATGCGCGAAGCTCGACGAGGTCGTCATTCCTTCGAGCGTGACCGAGATCGGCGATTTCGCCTTTGACGGCTGTGAATCGCTCGATACGGTGAAATTTGCCGGAACGAAGGCGCAGTGGAACAAAGTCAAAGTCGGCGTCGGAAACGAGGCGCTTGAAGAGATCGCGTTCGCATAATACTTCATACGGAAAAAACGGGGCTTGTTTCATTTGCCTGCAAATGAAACAAGCCCCTTCTTTTCCGAACCGTCCTTTACGCAGCCGGTTCACCGAAAATATAGGTCGCTTTCGCCTTCTTTTCGATGACCTCGGGCGTGACGATCACCTTCTTGAGGTTTTCGACGCCCGGGATCTCATACATCACGTCGAGCATCGCGCCCTCCATGATCGAACGCAGACCGCGCGCGCCGGTACCGCGCAGGATCGCGAGGTCCGCGACCTTCTCGAGCGCTTCCTCGGTGAATTCAAGCTCCACGCCGTCCATGCTGATGAGCTTCTGATACTGCTTGAGCAGCGCGTTCTTCGGCGTTTTCAGGATGTTGATCAGCGCGGTCCTGTCGAGCGGATCGAGCGATACGATCACCGGAAGACGCCCCACAAGCTCGGGGATCATCCCGAATTTTACGATGTCGTGCGCTTCGGCGCCGCGCAGGACCGTCGATCTGGAACGCTCCTCCTTCGTCTGCACTCTGCCGCCGAAGCCGAGGGTCTGGTGTCCTTCGCGCTTCTCGATGATCTTTTCGAGTCCGTCAAACGCGCCTCCGCAGATGAAGAGGATGTTTTCGGTGTTGATCTGGATGAAATCCTGATTGGGATGCTTTCTTCCGCCGTTCGGCGGAACGTTGGCGACGGTGCCCTCAAGGATCTTTAACAGCGCCTGCTGTACGCCTTCGCCCGATACGTCGCGCGTGATCGAGCGGTTTTCGCTGCGCCGTGCGATCTTGTCGATCTCATCGACGTAGATGATGCCGTACTCCGCTTTCTCGACGTTGAAATCCGCCGCCTGAATGAGCTTGAGCAGGATGTTTTCCACGTCCTCGCCGACGTATCCCGCTTCGGTCAGGGTCGTCGCGTCGGCGATCGCAAAGGGGACCTCGAGCGTGCGTGCGAGGGTCTGCGCAAGGAAGGTCTTGCCCACCCCCGTGGGGCCCAGAAGAAGAACGTTGCTCTTCTGGATATCGACGCCGTCGGAGGCTTTCTTTTTCTCTTTTGAAAGCACACGTTTATAGTGATTGTAGACGGCGACCGAGAGGGTGCGCTTGGCGTCGTCCTGTCCGATCACGTATTCGTCGAGCGTTTCTTTGATCTGCACGGGCTTCGGGAGCGTTTCGAGAGTGAAGGGAAGCTCTCCCTTTTTTCCTTTTCTTCTGCCCGGTCCCATATTGCGCTGCGCGCTGATCAGCTCGCTGCACGTCTCGATACACTGGTCGCAGATATACGCGCCTTCGGGCGAGGGGATGAGGAACTCAACGGAGAGTTCGTCTCTTCCGCAGAAGGAGCAGTGACGGAGACGGTTGTTGTTTGCCATATTAGATCAGTCCTTTCATACGATAGGGAAAACACGGCTGCCGCGCGAGCACGGCAGCCGGAATGAACGTTCGGTTCGATCAGATCTCTCTCTTGGCGACGACCTTATCGATCAGCCCGTAAGCGCACGCTTCGTCTGCTGTCATGAAATTGTCGCGCTCGGTATCTCTCGTGATCTCCTCGAGCGTCTTGCCGGTGTTCGCGGCGAGAATGCGGTTGAGGCGTTCCTTGATCTTCAGAATGTTTTCCGCGTGGATCTTGATATCGGTCGCCTGACCCTGGAAGCCGCCCAGAGGCTGATGGATCATGATCTCGGAATTGGGCAGGGCGTACCTTTTGCCCTTGGCACCGGCGCTGAGTAAGAACGCGCCCATAGACGCCGCCATGCCCACGCAGATCGTCGATACGTCGCACTTGATATAGTTCATGGTATCGTAGATCGCAAGACCAGCGGTCACGGAACCGCCGGGGCTGTTGATATACAGGGAAATATCCTTGTCGGGATCCTGCGCCTCCAAGAAGAGCAGCTGCGCCACGACAAGGGACGCGGTCACGTCGTTGACTTCATCCGCTAAAAAGATGATCCGGTCGTTTAACAGTCTTGAAAAAATATCATACGCGCGTTCTCCGCGGTCGGTCTGCTCGATTACGGTCGGGACTAATGCCATCTTTGTGCGCCTCCTTCTTCGTTTTCAGGGTCGGTCATTCGCCGTCCTTCGGCTCGCCGCCGTCCTTCGGCTCGCCGTTTTCTTTCGGCGTTTCTTTTTTCTTTGACGCTCTCGGCTTCTTCGCCTGCGCTTTCACGAGATCCATCGCTTTTCTCGAGAGAAGGTCGCCCTTCAGATCATCCTCGCTGATATACTTTTTGATCTGCTCGACTTCCATACTGTAGGATTTTGCAAGGTCCTCGATCTCCTTATTCAGTTCCTCTTCACTGACGGTCAGTCCTTCGAGCTCCGCGATCTTTTCAAGCGCAAGACGGATCTTGACCTGTTTCTCGGCTCTCGGAATGAACTTCTCGCGCAGTCCGTCAAGCGTTTCGCCGGTGTACTGCAGATAGGACTTCAGATCCAGTCCGTTCTGACGGAGATTCATATCGTAATCGCGAAGCATATTCTCCGCTTCGGTCTTCGCCATGACGTCGGGCAGCTCGACCTCGAGTTTTTCAATAAGGGCGTCGAGCAGTTTGCTTTCAAACGCTTTGTCCGCCTCGTCTTCTTTGCCCTTCAACAGTTTTGCCTTGACGTCGGCTCTGTATTCAGCCATCGTGTCAAATTCCGAGACGTCCTTGACGAACTCGTCGTCAAGATCGGGCAGCTGCGTTTCCTTGATGCCGTTCAGCTTCGTCTTGAAGACGGCTTCCTTGCCTGCGAGCTCCGGAGCGTGATACTCCGCGGGGAAGGTGACGTTCACGTCGAATTCATCTCCGACGGAATGACCGGCGATCTGATCTTCAAATCCGGGAATGAAGGTGCCGGAACCGAGTTTGAGGTCGTAACCGCTGTCCTTGCCGCCGTCGAACGCGGCGCCGCCGCAGAAGCCCTCATAGTCGATGTTGACGGTGTCGCCGTTTTTCGCAGCCCTGTCGGTCACTTCGATCTCTCTGCCCTGACGCTCTCTGACGCGTCCGATCTCCTCGTCGATCTCCTTCTCGGTGACCTTCACGCTTTCCTTTGCGACGGTCAGTCCTTTATATCCTTCGATCTTCACTTCGGGCTTGACGGTCACGTCCGCGACGACCAGAACGCCCTCGTCGTCGATCTTCTCAACGTCAACGGAAGGCTTGGAAACGGCTTTGATCCCCGATTCCTTGAGCGCGGCTTCGTATTCGTCGGGAAGAAGATCGTTCAGCGCGTCTTCATAGAACACGCCTTTGCCGTAGATCCTTTCGATCATGTGGCGGGGCGCTTTTCCGGGACGGAATCCCTGAACGGTGATCTTCGATTTTTTGCGCTGAAAGACCTTTTCGGTCTGCGCGTCAAAAACGTCCTTGGCGATCAGGAATTTCAGTCTTACGGTATTGGTTTCGGTTTTTTCCTGAGAGATGAATTTCATGTTTTTCCTCCGAATGTTTGTACTTCATATATTCTTAAGTATTTTACATGCTTTTTTACCGTTTGTCAATGCATTTTTTGCTTTTTTCGGCTTAAAAATCCATTTTTGTGCTCATTCTTCGCTGACTTTCAGCGGCATGAACTGGAGATAGTCGCTCGAAGCGATCCGATAGGAAACGCCGTCGTGCGTAAACGCGCGGGGGACGTCGTACTGCGCGTGCAGATGGCCGTAGTAGCAGCGCTTCACGCCGAATTCCTTTAGAACGCCGGTGAGCTCCCGGCACTCAAAATCGCCGAATACCGGCGGAAAGTGCATGAAGACGACCGATTCCGCGGCGTTGAAGGCTCTGCCCGCCTCGAGCGACCGCCGAAGCCTGCCCGCTTCGCGCGCGACGATCTTATCCCTGTCCGTGCCCGCGGGAGACGCGGCGTCGAAATACCAGCCGCGCGTGCCGCAGACGGCGATATTGCCGACGGAATAGGCGTTGTTGAAGAGCAGAGAGAGCGTTTTCAGATTTTCCTTCTCGAAAAACGCGTTGATTTTCGTCTGCGTGGACCACCAGTAATCGTGATTGCCCTTTCCGAGGATCTTTTTCCCGGGAAGCGCGTCAAGGAAGCGCAGGTCGTCCCGCGCCTCTTTAAGATCCATTCCCCAGGAGACGTCGCCCGGAATGACGGTGACGTCGTCGTTTGTCAGATCGCGTTTCATAAAAAAAGCGATCCTTTCGGCGTGATCCTTCCAGCGCGCGCCGAAAACGTCCATGGGCTTGCCCGTGGACAGCGAAAGATGCGTGTCGGAAAGAACGTAGAGCGCCATTGTACGCCGCCTTTCTGCGGGGATCCCCCGAAAGGAATAAAACCTTTGCGATCGGGGAAAAATGGAAGACGAAAAAAGAACGTCGAAAGGATGGTGTTTATGAATATGTTTCTTTTGCCGGAGGAGTATTCCGCCGAGGGAAAGAAAAAACTGAAGGGCGTGGCGTGCGACGTCAAGAACTGTATGTACAACGACCAGCACAGTCACTGTACCGCGGAAAAGATCGCGGTCGGACCGACCTACGCGACCTCCTGCACCGACACCGTGTGCGCGAGTTTCCGCCAGAGGCCGTTCTGAATGCCGCCGGGCGCCGTCGGAAGACGCGCGCCCTTTTTCTTATTCCGACCGGTCGGAAAGAAAATCTTCGTACTGCGTTCCCGTCAGGATCTTTGAAAGGAACGTCCTGCGATAGATCGGGCAGGGTCCGTATCTGAGCAGTGCTGCGACGTGGTCCTTCGTGGCGTAGCCCTTGTGCTTCGAGATCCCGTATTGCGGGTATTCTTTATCCCATTCGGCGCAGAGGCGGTCTCTGGAGACCTTTGCCAAAACGCTCGCCGCCGCGATCGACATGGAAATACCGTCGCCGCCGATAACCGTTTTCGTCGCCATACCGAATCCGCGCGCGACGTTGCCGTCCACCAGCACGAGATCCGGGACGGGATCGAGCATGGATACCGCGCGCCGCATGGCGAGCTGCGCGGCGTTGAGGATGTTCAGCCGGTCGATCTCCCCGACCGAGGCGAAAGCGACCCCGTAGGAAAGCGCGTTTTCGGTGATGACGTCAAAAAGCGCCTCGCGCTTTTTTTCGGTCAGTTTTTTGGAATCGTCAAGTCCCGGGATCGTCAGTCCCTCCGGGAGGATCACGGCGGCGGCGCATACCGAGCCGCACAGAGGACCTCTGCCCGCCTCGTCGGTGCCGGCGACGGTCGCGAAGCCGCTTTCGCGCGCGCTTCTTTCATAGGAATAATCAGGCATTGCGCGCCTCCCCGTCTTCCGGCGATTCAAGGGAAATACATCCGATCTTTGCGCCGCGGAATTCGTCAAGGATCATCGCCGCCGCCCGCTCTGTGTCGATCTCGCCTCCGCGCAGGAAGAGACCGCGTTTGCGCGCGATCGCCTCGAACGCTTCGTGATCGGTCAGTCCGGGAAGGGAAGAGGCGTCGAGTTTGTAGCGCAGCGCGAGTTTTTCGGGAGCGATCTCTTTCAGTTTTCCGCAGAGCGAAACGGCGATCTCCTCGGTGTCGAGGATCCGGTCCGCGATCGATCCGACCGCGGCGAGGTTCAGCCCGACGGTGCGGTCCTCGAATTTCGGCCACAGTACGCCCGGCGTATCCAACAGATCGACGCCGATCGCCGTGGCGACCCACTGTTTTCCGGTGGTGACGCCGGGGCGGTCTTCGGCTTTGGCTTTTGCGGAGCCGGAGATGCGGTTGATGAGCGTCGATTTCCCGACGTTGGGGATGCCCACGATCATCGCCCGGAGCCTCTTGCCCGCCATGCCTTTTTCTTTATACCGCTCGATCTTCTCCGCGAGGATCCGTCTGATCTCCCCCCCGATCCGGTCGATCCCCCGTCCTGTTTTGCAGTCGATGAAGAGCGGGTTCCGCCCGTTCTGTCTGAAATACGCCTGCCAGCGGTCGTTGACCGCGGGATCGGAAAGGGCGCACTTGTTCAGCACGGTCAGTATCGGCTTTGAAGCGCAGAGCGTGCCGATCTCGGGATTCCGGCTGGAATAGGGGATGCGCGCGTCGAGGATCTCTATGACGATATCCACCTGCGAGAGGTTCTCCTTGATCAGACGCCTGGTTTTCGCCATGTGTCCGGGAAACCATTGTATGACGGTCGATGGCATGATATGTTCCTTTCCCCTGTACTCAGTCGACGGTGCCGAAACGGTCGAACGGATAGACGCGGACGAGCGATCTTCCGGCGACCCAGCGTTCGTCGATCAGTCCGATGCGGCGGCTGTCGGTGGAATTGTTGCGGTTGTCGCCCATCACGAACAGTTTGCCTTCGGGAATTTTTACGGTATAGACGCTGCCTTCGTGGGAAACGGTGGCGGCGACGAGATCCGGAAGCGTCGCCATGTATCCCTCGTCCATCTTTTTCTGCGCCGCGCCGTAGTTCACGTAGGGCGCCTTGCCGTATCCCTCCTCGAATACTTCACCGTTGACTTCGATGCGCCAGTTTTCGAAATCGATCGTCATCGTGTCTCCGCCTACGGCGATCACTCTCTTGACGATCGAATGATCCATCGAAGCGGCGGTCCTGCCCTTGTAGAGCGTCGGGGTCTGGATCACGATGATATCGCCGGACGCGGGCGTGTAAAAGGTGTCGGAGATGATCAGGACGTCCTTTCCGGACGTATCGCTTTCGCCGGATTCGCGCCGTCCGAGGATCGTCGGGTACATGGAGGAGCCGATCACGGGCGAGAGCCGCATGACGAAGGTCAGAAGCAGCATTACGACGGCGAGGGAAACGGCGATCAGTTCAAACAGATCGAAGAGGAAGAGCGCGGGAGATTCCTTCTTTTCTTCCGCCGGCTGTTCTGAAAGCGGAGCCTGCGGGCTTTCCTCCGGCTGCGCGCCGTCTTCGTTTGTTCTTTCTTCGTTTGCGCTGTCTTCATCCGCGCGGTCTTCATCCGCGCCGTCTTCGTTCGCGGCGTCTTCGTCTGCAGCGTCATTGTCAGCGACGTCTTCGCTTGTTCTGTCTTCGTTTTCACCGTCTTCGTCGGGCGACGCCGTTCGGGGCGTTTCGCCGGACACAGGCGCCGGGGTCTCCTCCGGAGCGCCGGCGTGATACCGCCGTTCACTCTCGGCTGCCGGCAGGTCATCCGCGGTCTCTGCGGCGGCTTCGCCGCAGGGCGCGCCGGACGGGTCCTGCGTCAGCACCGTTTCGGGATCGCCGTTTGCGGCGGAACGTTTTTCAGTCTGATCGTTTGCCTGATCGTTGAGGATCTGCATCGTTATATTCATTCCTTTCAAGGGCAATACATAATATCACATCTTGCATTATATCATAAAAAAAGGAAAAGTACAACCGTATTTCATAAAAAATCGCTGCGAACGGAGAAAAAACGGTAAAAATCTTCGTTTTTTGCTGAAAAAATCTGAAAAAACCCCTTGATTTTTGAAAAAAAGTATGATATACTTCCAAAGTGCGCGCCGGGTCACAGGCTCTGCGTCCACTTACAAACGGGCAGTCCGCTGCAAATGCTCTGCATGAATGCCCTAATCTATCAGGAGGACTTGAAATGGAACTGATCAAGGCTTTTACCAAAGAGCAGCTCAAGACCGAAGTGCCGGTTTTGAACATCGGTGATACCGTAAAGGTACACAACAAAATCAAGGAAGGAACCAGAGAAAGAATTCAGATCTTCGAAGGAACCATCATCGCAAAGCACGGAGGCGGCATCTCCGAGACCTTCACCGTCCGTCGCGTTTCGTTCGGCGTCGGCGTGGAGAAGACTTTCCCCGTTCATTCTCCGAACGTGGACAAGGTCGAGATCGTCCGTTCCGGTAAGATCAGACGCGCGAAGCTCTTCTATCTGCGTGACAGAGTGGGTAAGAGCGCGAAGGTCAAAGAGCGCATTTGAGCGTATTTTGTGAAGAGAGGTAAGAAGAAATGAAGGAAGGAATCCATCCGAAATATCAGACCGTCACGATCAGATGCGCATGCGGCAACGAGGTCGTGACCAAATCCACCGCAGGCGATATGCGCGTTGAAATTTGCTCGAAGTGCCATCCGTTCTTCACCGGCAAGCAGAAGTTTGTCGATGCCGGCGGACGCGTTGACAAGTTCAAGAAGCGTCTGGAAGCTGCGAAAAAGTGAGATGACAAAAAGGATGCCGCCGGCATCCTTTTTTGTTTCGGGAAAGGAGCTTTATGGAACAGTTGTTTAAAAACGCTCTGAACGACAGCGATCCGTCGACGCAGGCGGTGCTCGTATCCGTTTTTTCCGCCGACGAAGAGGAAAGCGACAGGGAGGCGAGTCTTGCCGAACTGGAGCGGCTGCTTGAAACCGCGGGCGGAAGCGTTTTTGCAAAGATGGTGCAGTCGCGCGAACATCCCGAAAACGCGACGTATCTCGGTCAGGGAAAGCTGGAGGAGCTCTCGCGCCTCTGCAGCAACGGCGGGATCTCTCTCGTGATCTGCGACAGCGAACTGTCGCCGGTGCAGATCAGGAATATGGAGAAGGCGCTCGGCGACGACGTGACGGTCATCGACCGCACGATGCTGATCCTCGATATTTTCGCGCAGCACGCGGTGACTGCCGACGGAAAACTTCAGGTCGAGCTCGCGCAGCTCAAATACACTTCGCCGCGGCTGATCGGCAAGGGCAGGGAAATGTCCCGTCTGGGCGGCGGCATCGGCACGCGCGGTCCCGGCGAAAGCAAGCTCGAACGCGACCGCCGCCGCATCAAGGAGCGCGAGCACATTCTCGAAAAGCGGCTTGCGGAGCTCGAAAAGAACCGCGAAATGCAGAGGAAGCAGCGCCGCAGAAGCGGGATCTTCCGCTTTGCGATCGCCGGATATACCAACGCCGGAAAATCGACGCTGCTGAACGCGCTGACGGGAGCGGGCGTCAAGGAAAAGGACGAGCTGTTCGCGACGCTCGACCCCACGACGAGGAAATTCGAACTCCCGTCGGGCAGGGAGATCCTTCTGACCGACACCGTCGGCTTCATCAGAAATCTGCCGCATCATCTGGTCAAGGCGTTCCGTTCGACTCTGGAGGAGGTCGTCGACTGCGACGCCGTTCTGCTGGTCGTCGATATTTCCGACAGCGAAGCCGACGCGCAGCTGCGCGTCACGACCGATCTGTTGAACGAGCTCGGCGCGAAGGAAAAGCCGACGCTCTATCTGCTCAACAAGTGCGACGCCGCCCCTTCCGTGGTCATTCCGTTTATGACGGGAGAGGCGCGCACCTCGATCCTGCAGATCTCCGCAAAAACGGGAGAAGGGCTTGACCGCCTGGTGAACAGGCTGGAGGAACTTGCCTCCGACGGAAAACAGACCGTCAGTCTGTTTCTGCCCTCCGCCGATCTCGGCGTGCTGTCCTCGCTCTACGCGTCCTCGCAGGTGAAGAGCGTTGACTACAGGGACGGCGGTGCGCTGGTGACGGCGGAAGTCGACGCGATGACGCTCGGAAGAGTGAAAAAGTATATTTGTTAAGGATAAAAATCCGCCGGAGTTCGGTCATGCTCTTATCGGAACCCCGGCGTTTTTTATTCAGTTCGTTTTTTCATTCTTCTCTTTTCTTTTCTTTCCTGAAGAGCGCTTTTTCAGAACGAAGCGTTTTTTCTTTCGGCGCCCGGCGGTCTTCTTCCCGAACGCTTCTTCGTAGGAGATCCCCGTAAAGCGTTCCTTGAGCTCTTCGAACGCCCTTGCGTATCCGTGCAGACGTTCCTCGTTTCCGCGGAAGATGAGCAGCGGCTTATTCTTTCCCACGATCTTCCTGACGTCTTCTTCGCTGCCGTCTCCGCCGTTCTTTTCGGTGAATTCGATATAGGGTCTGATCGAAACGCCGGTCAGCGCCGGAAAATTTGCCGAGATCCAGGCGACTTCCTCGGTATCGTACAGGTTTGACGGGAAATCGAAGGTTTTCAGCGCGGGCATTTCAAAGAGGAAAGAAAGGTTTCTGTCGCCGAGATCCTTGCCGCTGTAGGAAAAGTATTCGATCCCGCTGCCGGCAAGAGGCGCTAAGGACTCTAATTTCATCTTCCGGATGACGGTGTTGCCGATACTGACGTACTTCAGAGCGGGCGCCGATGCGATCCCGTCAATGCTTGTGAACCGGTTGAAATCCTTTACGGACAGTCCCGAAAGCGAGACGTTGCCGCGCATATCCCAAAGGGACGTCAGGCGGTGATTCTGGTAAAAATCGAGATATTCGATCTCGGGCAGTTCCGCAAGTAAAGACCAGTCGCAGATCGCCTTGTTCTTGAAAAAGCGGATCGCGCGCAGCTGTTTGCCGTAGGTTCTGATAAAGCGCTCAAACGCCGCCTGGTCCATTCCCGTAACGGTGACGGTCTCGACGTCCGGGCGGTCGCGCAGATAGTCGGGATCGTAATACAGCCCTTTTTTGGTTCCCGCCTCGGCGCTTTTGGCGTGGATCACCGGCGTTTTGTGGGTTCCTGTACGGCTGTCAAGATCGAACGTTCCGTCCAAAAAGGAGGCAAATGAAAAATCCAGCATTTTTTCCTCTCATATTCGTGCGGTCACTGCACGAACGTATATCTGTTTCTGCGGTTATTATATCATAATTTGTGTCAAATATCAACAGGAATACGCAAAAAATCGCAAGTTCACCATTGCAAAATCCTGAAAAGTATGCTAAAATCAGTTTCGGCGGACGTTTCTTTCATACATCCGCGGGAAGGGACGGATCTATCAATGAAGTATTTTCTGATCGTCTTGGCGTCTCTGTTCGGTCTGGCTGTTCTGTACGTGCTGTGGTATACCGTCAGCGCGCTGCTCGTCGACGGAAAGAGAGAGTATGAATCGAACAGCCGGTATTACCGCTTTCTTCTCGACAGCGCGACCGCCTTCTGGCTCTGGGCGATCGGCGTGCGTATTCACGTTACCGGAAAAGAAAAACTGCCGAAGGGCAGATTCCTTCTCGTCAGCAATCACCGGTCAAACTTTGATCCGATCGTCACCTGGCGCGTGTTCGCTCATGAGAATCTTGCGTTTATCTCCAAAGAGAAGAATTTCCATATCCCGTGGTTCGGCAGGATCATCCGCCGCTGCGCTTTCATGTGCATCGACCGCGAAAATCCGCGAAACGCCATCAAAACGGTGAACAAAGCCGCGCGTCTGATCGAAAACGACGTGGTTTCGGTCGCCCTCTATCCCGAGGGCACGAGAAGCAAAAAACTCGTTTTGCTGCCGTTTCATAACGGGATGTTCATGATCGCGCAGAAATCAAAGGCGCCGGTCGTAGTGATCGCCGTACAGGGCACCGAGCTGATTCAGAAAAAGTTTCCGTACAGAAGAAGTCACGTCTATATCGACGTGGTCGACGTGATCGACGCCGGGACCGTGGCTTCGACCAAGACAGATCTGATCGGAGAGCGCGTGCGCGAAGACATGGAACGCGCGCTTTCCGTTGATAAAGTGAATACACCGAAAGGATGACTGAAAAATGAGCAAAACTTACGTTCTTTACAATCCGAAGGCGGACAGCGGAAAAGGAAGGGAAGAGGCGGAAGCCGTCAAGAAATACGTCGGGGAAGGCGCGGAATTCGTGGACGCCATTGCCGAAGGCGGATACGCCGCGTTCCTTAAAAGAGTGAACGGCGACGATACGCTGATCGTCTGCGGCGGCGACGGCACGCTCAACCGATTCATCAACGACGCCGATCCCGACGCCCTGCCCGAAAAGGTGCTGTATTTCGCGACCGGTACCGGCAACGATTTCCTGCGCGACATCGGTAAGGAGACCGGATGCGAACCGATCGACCTCAAGCCGTACATCAAGGGGCTCCCGAGCGTCTTCATCAACGGAAAGGAATCCAAATTCATAAACGGGATCGGCTACGGCATCGACGGCTACTGCTGCGAGGTCGGCGATCAGCAGAGAGCGGCGGGCGTTGAGAAGATCAACTACGCCGGCATCGCGATCAAGGGACTGCTGTTCCATTACAAAACGACGAACGCCAAGGTCACGGTGGACGGCGTGACGCATGAATTCAAGAAAGTGTGGCTTGCGCCGACGATGAACGGCCGCTATTACGGCGGCGGTATGAACGCCACCCCGGATCAGGACCGGCTGAATAACGACACGCTCTCCACGCTCGTTTTCTTCGGAAAAGGAAAAATCAGAACGCTCATGGCGTTCCCCTCCATTTTCAAGGGAGAGCACGTCAAGTATACGAATATGGTCAAGATCTTCACCGGCAAGCATATCAAGGTGGAGTTTGACCGTCCGACGCCTCTTCAGATCGACGGCGAAACGGTATTGGGCGTTACGTCCTATGAGGTGAAGAGCAAAGCGGCGCTCTGATCGGGCGCAAAAAACGAAGGGGCTGTAAAATAACGCCCCCAAAAACAAAAGGATCTCTTAGCCGACTGTCCCAAAGGACAGTCGGCAACGAAATCCACCCCTGCGGGGTGGGTGAAATCGCCTGCAGCGGTGAAATTGCCCTTCGGGCAGTGAAATCGCCTCGACGGCGGTGGGTGGATTTCATTTCACCGAACGCGGCAGCGTTCGATTTCACCTGAGGGCAGCGCCCGAAGATTTCACCTTTTGCCGTCAGGCAAAAGATTTCACTCTTTGACGTTTGGCACACAAACGTCCTGCCTTGCAGGGGTATGCGACAAAAAACCGGCTGAAATAAGGATTTTGCTCCTTACCTCAGCCGGTTTTTATAAACTGTCCTTAAGAGTACCGCTCGTTTGCGGAGGTCCTTTTTGCTTAGAATATACCAAAAATGAGAAGCCTTTCGACTTCTCATTTTGTATGGGACTTTTTTTACAGCCCCGGTTTTTTTGGGTTTCTTGATCCGAGGATCACGCCTGGTTGCGGAGCGCCGCCTGCGCCGCGGCCAGTCTTGCGATAGGCACTCTGAAGGGCGAGCAGGAAACGTAGTCCAGACCGATCTGATGACAGAAGTCGACGGTCGCGGGATCGCCGCCCTGTTCTCCGCAGATACCGATCTTCAGGTCGGGGCGAACGCCTCTGCCCAGACGGACCGCCATCTCGATGAGCTTGCCGACGCCCTTGATGTCCACTTTGGAGAAGGGATCGAACTCATAGATCTTGTTCTTGTAGTAGGCGCCGAGGAACTTGCCGGCGTCGTCTCTGCTGAAGCCGAAGGTCATCTGCGTGAGGTCGTTGGTGCCGAAGGAGAAGAACTCGGCTTTCTTCGCCAGTTCATCCGCGGTCAGCGCCGCGCGCGGGATCTCGATCATCGTTCCGATCTTGTAGCGCAGGGTCGTGCCCGCCTTGTGGATCTCGTCCTTCGCGGTCGCGTCCACGATGTCCTTGACGAACTTCATTTCGTTGAATTCGCCGACCAGCGGGATCATGATCTCGGGAACGATGTGCCAGTTGGGATGACGCTGCTTGATGGCGAGCGCCGCTCTGATGACCGCTCTCGTCTGCATTTCGGCGATCTCGGGGTAGGTGACCGCCAGACGGCATCCTCTGTGACCCATCATCGGGTTGAATTCGTGCAGGTTGTCGATGACCGCTTTGACCTGCGCGACGGTCTTGCCGGTGTCCTTTGCCAGCTGCTCGATGTCTCTCGTTTCGGTGGGAACGAACTCGTGAAGCGGAGGATCGAGGAAGCGGATGGTCACGGGCATGCCCTGGAGTTCCTCATAGAGGCTCTCAAAGTCGCCCTGCTGCATCGGAAGAAGCTTCGCTAACGCCTTCTCTCTCTGCTCCTTGGTGTCCGCGCAGATCATTTCTCTGATCGCGGGGATGCGGTCGGGGGCAAAAAACATATGCTCGGTGCGGCAGAGGCCAATGCCTTCCGCGCCGAATTTCACCGCCTGACGCGCGTCGGCGGGGGTGTCAGCGTTGGTGCGCACGCGCAGGACTCTGTATTTGTCCGCCCAGCTCATGATGCGGTCGAAGTTGCCGCTGATCGTCGCTTCGACGGTCGGGAGCGCCTCGCCGTAGATGTTGCCGGTGCTGCCGTCCAGCGAAATGAAGTCGCCTTCAAAGAAGGTCCTGCCGGCGAGCGTGAAGCTCTTGTTGGCGGCGTCGAGCGTGATCTCGCCGCAGCCCGAGACGCAGCATCTGCCCATGCCTCTGGCGACGACCGCCGCGTGGGAGGTCATACCGCCTCTGACGGTCAGGATGCCGTCGGCGGTGTGCATGCCCTCGATGTCCTCCGCGGAGGTCTCGAGACGGACGAGAATGGTCTTCTTGCCTTTTTCAGACCATTTCACGGCGTCCTCCGCCGAGAAAACGATCTGTCCGCAGGCGGCGCCGGGAGAAGCGGGAAGAGCCGAAGCGATCGGCTTGGCAGCCTTCAGCGCCTTGGTGTCGAACTGCGGATGCAGGAGCGCGTCGATCGATTTGGGATCGATCATCAGTACCGCCTGTTTTTCGTTGATCATGCCCTCGTCCACGAGGTCGCACGCGATCTTGATCGCGGCGGCGGGCGTACGCTTGCCGTTTCTCGTCTGGAGCATGAAGAGTTTTCTGTCTTCGATCGTGAATTCCATATCCTGCATATCGCGGTAATGGTTTTCAAGACGGTTGCAGATATCCACGAACTGCTCATACACTTCGGGCATCGTGTTCTTGAGGTTGTCGATCGGCTCGGGGGTACGGACGCCCGCGACGACGTCCTCGCCCTGCGCGTTCATCAGGAACTCGCCCATCAGTTTCTTTTCGCCCGTCGAGGGGTTGCGCGTGAAGGCGACGCCGGTGCCGGAGGTCGGCCCCATGTTGCCGAAGACCATGCTCTGCACGTTGACGGCGGTGCCCCAGTTGCCGGGAATGTCGTTGATGCGTCTGTAATAGACCGCTCTTTCGTTGTTCCAGGAGCGGAAGACCGCCTTGATCGCGCCCATCAGCTGCTCCTGCGGATCGGTCGGGAAGTCGCGTCCGGTCTTGCTCTTGTACTCCGCCTTGAAGAGTTCAGCGAGCTTCTTGAGATCCTCCGTATCAAGTTCGGTGTCGAGTTTGACGCCCTTTTCTTCCTTGACCTGGGTGATCAGCGTTTCAAAATAGCCCTTGCCGACCTCCATAACGACGTCGGAATACATCTGGATGAAGCGTCTGTAGCAGTCCCACGCCCAGCGGGGGTTGCCCGACTTCTTTGCGATGGTCTCCACGACCTTCTCGTTGAGCCCGAGGTTAAGGATCGTGTCCATCATGCCGGGCATGGACGCGCGCGCGCCCGAGCGGACCGAGACGAGCAGAGGATTCACGTCGTCTCCGAATTTTTTGCCGGTGATCTTTTCAAGTTTCGCAAGGTATTCTTCGATCTGATCCACGATCTCGGGAGCGATCGTTTCGTTGTCCTCGTAATACTTGACGCAGGCTTCGCAGGTAATGGTGAAGCCCTGGGGAACGGGCATACCGAGCCCGGTCATTTCGGCAAGGTTGGCGCCTTTGCCGCCTAACAGTTCTCTCATGGAACCGTTTCCTTCGGTGAACAGATAAACGTATTTCTTGTTCATGTTTTTTTTCCTTTCACTGGATTCTGTCCGTACTTCTTTGATTTTTGCAGGTCATTATAGCACAGTTTTTCGAATTTGTCCATATATTTTTTATAAAAAACATAAAAAGAGGGACGAAATACTTATTGCCTTTTTTGAGTATTTGTAGTATACTGTATGCGAAACGGATTTTCAGGAGTAAAAATGAGCAGTATTTTTGATTTGTTCAAAAGAATAGAAAAGTCCCCGCCGCCGGGTCCGCCGTCGGTCATCGTCGCGTGTCTGGGCAATCCCGGAAAGGAATACGCGCTGACCAGGCACAACAGCGGCTTCCTTTTCGCCGAATACTACGCGCTGAATCACGGCTTCAAAATCGACCGCGCCAGGTTCGACGGGGTATGCGGCGAGACGATGATCAATGAAACGCGCGCGCTCTTCCTCTGCCCGATGACCTATATGAACGAGTCCGGAAAAGCGGTGAGGAAAGCCGCGGACTTCTATAAGATCCCGCCGGAAAAGATCTTCGTTTTCTGCGACGACGTCAATCTCGACGTCGGGAAAATGCGCATCCGCCGCAAGGGAAGCGACGGAGGACAGAAGGGACTGCGCAGCATTATCACGGAACTCGGCACCGAGGCGTTTCCCCGGATCCGGATCGGCGTGGGGAAGAAACCCGATCCCGACGGCGACCTTTGCAGCTGGGTGCTCGGAAAATTCACCGAGGACGATCAAAAGAAGCTGAAAACGGTGTTCGATCGCTGTTCCGACGCGCTTTCGCTTGTCGTTTCGGGCGATTTCGAAACTGCCATGTGCAGATATAACTGATCGGGCAGGCGCACGGAGGAACAAAAGGGATCTATGATCAATCTGACGCGGGCAATATGTGAGGAAAAGGAGTACGCGGCGTTTATCGACTGCGCCGTAAAGGAATGCGCGCCCGGTACGGCGAAGCGCAGACCTGCCGTCGTGACCGGACTGTGCGAAGGCGCGGAATTCGCCTTTGTGGAAAATCTGTACGAACTGTCGCAAAGATGCGGATACAACGGGGTCTTTCTGCTGGTATCCGACGAGAAAAAGGCGAACAGACTCTGCAGGTGGCTTGAGGATTACGGAAGAAAAGCGTACTTCTATACGGCAAGGGACCTGATACTGTATCACGCGGGTGCTTCTCATGATTTTGAGCATGAGAGGCTTTTCGTGCTTGAAAAACTTCTCAAGGGCGCGTGCGAATACCTGATCTCCACGCCTGACGCGCTCGTGCAGTACACGATCCCGCGCGCGCGGCTGAAAGACGCCTCGACGGTCGTGCGTCAGAACGGCGAGTACGACGTGAAAGAGATCGTCGGCAAACTTGAAAACGGCGGCTACCGGCGCATGGAAATAGTGGAGAGCAAGGGTCAGTACGCTCTGCGCGGCGGCATCCTCGACGTTTTTTCGCCCGCGGAAAGCGAACCGGTGCGCATCGAATTCTTCGGCGATACCGTCGACAGGATGTGTTATTTTGACGTTCTGACGCAGAGGCGCACCGAAGACTGCGCGGTTTTCGAACCGATCCCCGCGCACGAACTGAACGTCGACGAACAGGCGAAAAAAAGGATCCTCGGCGCCTTGAAACCGCTTATGAAGAGCGCGGTCGGTCAGGTGAAGGAGGAACTTGAGGAGGAGTACGAAAACGTTCTGTCAGGCGTGGAAACGCTGTCGCTCGATAAGTATCTGCCGCTCATATATCCCGAAAAGGAATCGCTGTGCGAATACGCGGCGGGGCTGATGCCGGTCGCGCTGGAGTACGGCGCCTGCATGAACCGGCTGGACGGCTGCGAGCAGTTGGAGAAAGCGCAGATCAGAACGCTCCTCGAGGAGGGAAGACTCTCGGGCAGACACGCCGATTACGGCAAGGACGCGTCAGACGTCGAGCGGATGTTCTTCGAGGGCTTTTCGGTACTGATCAGCAGCATCGGTTCGAGACTGTCGGGACACCGGTACGCCGGGATGTTCTCATTCCGTACCAAGCAGACGACGGGCTACAGAGACCGTTTCGATCTGCTTCTCGACGATCTGCGCGGATATATGGCTTCCTCCTCAAGGGTCAAACTGATCTGCGAGAACGAGGCGTCCGCGGCGAATATGGAAAAGATGCTCACCGACGCGGGGTTCGGCGCCTACAGGGACGACGGCAAAATCGAACAGCGACCCGCTTCCGTCGCCGTCACCTGGGGGCAGGGGATCCCCGGCTTTGAACTGATCGCTTCGCGCTTCGTTCTGCTGACCGAGCAGGGCGAACGGACGCTGATCAAACGCGGGAGCGTTGCGAAAAGAAAGCAGAAACACGACGGAAACGTCAAAAGGATCCTCTCCTACGCCGATCTGAACGCGGGAGATTACGTCGTGCACGAATCGCACGGCATCGGCAGGTTCATCGGCATGACCTCCCTCACCGTGGAGGGCGCGAGAAGAGATTTTCTGAAGATCGCATACGCGGAGGGAGGCGCGCTGTATCTTCCGTGCGACCAGCTCGACAAGATCTCCAAATATATCGGCAAGGGCGCGGAGGACGGCACGATCAGACTCTCTCGCATGGGCGAGGCGGAATGGAAACGCACGAAGTACAGGGCGAAAGCGGCGGTAAAGGATATGGCGAAGCAGCTGATCGCCCTCTATGCCGAACGCGTGAGAAGGCCGGGCATCTCTTTTCCTTCAGACGACGCGATGCAGCGCGAATTCGAGGAATCCTTTGAATATGAGGAGACCGAGTGTCAACTCCAGGCGTCGAACGAAGTGAAGCGGGACATGGAAAAGAACTGTCCCATGGACCGGCTTCTTTGCGGCGACGTCGGATACGGAAAGACGGAGGTCGCCCTTCGCGCCGTCTTCAAGGCGGTCGAGGGCGGATGGCAGGCGGCGATCCTCGTGCCGACGACCATCCTCTGTATGCAGCACTACCGAACGCTGCTGTCGCGGATGCGCGGATATCCCGTGAACGTCGATATGGTCTGCCGGTTCCGCACGAAGAAGGAGATCGACGAATCTCTGCGCAAACTGCGCAGGGGCGAAACGGACGTCATCGTCGGCACGCACCGACTGCTGTCGAAGGACGTGGAATTCAAGAAACTCGGACTGCTCATCGTCGACGAGGAGCAGCGGTTCGGCGTGACGCACAAGGAGAAACTCAAGCAGTTGGCGACCGACGTCGACGTGCTCACGCTCTCGGCGACGCCCATTCCGCGCACAATGAACATGGCGCTGTCGGGCATCAGGGATATGTCGATACTGGACGAGGCGCCCGTCGACAGACAGCCCGTGCAGACGATCGTGATGGAAGAGGACGACGCGCTCATAGAGGAAGCGATCCGCAGGGAACTGAGAAGAGGCGGACAGGTCTTTTACCTCTGCAGCCGCATCGACAAAATGGATCCGGCGGCGAAGAAGCTGCGCGCGGCGTTCAAGGACGTCGTGATCGAAACCGCGCACGGTCAGATGGACAGGGACGCGCTCTCGGATATATGGAACGAGATGGTCGAGGGGAAGATCGATATCCTGATCTCCACGACGATCATCGAAACGGGCATCGACGTACCGAACGCCAACACCCTGATCATCGAAGACGCCGACCGGTTCGGACTCTCGCAGCTTCACCAGCTGCGCGGCAGGGTCGGCAGAAGTTCGCGCAGAGCGTACGCCTATTTCACGTATCCGAAGTATAAGGAACTGAGCGAGATCTCTCAGAAACGGCTCGCCGCGATCAGGGATTTCACGGAGTTCGGCTCGGGCTTCCGGATCGCGATGCGCGATATGGAACTGCGCGGCGTGGGCAATCTTCTGGGCGCGGAGCAGCACGGACACATGGAGACGATCGGATACGATCTGTATATGAAACTGCTCTTCGAAGCGGTGCTCGAAGAGAAGGGCGAAAAGAAGGAAGAAAAGAAGGAATGCACGGTGGAGACCGGGCTGGACGCCTATATTCCCGAGAACTATATCTCCGCGCAGAATCAGAGGATCGACGTCTACAAAAAGATCGCGCTGATCGAAAATCAGGAGGATCTGTCCGACGTGCTGGACGAACTGATCGACCGTTACGGGGAACCGCCGACGCCGGTGGACAATCTGCTGCGCATCTCGCTTCTGCGCGCCGCCGGCTCCGCGTCGCGCGTTCAAAAGATCGTGTATAAGGGCACTTCGATGCTCATTTATCCGCAGACGTGCGACGCCGCCCGCATGGCGCGGCTCGCTTCGGAGTACAACGGAAAACTGCTGATCTCCTTCGGCAGTTCTCCCTATATGGCGCTGCGTACCGGCAAAATGAAGTTTTCCGCCGCCGTGAGCACAGCGTGCGGGATCCTTGAGAAGTATAAAGAAAAAGAGAACAGTTGAGGAACATGATATGAAAATCTTGAAAACCGTTTCCATTCTTCTGATCGCCGCGATCTGCACGGTCGCCGCGGTCTCCTGCGCGGCGGATAAGGGAGAGGTCTGGATCAGATATAAAGATACGGAGATCAGCGAACGGATCTGCCGCTTCTGGCTTTCGGAGATCAAGAGCGATTTCGTTTCAAGATATGAGGATATCACCGATACGCCCGCGTGCTGGAACGGCAAGACGACCGACGCGGAGGGCAAAACGATCACGCGCGGCGAATACGTTGAGCTTTACGCGCAGCAGTATGCGAAGAACGTCGCCGTGGAGCTTCAGCTCTTCCGCGAATACGGTCTGAAACTGACCGAGGAGGAGACCGGCAAGGTCGATCAGTATATAAACGAACTGATCTATTACCGCTACGGCGACAGCAAGAGCGCGTTCGGCAAAGCGCTGAAAAGCGCGTACGGGATGTCGATCGACGATCTTCGCGAAGTGCTGATCTACGAATCGGAAGTGTCGAAACTTGAGGATTATCTGTTCGGGACGGACGGCGTCATGGCACCGACCGACGACGAACTGGACGAATACTATACGTCGCACTACGCGCGGTTCCTGCCGATCGTGATCTACACCGACGCCGGTTATGATTATAATGAGGACGGAACCGTGAAAAGGGACGCCGCGGGAAATCCCGTCACCAGAAAATACACGGCGAAGGAAAAAGAGGAAAAGATCGGAAAAGCGGAAGCGGTGCAGGCGCTCATTGACGACGGAGAGGATTTTTTCAGACTCGCCGGGACCTATTCCGAAGAACTGAACGTGCCGGACGAAAACGGGTACTATTTTTCCTCGGACGATATATTCTCCGCCGGCACGGCGTACGGGGTCGATTATTCGGTTCTGACCGGGATCATGAAGCAGGATATCGGCAGCGTGAAGACTTACGAGATCGCGGGTCAGTCGATCGTGATCGTCAAGCGGCTCGAGCCCGAGAAGGACGCGTACAAACAGACGGCGCTCTCGGAGCAGTTCCGGACGTTGCGCGACCACGTGGTCACGCAGAAAAACAGGGCGCTCATTGAATCGCTCGCGGCGCAGGTGGAGATCCACGACGATTTCTGCCGGCTGAAAACCGTCGACGTTCCCGGTGGCATTTTCTGATCCGCCTTCGGTCTTGCGGGAAAGCGGCAAAAAACTAACAAAAAACTAAAATATATAGCGGAAAAATCAAAATATAAAGCGGAAAAATCAAAAAAGGTATTGCAATTCACGAAAAAGTGTGGTATATTGATTACAGAATAGAGTTGTATGAAGGGCAGTTTGAAAAAACTGCTCTTCCTTGTTGAATGAAGAACTGTATAAAAGGAGCGTCTTTTCATGGCAAAACGGCAGGGAGAACCGAAAAACGTCGTGGCGGCGGTCACGCAGGCGATCGCCGGCGCCGTCACGGAAGCCGGCTTTGAACTCTGGGACGTCGAGTACGTCAAGGAGGGCAGCGAGCGCTTTCTTCGCATCACGGTCGACCGTCCGGAGGGCGTGGATATGAACGCCTGCGAGCAGGCGATGCGCATTATCGACCCGATCGTAACCGAACTCGATCCCATCGAGGAACAGTATCATCTCGAAGTATCGTCTCCGGGACTTGAGCGCAGTCTGCGCACCGAACGGCATTTTGAAGCGTGCGTGGGAAGCGAGATCCGCGTCAGACTCTTCACAGCCGTGAACGGCAGCAAGGAATGGACCGGGACGCTCACCGGCTGTCACGACGGTCTTCTGACCCTGAAAACCGGTTCACAAGAACTGACGTTTGAAAGAAAATGCGTCTCCAAAGCGAACGTCGTCTTTGATTTTGACGCGGCGTGCGCGGAAGCGGCGGCGCTTCCGGAAGAGGCGTTCGTTCCCGAAGAGGAAAAAGGAGACGAAACGGACGGCGGCGGAAACGAGTGATCGCGTCGTCCGGCACGGAAACGGATAAGAAAAGCAATAATAGAAAGGATCTGTATCATGAATAACGAATTCATTGCGGCACTTGACGATCTTGAGAGACAGAAGGGCATTCCCAAGGAGTATATGCTTGAAAAAGTGGAGGCCGCTCTTCTGAGCGCGCTGAAAAAAGAGGTCGGCGGATCGAACGTCAAAGCGGTCGTCGACAGAAAAAAGGGAGATTTCAAGGTCTACCGTACGATGACGGTCGTGGAGACCGTCAACGATCCGGTGAGCGAGATCACGATGGACGAGGCGAAGCGGCACACCCGCAGACACCTTTCCTACGGCGACACGATCGATATCGAACTCAAGACCAAGAATTTCGGAAGGATCTCCGCGCAGATCGCAAAACAGGTGATCATCCAGGGGATCCGCGAAGCCGAGCGCGGGATCATGATCAAGCAGTATGAGGACAAGAAAGAGGACATCATCAGCGTGACCGTTCAGAAGATCGATCCGCAGAGCGGCAACGTCGTCGTGGATACCGGAACGGGCTTCGCCACGCTGCTTCAGAGAGAAATGCTCGCGACCGATCATTTTTCGGTGGGCGATCACGTAAAGGTCTTCATCACCGAAGTGCGCAAGGAAACGAAAGGTCCGCTCGTCACGCTCAGCCGCGTGCATCCGCATTTCGTCAAGAGGCTTTTCGAACTTGAGATCCCCGAGATCGCAAACGGCGTCGTCGAGATCAAGGGCATCACGCGCGAAGCCGGATACCGCACGAAGATCGCCGTCGCGAGCAACGAGGAGGGCGTCGATCCCGTCGGCTCCTGCATCGGCGCGCGCGGCATGAGGATCAACAACATCATGGCGGAACTCGGCGGCGAGAAGATCGACGTGATCAAGTACAGCGACAACGACGTGGAGTTTATCCGCAGCGCGCTGTCGCCCGCGTCGGTGGACGAAGTGATCATCGACGGAGAGCGCACCTGCCGCGTGATCGTACCCGCGGATCAGCTTTCTCTCGCGATCGGCAGAGAGGGACAGAACGCCCGTCTGGCGGCAAGACTTACGGGCTATAAGATCGACATCAAATCGGACAGATACTGAAGCAGGGGAAACCGGGCGTTTCAACTGCAGAAAGGAGGGAGTTTTGTGGCAAACGGAAAGAAGACCGTGAAGTATCCGGAGCGCCGCTGCGTGGGATGCGGGAACAGTTTTCCCAAAAAAGAACTGATCCGCGTCGTGCGGGGCAGCGACGGAAGCGTCAGTCTCGATTTTACCGGCAAGAAGCCGGGCAGAGGCGCGTACCTCTGCAAGAGTACGGACTGTTTCAAAAAAGCGATGAAGGCAAAGCGGTTTGAAAGCAATCTCGACTGCGAAATACCGCCGGGCGTCTACGAGAAACTTGCCGCGGAACTCGCCGGGTATGACGGAACGTAGAATAGCCGGGATGCTGGGCATCTGCAGAAAAGCGGGGAAAATGAAGGTCGGCACGGAACTGACGCTGAACGCCGTGAGGGCGAGAAAGGATTTTCCGCTTGTGCTGATCGCCGCCGATGCGTCAGAGAATACGAACAAAAAGATCCGGAACTGCTGCGAATATTACGGTATTCCCCACGAAACGCTTCCGCTGACCGCGGATCGGCTCGGGAACTGCGTCGGAAAGAAGGGCTGCGTTGCCGCAGTCGGGATCGAAGACGGTGCGTTCGCATCCGCGATCCTCAAATTGATGAAAGGACAGGGTGATTGCGATATATGATTACTGTGAAATATAAGATCAACGGTCTGGCAAAGGATTTCGGGATCAAAACGAAGGATTTTTCGGAATACGTTGAGAAAGCCGGCTTAAAGGAAAAGGGGAACACCTCGGTTCTTGAAAGCGTGGAATTTGACGTGCTGATGACCGTGTTGACGGAGGCGCATCAGATCACCGATATAGGAAAGTATCTCAACGGAGAGACCTATATCCGCACAAAGCGGCAGGAACCTGTCAAAGAGACGGTAAAGGAAGACGGAAAGAAGGAAGAGACGACTTCCGCCGTTTCCGGAGAAAAGAAGGAAGCGGAGAAACCGTCGGGCGCTTCTCAGGGGAGCGGGAACGGCGGAAAGAAGCCGGCGGATACGAATACGACGAAGGTCGCCGCGCCGCCGGTCGTCAAGAGCAAAGCGGAACTCGCCGCCGAAAAGCAGGCGAGGTTCAAGGACGCGCTCCAGAAGCAGATGGAACTGCAGGCGCAGAAGCAGGCGCAAAAAGCGCAGGAGCATCAGAAGAAGCAGCAGAAGCAGCAGAATCAGCAAAGCCAGGCGGGCGCTTTCAGACGTTCTGCAAGCGACGCGCCCATGACCACGGTGACGGTGGAGGAGAAGTCCTCCCACATCGCGGGAACGCGCGTCATCGATACCAGAGGCGGCGGGAACGTCGACCTGTCCAAGTATGACGAGAAGCTGGAAGGCATGGCGGATACCGCCCGCAGAGGCATGACCGGCGGTACGCAGAAACTGAAAAAGCAGAACAAGAGCGGCCAGCAGGAGGGCTCCGGCAGGCAGGGAAAAGGTCAGCCGCAGCAGATCGACCGCTTCCGTCATCAGCAGCAGAAAGCCAAGGAGCAGCCCAAAAAGCAGCTTGAGATCACGATCGGAGACGAGATCGCCGTCAGCGAACTCGCGTCGAAACTGAAGAGGACCGCAGGCGAGGTCGTCAAGAAACTGATGATGATGGGAATGATGGCGGGCGTCAACGCGACCATCGATTACGATACCGCCTATCTTGTCGCCGATGAATTCGGCGCCAAGGTCACGAAGGAAGTGGTCCTGACCATTGAGGACCGTCTGTTCGACGAAGAGAAGGACGACGAGAGCAGCCTCGTCGAGCGCGCGCCCGTCGTTTGCGTGATGGGTCACGTCGACCACGGCAAGACCTCGCTTCTCGACGCGATCAGACACACGAAGGTCACCGCCGGAGAGGCGGGCGGGATCACCCAGCATATCGGCGCTTATCAGGTCAAGATCAACGGGAAGGACATCACGTTCTTGGATACCCCCGGCCACGAGGCGTTCACCGCGATGCGCGCACGGGGTGCGAAGTCGACCGATATCGCGATCCTTGTCGTCGCGGGAGACGACGGCATCATGCCGCAGACGATCGAGGCGATCAACCACGCGAAAGCCGCGAATATCGACATCATCGTCGCCATCAACAAAATGGATAAACCCCACGCGAACGCCGATCAGGTCAAGCAGGAACTCACCCAGTACGACCTCGTTCCCGAGGAATGGGGCGGCGACGTGATCTGCGTGCCGGTTTCGGCGCTGACGGGGCAGGGCATTCCCGAACTTCTCGAGAACGTACTGCTCGTCGCCGAAATGAAGCAATTGAAAGCGAATCCCGCGCGCCGGGCGGCGGGTCTGATCATCGAAGCGCGCCTTGACAAGGGCAGAGGACCCGTTGCGACGGTGCTCGTTCAGAACGGTACGCTCCATTCGGGCGATATCGTGATCGCGGGCACGACGGTCGGCAGGATCCGCGCCATGAACGACGAGCGCGGCAGAGCCGTGAAGGCGGCGGGACCGTCGACGCCCGTGGAGATCACCGGTCTGTCGGACGTCCCGCAGGCGGGCGACGAATTCAACGCCGTGGAAGACGAACGCATGGCAAGAGAGCTTGCGGAGCAGAGAAAAGCGAAGATCAAGGAGGATCTCTACAAGGCGTCCTCCAAGGTCTCGCTCGACGATCTCTTCAATCAGATCAACGCCGGCGCGAAAGAACTGAACATCATCGTCAAAGCCGACGTCGGCGGCTCCGCCGAAGCGGTCAAGTCGAGCCTTGAAAAGCTCTCCAACGACGAAGTGAAGGTCCGCGTCATCCACTCCGCCGCCGGCGGTATCACCGAGGGCGACGTGATGCTCGCCTCGGCTTCCAACGCGCTGATCATCGGCTTCAACGTGCGTCCCGATAAATCCGCGATCGATATGGCGAAGAGACAGACGGTCGAGATCCGTACCTATCGCGTGATCTACGAGTGTATCGACGAAGTGAAAGCCGCCTTGAGCGGTATGCTCGCGCCGACGTACAAGGAGGAACTGCTGGGTCACGCGGAGGTCCGCCAGACGATCCACGTTCCGTCCGTCGGGACGATCGCGGGCAGCTACGTGCTTGACGGCAAGATCACGCGGAAAGCGCTGATCCGGATCGTGCGCGACAGCGTGGTGATCTTCGAAGACAAGATCTCCTCTCTGCGCAGGTTCAAGGAAGACGTCAAGGAAGTCGCGCAGGGTTACGAGTGCGGCGTCGGCATCGAGAAATTCAACGACATCAAGGTCGGCGATATCCTCGAGGCGTACGAGATGGTCGAGGTCGCCAGAACCGTTTGATTTTCCCGCAGAAAGAATATAAAAACGCAGCCCGCCCATATACAGCATTGAGCGGACTGCGTTTTTGAGAACCGTGCGTTATTCTTCCGTATTGCCGTTTTCCTGCTCCTGCGGCGTTTCATCTTCCCCGGCGGATCCGTCCGGATCCCCGCCGTTTTGCGGCGCTTCCTCCGGCGCTGTGCCGTTTTCCGCGCCGTAAAAGGGAGAACCGGGCTTCTGAGCGTCTTCAAACGCTTCGGCTTCTTCGGGATGCTCTTTTTTCCAGAGCTCGTATTCCTCCTGCGTTTTTTTGTCGCGCGCTTTGATCTTTGAACTCCATTTCGTGATGATGATGAGACCCGCGCCGAAAGCGATCACCAGCAGGATATACCAGATGTTGTCCCCCAGTTTTTCGAAAAACGTTTTCTTCTCCGCGGCTTCGGCGGCGAACCCGCGCACCGTAAATGAAAAAAACAGTATTCCCGACGTCAGCGCCGTTCTGAGAAAATATTTCATGATGCGTCCTCTTTTCCTTTCTTTGGATCTGTTCTGTGGGAAGTATAGCACGAACGCCGTGAAATGTCAAGATAAATACTGCTTGAAAGAGTCAGGAAGAATACCGTTTGAAAAAGTCAAGAAAAATACCGTTTGAAAGAGGTTTATTATGGAAACGTTCTCTGCATTCGTCGTTCTGTACCTGACGCCGCTTGCGATCGCGGCGCTGGTCGTCGCCATCATTCTGCTCGTGAAGCGCAAAAAGAAAAACGGCGTTCGTCCCCCGTACGCCCGCGGTTTTCTGATCGCAGCCATCTGTCTTTTCGTATTCGTTGCGATCGCCGCGGTGCTGCTTCTGATCTCGCTTGTTTATTTTGCGATCATGGTCATAAGAGTCGGAGAGAGTTTTTTGTGGGCGGCGCTCAAGTCGCTGTAAACTCCGAACGAACAGAAAAAGAGGCGTTCTCGTCCGTCGGGAACGCCTTGTTCTTATTCCTGCCGCACGGGCGGGGATCAGGACAGAAAACGCCGCATATTTTCAATGGTCGACAGTTCGAAGTCCGACAGATGCTTCATGAGTTCCTTCGCTTCCTTTTCCGCACCGCTGTATTTTCCGGTGCTTTTTTCGGCGTTGATCACGCCCATGGTACTGCCGTTCATCAGCATTTCCGCGACGTGCCGGTCGCTGTTGTCAAAAAGGAGATTCAGCGAAACGCCGCGGTCGGTCATCATCTTCTTCATCCTTCCGTAGCCCTTGATTTCACCGCCCCGCGCGCGCATAGAGATCTCCGCGTTGCGGCAGATCGAACGGTATTCCGCGTACTGCTTTTTCAGACTGTCCGTCATTTCTTCTCCGCGTTCCGTTTCCAGAAGATGTTTGGTCGTTCCGGCGCCCATTGCGGCGTTCTTGTAGATCTCGTCATATAGTTTTGCCGTGTCGTCACGTTTGGTTTTCATCGTTTATTTCAGTCCTTTCGGGTGGGTTTACCGTCAGTTTGAAACTATTTTTACAATTTTATTAGTCTTTTTTTCCGGTTTTTCGTTTTTTTATCTGAAAAATACAGGTAAGAGCGGAAAAATATGAAAAAGCTATTGACAAACCGCCGTCGGCATGATAAAATAGCCGCAAGTTCAAAGGAAAGGAGAACCGTCATGAAAAGAAACGCTTTTATGATGATGTGCTCTATGTGCATGTGCGGCATGCGCAGCCTTTATCGCGCAGATTTTCAGCGGTCGCTTTCCGAATGATTTCAACCGGAGTATCGGTGAACTGATTAACGGAAGCCCGCGGCTTCCGTTTTTTATATTTTTAATAATAAAAGGAGAACCAATCATGAAAAAGATCATTTCCTCCGTACTTGCGCTCGTTCTGCTTATTTCCGCGCTGACGGTCTTCTCGTCCTGCTCCAAGCAGATCGAAATCGCCATCCCCAACGATACGACCAATGAAGCGAGAGCGCTCCTGCTCCTGCAGAACGCCGGCATCATCAAGGTCGACGGCACCAAGGGACTGACCGCGACGGTCAAGGACATCACGGAAAACCCCAAGAACATCAAATTCATTGAAGTGGAAGCGGCGCAGATCCCCAACAAACTCAAAGACGTGGATTATGCCGTGATCAACACCAACTATGCTCTTGCGGCGGGTCTGAATCCCGCGAAGGACGCGCTGAGCGTGGAAGGCTCGGCGTCCGCGTACGGCAACATTCTCTCCGTGAAAGCGGGCAACGAGCAGACCCCCAAGACGCTCGCTCTCAAAGCGGCGCTTGAAAGCAAACAGGTTGCCGACTACATCACCGAGCAGTACAAGGGCTCCGTCATTTCGATCGTGGATAACCCCGGTAACGGCTATGACGCTTCCGTTGACTACGAAGCGCTCAAAGGCACGACCATCACCGTCGCCGCTTCTCCCACGCCGCACGCCGAGATCCTCGCGGTCGCCAAGACCATCCTTGCCGACAAGGGGATCACCCTTGAGATCAAGGAATTCCAGGATTACGATCAGCCCAACGAAGTCGTTGAGAGCGGCGAGATCGACGCCAACTACTTCCAGCACGTTCCGTATATGAATTCTTTCAACTCCGAAAAGGGAACGCATATCGTCAGCGTCTCGGCGATCCACGTTGAGCCCATGGGCGTTTACGGCGGCAAGCAGAGCGACCTGAAAGCGATCAAGGATTAAATCAGATCATTGAAATCAAGCGGGCTGCCGGTCTTCCCGGCACGACAGCCCGCTTATTTCTCATTTTGATGAAAGAGTACAGAGTATGATCGAGATACGAAATCTGTCCAAGACTTTTGACGGCGCGGACGGCAAGGTCGAGGCGCTCAAGAATATCAATCTCACGGTTTCCGACGGTGATATTTACGGGATCATCGGCATGAGCGGAGCGGGGAAGAGCACGCTCGTGCGCTGCATCAATATGCTGGAACGCCCGACCGAGGGCACGGTGATCATCGACGGAAAGGATATGAAGACCCTTTCGCCCAAGGAACTCCGCGCACAGAGACGGAAGATCACGATGATCTTTCAGGGGTTCAATCTGCTCATGCAGCGAACCTGCCTGAAAAACGTCTGTTTCCCTCTTGAACTTGCGGGAATGAAGAAGGACGAGGCAAAGAAACGCGCCGGAGAACTTCTCGAACTCGTGGGTCTGCCCGACAAAGCCAAGGCGTACCCGGCGCAGCTTTCCGGCGGTCAGCAGCAGCGCGTGGCGATCGCGCGCGCCCTCGCCACGGATCCGAAGGTCCTGCTCTGCGACGAAGCGACCTCCGCGCTTGATCCGAATACGACGCATTCGATCCTGTCGCTGATCCGCGATATCAACAAAAAACTCGGCATCACGGTCGTGGTGATCACGCATCAGATGAGCGTCGTGGAAGAGATCTGCAGTCACGTGGCGATCCTTGACGGCGGCGTCGTCGTTGAGGAGGGACTGGTGGGCACGGTATTTGCCAGCCCGAGTTCGGACGCCGCAAAGCGGCTGGTCTTCCCGAACGGCGCCGACATGATGGTCTCGAGCAGCGAAACGGAGAAACGTCTGCGCGTCGTATTCAACGGCGCCAAGACCACCGGAACGCCGCTGATCGCGCGCATGGCGGTCGAGAAGGGCATTCTCGCCAACATCCTCTCCGCCGGGACGCGCTGCGTCGACGACAAGGTTTACGGATCGATGCTTTTGGGCATTCCCGCAAAGGACGGTATGCCGGCGCTTGCAAAGGAATACCTCGAGAGCGTCGGGGACGTATACGTGGAGGAGGTGTGAACGTGAGAACAGACCGAAGACGTTTCGTTTTATTCACAGTTCTGATCCTGTCGCTCATATCGGCGCTCTCGACGGTATCTTCCGCTTTTTCCTTTGCCGTCCGTGAACCGGAAAAGGTTTTTTCGCGCGACATCGCCGACGTTATCAGCGTTCTTTTCAAGGCGAAGCCGGGAACCGTCGCGGGGGAGAGCGAACTCAAGGACAGCGGAGAACTGGTTTCTTTTACTGTTGAAAACGAATTTCAGGTCACCGTTTTTATTCCCCCGGATAAAAATGAAAAACTTCACCTCGGCTATACCGCCGACAACGGGGAAAGCGGAACGTTTCCCGGAATGACGTTCAATTATATCTGCCGCACCGAATCCGACTATACGACGCTGCACGTGCGCGTATACGACGAAAAGGATACGGTGATCAAGGAATACGACTTTTCCGTCAGATATGAAGAGGTCGGCTTTTTCAAAAAGGCGTTTTGGAGCATCCGGGGAAACAAAACGGTAAACGAGGTGCTCGGCATACTCAAAACGCAGATCCCGCTCGCCGTATGGGAGACCTTCTACGTGACGGTCCTGTCGTCGTTCATCGCGTTTCTGATCGGTCTTCCGCTCGGTGTGATCCTCGTCACCGGAGATAAGAACGGCATCCGCCCGCTGCCGAAGTGGCTGATGACGGCGCTGAATTTCGTGATCAATATTCTTCGCTCGATCCCGTTCCTTATTCTGATGATCCTGGTCATTCCGGTGTCGCGCGCGATCGTAGGCACGTCGGTCGGCACCGTCGCGACCATCGTACCGCTGGTATTTGCCGCGTTCCCCTTCGTTGCGCGTCTCGTCGAGAGCAGTCTCAGGGAACTGAACCCGAATATCATCGAAGCGGCGCAGAGCATGGGCGCGTCTCCTCTGCAGATCATCGTAAAGGTGATGATCCCCGAAAGCGTGCCGTCGCTGGTGTCCAATATGACGATCGCCGTGACGACGATCCTGGGCTATTCCGCGATGAGCGGCGTGATCGGCGGCGGAGGACTGGGCAAGATCGCGATCGACTACGGTTACTACCGCTATCAGTTCGCGACCATGGTCGTGGCAGTGATCCTGCTGATCGTACTGGTTCAGGTTTTCCAGAGCGTCGGTACGAAGTTTGCCAAAAAACTCGACAAGCGGTTGAAATAAACGGTCCTGACCGGACCCGTACGTTCTGAATGATCCCGGGCGGAGCGAAGAATGGCTTCCGCCCGGAATTTTTTTACGTTTCAGGAAAAATGCGCCCGACGAAAAATTTGTTATTTCTATTGAATTTCCCGAAGAAATATGATATAATCACGATGTATACGTAGATTTATGCGCATTTTTGCGACGATGGGATCATGAATGATCACAACCGGTCATATTCGTTTACAGATCGGGTTTTGCATCGACAGAAAGGATGATATGGAATGAATAATCATGTGTTGAAGAGTGTTTCTTTCTTCATACTGTTACTGGTGATCCTTCTGATCACCGTTTGCTGCAATCTGAACGGGAACGATCCGACGGCCGATCCGACGGAAGACCCGACGCAGACGACAGACGAGACGGAGGTGCTGACCGGCAATATTTTCGATATCCGGTCGGACGGTCAGATCACGGCGCGTCTGAACGGACACGTGATCGACGTCAAGGTGCCCAGCAGCATATCCCTGATGAATCTCGAAGCGTACGCGACGCCCCGTTCCGACGTGGAATGGAAGGTGTCCAAGAGCGTGACCGGCGGGAACTATATTGAAAACAAGCGCCTGACGCTGATCCCCGGCGATAATATCTATTACGTCTTCTGCACGGACAAATACGGTCAGACGACGAACTACACGCTGATCATCAAGAGAGCCGAGAGTTGTATCGTGACCTTTGAAGGGATCGATGAGCGGATCATCGTCGATCAGGGCAGTTTCATCTACGCGCCCGCCGAGGTGCCGACGAAACAGGGGTACGTATTCAAAAAATGGAATTATGATTTCGCCGTCCCCGTTTCATCGAATATCACGGTCACCGCGGTATTTGATCCGGTTTATTATGAGATCACGTTCGACCCGAGACTGGGGACGATGAACAATCTCAAACTGAAAGTTACATACGGCGAAGAGGTCGAACTTGAAACGCCTGTGCGCACCGGCTTCATTTTCGCCGGCTGGTACTGCGGCGACGAGGCCGTGAAGTCGGGCGTATGGACGCGCACGGAGAACGTGACGCTCGTGGCGCAGTGGGTCAACAGACCGTTCAAAGTGACGCTCGATCCTGCGGGCGGAACGGTCGACGGCAAGGCGGCGAGCGTGGAACTGGAGATCCGGTTCGGAGATGAATTGACGCTGCCCGTTCCGGCGCGTCCGGGGTACGGCTTCGGCGGCTGGTTCTCGGGCGATAAACTTGTGGAAAGCGGCGTCTTCGAGTATACCGACGATATCGTTCTGACGGCGAAATGGAACGAGCGAAGCGCCACGATCACCTTCGTTGAGAACGGCGGAAACGGCGGAATGCATACCGAGACCGTGAGGTTCGACGCGCAGCTTCCCGTTCCCGTACGCGCCGGATTCACGTTCGGCGGATGGTATTCCGATGAGAAACTGACGGTCGAAGTCACGGAGGTGCCTCAGGTCGAGGAACCGATCCGGCTGTACGCCTGGTGGTCGGAAGAAGGAAAACCGACGGAGTTCATCTATGAACTGTCGGGATTGAACTATAAGATCACCGACCGTCTCGACCGCACGTCGACGACGCTGATCCCGGCGTATATCGGCGGTCTGGCGGCGATCGACGCCGTCGAGCGCGAGAATCCCAACGCGCGGATCGAGATCACGAAGAAAACGCTGACGATCAAGATCGACAGATCGGCGCAGATCGAGGCGGTGTGTATTCCGAAATTCACCGACGACGACACGACGCTGGTATATGAAAGCAGCAATCCGCTGATCGCCACGGTCGACGAAAACGGTCTGGTGACCGGCGTGAACGCAAACCTCGGGACCTGCACGATCACCGTGACCAATCCCGCGTCCGGAATGACGGAGTTCTGCTTCATCGCCGTGCTCGCGGACGTCAAGAATCCCGACGCTTCTCTGACGCTCGAAAGCAGCAGCGTACAGTTGACGCTCGGCGAGTCGATGAAACTGAACGCGGTCTATATCCCCGAATATGAGGACGACGACAGAACGCTCATTTACGAGAGCAGCAACGAACTCATCGCATCGGTCGACGCGGCCGGCAATATTACCGCGAATTTCTTAGGCGAATGCGTGATCACCGTGAAAACGGTCGACGGATCGTTCAGCGCGGAATGCCGTCTTGAAGTGGTCAACGAGAAATTCAACGACGATCCCGGGATCGTGTTATCCGCGGGCGAACTGACGCTCAACACCGGCTGGATCAAGACGGTGACGGCGGTCTATACGCCGAGGATCGTCGGCGCGGACGCGACGGTCGAATGGGAATCCGACGATCCCGCCGTCGCGACCGTCGAGGACGGCACGATCACCGCGCTGACGCCCGGAACCTGCACCGTGACGGTCAGAAGCGCCGACGGAGAGTATTCCGCAACGGTCACGGTCTCCGTCCTGCAGGCGGGCGTATATATCGACCGCGCGGACGCTGAACTGGTCGCGGGCACCGCGGGAGAGTTCAAGGTGTTCGTTCTGCCCGATACGGAGAACGGATCGACGGCGGTGGTTTATCTCTCGAGCGACGAAACGGTCGCCACCGTGAGCGGCGGCGTGATCACCGCGCACGCGGCGGGTCAGTGCACGCTGACCGCACAGACGCCCGACGGGAAATACAGCGTTACGACCGTCCTTACCGTTACAGCGCCCAAGCCGGAGTTTGCGATCCACGAGGCGGACGGCGTCACCGTTGAAAAAACCGGCAGCGTTTTCAGACTGACGGTCACGGGCGACGTCACCTTCCTGCAGCTCTCCAAGCTGGTGGAGGTGCGCAGCGGGTACTCCTGGATCCTTGCCAAAGATGTCGAAATGAGCGAGATCATCGTCAACAAGGCGGTCTCCGTCCCCGAAACGGGCTCCGTTACCGTATACGCCTACTGCCACAGCGCGGACGACGTATTCATGGAGACGTACATGATCGAGATCACAAGGGCGGTCTGACAGACCGTTTGATATAAGACCCCTTCGGGAGCAAAATAATAAAAAGCAGCGCCTCATTCCGCACAAACGCGCGGAATGAGGCGCTGTTTTCGGTTTTACGCATCCGTTTCGGCGACTTCACTGTATTCTTCGATCCGGCGGGCGATCTCGGAGGCGAAACGCCGATCGCATTCGATGAAGATCGCTTCCTTCTTCTCGGACTGATAAATGATCTGATAGATCTCTTTGGGAAACATCGACGCGCAGAGATTTTCGCGCGGCATATCGGGCTTTCCGATCTTATTGACCTTTTCGATGGAAAAGACGTTATTGAAGGGAATGCAGTATACCATCTTGCTTCCCGCTTTTTTGATCCGGTAGATATTCAGTTTCGGGAAAGGGGACATGATATTTCCTGCGTCGTAAAGCTGATACGTATAGGTCGTCAGAACGAATCTCGAGAGCAGCAGAATGCAGACGAGCAGCAGGATCACCGCGGGAAACTGAAAGATCCAGGACGGAAGATCCTTGAACAGCGATGGCGTAAAAGCGAGCATCACGCCGAGAATGAACAGCAGGATCACGATGATCAAAGGCGTTTTTTTATCCGGTTCCACGTTGTATTCCATGAATATCGCTCCTTAAAAAACGGATGCGGCAGAACGGATCTTTCTACCGCGTACCGATATTGTAGCCGATATTCTCTCTGTTGTCAAGAGAAAAAATACACGTCGGCATAAGAACGGCATAAAATGGGATAGAGGGTCACGGAGGTGATATGATGCAAATCGACAAAAAAATCCTTGAGAAGGCGGCGCAGCTGCCGGAGGACCGGCTTCGGGAACTGGTATATCAGGTGATCACCGCGGCGGGCGGCAGTAAACTTCAGGCGCGCGCAGCGGCGGCAAACACCGACAAACTGAAGAAAAAACTGAACGAGATCACCGATGAAGACGTAGAGAAAGCGGTCTCTTCTCTTGACGGTTCGCAGCTTCAGAAGATCGTTTCGATCGCAAAAGAGAAGGGGATCGGTAACGATGAATGAAAAAGATTTCGACCTTTCAGGCGCTTTTCAAAAACTGCTTGAGGATCCGGAGGCGCTGAAAAGCGTTGTGGACGTTGCGTCCAGACTCAAGAGCAGCGGGCTGTTTGACGCTTCCGGCCAAGAAAAAGCCGCGGGCGTGTCATACGCCGGAACGGGCGGCGCATACCCTGATAACGGAACGCAGAATGACCTGCGCCTTCCGCGGGCTGCACCGGAACGGAAGGGAGCGCCCGACGACAGAAAGCAGCTGCTCAAGGCGCTCAGACCGTATTTCAGCCGCGAGCGTCAGGAGAAACTTGACGCGATCCTGAAGATACTCGATCTGCTTGAAGCCGCAAGCGTTTTCGGGGCGCTCGGGGCGGGTCCGGGTCCGTAAAACGTCAATTGCGACAGGCGTACGGCGCCAGACGAAAGGAGACGAAGATGTACAGCAGAAAATTTTCAAACGCCGACGTTCAGCCGCCGCCGGATTACGGCGGCGTTGCCTACCGTCAGAGCCGGGACGGCGGAATGCGCGTCGCGCCGGAAAGGGAAGAGCACACCGTTTCCGCGCAAGCGGCGGAGGAATACCGTGACGAAAGTGCAGCGGCATACCGCCGGAGCGCCGAGACGTCAGAGGACGGCGACCGCGGGGAAGAGCGCGCCGGCGCGGGCGGAAAAAGCGGAGAAGGGGAAATGCAGAAGGGACTGTTGAATTCACTGTCCATGCTCTCCGGCAGACGCTTTTCGCTTGAGGACGTGATCCTTGCGGGCGTCATTTTGCTGCTGATCGGAGAGAAAAACGGGCAAAGGCCGCCCGACGGACAACTCCTTCTGATCCTCGGACTTTTGCTTTTATCCGGCTAAAAATCGCAAAAGCACTTGATTTAGCGGCTCAAATGTAGTATAATACAGAAAAGATTATCAGAAAAGGAATGTTCCGGACGATGAAAAAACTGGTTGTGATCGGATACGGCGGCATGGGCGGCTGGCATTGCAGAGCCGCGCTGCAGAGCGACGTCGTGACGCTGGGCGGCGTCTATGACGTCAAAGAGGAAAGAAACCGCGCGGCAAGAGAAGCGGGCATTTTCGCATACGGCAGTTTTGAAGAGGTGCTGAACGATCCGTCGGTGGACCTCGTCACGATCGCCGTTCCGAACGATCAGCACGAGAAACTGGTGATCAGAGCCCTCGAAGCGGGGAAACACGTCATCTGCGAAAAGCCGGTGACGCTCACGGTCGCTTCGCTTGGCAGAATGATCGCGGCGTCCAAAAAAGCGGGCAGATGCTTTACGGTGCATCAGAACAGAAGATGGGACGTCGATTATCTTGCCATGCAGAAGATCGTGGACAGCGGCGAGATCGGCGAGATCATCAACGTTGAATCGCGCGTTCAGGGAAGCAGAGGTATTCCGAGCGACTGGCGCGGCATGAAGGAATTCGGCGGCGGAATGCTCTACGACTGGGGGATCCATCTGCTCGATCAGGTGCTGCTCCTCTTCAAAGGCGCGAAGATCGTCAAGGTCTACTGCACGTTCGATCACATCACGAACAAGGAAGTGGACGACGGCTTCAAACTGCACCTCTATTTCGAGGGCGGCAAGGAAGCGTACATCGAGATCGGCACCTACAATTTCCTTGCGATGCCGCGCTTCTATCTGCGCTGTACCAAGGGAACGGCGCTCATTTCCGACTGGACGAAGAAGACGCGGGTCGTACGCATGAAAGCGTGGCATGAAAACGACGTTCTGCCCGTCCAGACGGCGGCAGGACTGACGAAGACGATGGCGCCGCGCGACGAGATCACGACCGATACCTATGAGATCGAACGTCCCGTATCGGACGTGCACGATTTCTACCGGAATTTCACCGCCGCCATGGACGGAAAGGCGGAGCAGACTGTCACGCATAAGCAGATGCTGCGCGATCTGAAGATCATTACGACGGCGTTCAGGAGCGTGAAAACCGATCAGGCGGTCATTCTGAAAAAGCCGCTGTGAAACCGCAATAAAAAGTTCGTCTCATTCTGCGCCCGGGCAGAATGAGACGAACTTTTTATGAGGTATATTCAATAATGATGCGGACCGGTACGGTCCCGGAGGAGTAACCGAACGTGACCGTCGCCTTTACTTCCGCCGACGCCGATCCGGATGAAAGGATCCCGGACGGAAGAGTGACCGCGCCGACCTTGAAATCCTTCGGCAGGAAGGAGATCAGCCGATCTCTGACCGCTTCCTTCAGCGCCGATTCGCTTTTTTTGCAGCGGACGGTGAGCGCAACGTCCTTCAGGGCCTGCCCGGCTCTGACCACGGGATCGGTCGCATAGCCGGAGACGCTCAATACTTCCAGGCGGTTGTCGGATCTTCGGAACGCCTTCATAGTCGCCTCCACGCATTTTTGCGCGATGACGGTATATTCCTCCGGCAGCGTCCCGATCGCCTCGGAGCGCCGGATGCCGGGCAGGGTGTAGCCGCTTACGCGCAGCGACTGCGGCACCAGCGTTTCTGCAAAAGTCAGCGCCGCGATGTATCGCCCGATGTTGTAGGTCAGGTGCCACCCGTCGCGCAGAAGGCCGGATTGCGCGTCGGTCGTCAGGATCTCGGTGACGGTGCCGTTTGAATACTTGAGCGTTGCGAAGTAGGTCGTCCGCGCGTTCTGTACGGCAAGGGCGACGGGGATCATGTCGGTGAAGCGCTGTCCCGTGGAAGTCCCGCGGTAGGTGAGAACCGTCGGGAAGAACGACGCCTTCTTTTTGTAGGCGTCCAGACCCGCGTTCATGACGTTATCCGCGGTCGTCGACCAGTGCATATAGCAGTAGACCTCCGCCTGCGGCGCGTAGTAGTCCACCCAGTCGAGCATATAGGCGCAGGATTCCTTCAGCGGATAGAAACGCGGGTCCTCTTCGTCGGGGTATCGCGGCTTTCCCGTGCCGGTCGTCGATTCGTCTCCGAAGGGCTGCAGAGTGACGACGTCCCAGTTCGTGTAGGAAAGCGCTTTCTTCGTGTTCGTCGTGCCGAGCGAGCGCCAGGTGGGATCGTCGGTAGAGATGATATCGAAGGTGTAGTCGGAAGTGTTTCTGTATACCTGCGTCGCGTGCCACGCCATGGAGCGATTGCCGTGGTGACAAACGCCTATCGTGATCCTGACGTCTTTTCCGAGCATTGCCTGCAGGATCGACAGGAGTTGGCTCTGCTTCATACCTTCTCCGCAATTCGCGGCGTCCTGCGAAAAACTGTTTCCGATCAGAAGCAGTTTGAAGCACTTGTCCTCAAGCATCCATTTCGTACCGCGGGCGGGAACGACGGTCTGCGCTTTCGTGATCGCGCCGCATACCGAGCAATGGATGCCGGCGGTCAGACCGGTTTGGGTCGACGTCGGCTGTACCGCCGGATCTCGGACCCGCTTGTGAGCGGCGTAGTCCGTTTCGGCTCTGTCAATATATTTGCACACGGTGCAGATCCGGATCTTTTCGCCTTTTTCCGAGCACGTCGACGGCTTCGAGACGGTCCATTCACCGTAGGTATGGGCGCCGGCGGCGGAGGTCTCTTCCTTTCTGACAGCGCCGCACTGCGTACACGTGTAAACGGTATAGCCCGGGATGACGCAGGTGGGCTTTACGGTTTTCGTTTCGGTATAGACGTGACCGGTCGGTTCGGTATACAGATCCCTGCGGGCGTAGCCGCAGACGCTGCATAAGAAATCGGTGTAGCCCTGATGATCGCAGTTGGGCGGGGTAACGCTTTCCAGATACCGGTGCCCCGTCGCTTCCGTCACGTTGTCCCTGTAGGAGTCGCCGCATTTTTCGCAGGTGTGCAGCGTATATCCTTCTTCGGTACAGGAGGCGGGAACGGTCACGGCGACGTAGGAATGACCGGAAGGGTCTTTGAAATCGTCGTTGAATATATATCCGCAGAGGGTGCACAGATAGGTCGTATATCCTTTTGTCGCGCATCCCGGCTCGTGTACGGTCACTTCAAAACGGTGCGCGCACGAAAGGGAGGTTTCGTTATGAGATACGGCGGACTGCGCAGTCGGCTCCTGAATCGCGGAAGCGGATGAGCTTTCCGGATCACCGCCCGGCTGCTGCGGAACCGTCGTTTCACAGGAAACAAGGGTCAGAACGCCTGCCAGTAACGCAAGCAGAACGGCTGTCCCGAAGAGTAAACGTTTCATGTATTATGCTCCGTTGCTTCGGAATTTCACGGTATTATACTATATTTCGACGCGTGTTTCAACACTTTTTTAATAATAAATGCCGTTTTCTGTCGATTTATTGCTTTTTTTCGTGATTTTTTGCAAAAAAAGTTGCAATCGCGGTGAAGATGTGCTATAATTCCCGGTTGTGAAATACATAATCAGCAAAAAGTGAGGTCTTTCGCTTTTACCATGCGCATACTGTTTGAAACGGAAAACGCCGTCATCCAGAACGGCGGCAGCTATATGGAATGGGTCCTGTTGGCGATCGCCGTGTCGCTTGTGGCGGGACTTGTGTTCTCGAGACTGATCAAGCCCTTCCGCTTCCCGGCGGTCACCGGCTATCTGATCGCGGGGATCATCATCGGTCCGAACGTTTTGGGACGGATCCCGGGGCTTGACAGAGTAATCACGCCGGACTTTATTTCGAGTATGTCCGTCATATCGGACGTCGCGCTCGGCTTCATCGCTTTTTCGATCGGGGCGGAATTCAGGATGTCCGTACTGAAAAAAATCGGGCGGCAGGCAATGATCATCGCCGTCTGTGAGTCGTTCGGCGCCGTGATTCTGGTGGACTGCGCGCTGATCGGGCTTCATTTTATCATTCCCGATAAACTGCCGCTGTCCGCCGTGCTGACGCTCGGCGCGATCGCGTCCGCGACGGCGCCGGCGGCTACGATGATGGTCGTAAAGCAGTATAAGGCAAAAGGAAGAGTGACCGAAGTCCTCCTTCCCGTGGTGGCGCTCGACGACGCGACGGGACTGATCGCCTTCGCCGTATCCTTCGGCGTTGCACAGGCGATCGGCAGCTCCGACGGCGTCAGTTTCGTGACCGTCGCGGTCAATCCGTTCCTGCAGATCGTGTTCTCCTTCCTGCTCGGCGGACTTTTGGGCGTCGGACTGAATTATGCGGAAAAACTCTTCAAGTCGAATTCCAAGCGTCTGTGCCTTGCCGTCGCCTTTGTGTTCATCACCGCGGCGCTCTCCATTGCAGCACAGCAGGGGAACTGGCATATCGGCCCGGTCGAGATCCGTTTCTCCTCGCTTCTGACCAGCATGATGCTCGGAACGGTTTTCTGCAATATCTGCGAAAACTCCGCCGAGATCATGGAGAAGACCGACAAGTGGACGATGCCGATCTACATTCTGTTCTTCGTCCTGTCGGGCGCCGATCTCCGGTTCGACTTCTTTCGGGAACCAGTATTCATACTCATCGGCGCGATCTATATCGTCGTCAGAGTCGCAGGGAAGTATTTCGGCGCGGGCGCGGGCGCCGCGATCTCTCACGCGCATCCGATGGTGAGAAAATACCTCGGAATGGCGCTGATCCCGCAGGCGGGCGTCGCGCTCGGGATGTCGCTGATGGCGCTGAAGGTGTTTCCCGGAGAGGAAGGGCTTCTCATCCGCAACGTCGTGCTGTTCGGTGTGCTTGTATACGAGCTCGTCGGTCCGATGATCACCAAGATCGCTTTGACGAAGTCGGGAGATATCGTTCCGCGCGAGTTGTCGCAGACGACCACAATGAGCAGGCACGCGGTGGATGACGATGAAGATGATTGAAGAATAAGGGGCAGTCTATGGAATTGCTGAAAAGGAACCGCGTACTGCGGGAAGCGCTGAAGGTGCTGACGGCGCTGGCCTTCGTTTTTCTCTTTATCTCCGGCGCGGTATTCGCCGTTCTTGCCTTCAGACCGCTGTATTATTCTGACGTTGACCGTCTGAATATTCCGCAGTCCTCGGGACTCGACAGGGAAACGGTCATTCTGAATTACGACGCGCTGATCGATTACAATCTTCCGCTGTCAGACGGAGAACTCGTCTTTCCGTCTCTGGCGATGTCCGATCACGGCAGACAGCATTTCGCCGAAGTAAAGGATATTTTCGACGCGTTCAAGATCCTTTTTCTGATCCTTCTGCCGTTCTGTATCGCCGCCGCGATCCTCTTCGGCAGACTGAAGGACCGCGGGTATCTTCTCTATACCGCGATCGCGTGCGTCGCTCTCCCCGCGCTTGCCGGCGGGACGGTGGCGCTCTGCTGGGACCGGCTGTTCGTTGCGTTTCATAAACTGTTTTTTAATAACGATTACTGGATCTTCGATCCGCGGTATGACCCCGTGATCACCATTCTGCCCGATACCTTTTTTATGCACTGTGCGGTCGGCATCGTCCTGATCGTCCTGCTGTGCGGCGGAATTTGCGCCGGGATCTGGATCGGGGGCAGAATGAAGACAAAGAAAAAAGCCGGTCAGACGCAAACGGTCTGACCGGAAAAAAACGGGCTGAGAGGGAAGTGCGCTCCTTTTTCAGCCCGTTTTCAGTTGTACCGTACTTTTAGAAAGAATCTGCCTGTCGCAGGTCTCCAGAACGTCTTCGCTTGCGGCGATGATATAGAAAAAGACGCTGACGCTCTTTTCCTCAATGAATTTTCCGTAGATCCTGCCGAACATCCTGACCGGCGCAAGGTCGCGCTCGGCGTCAAACGCCGGTATGCCGTACTGGAGATAGGACGCGGCGAATTCCTTTTTTTGGTGCGCGCACCCGTTGACCGTCATTTCGGCGTCCGTGCGGTACCATCCGTCGCTGCCCGCGTAGCTGCAAACGTCAGGGCCGTTCTTTATTTCAAAATCAAAGACGGCGTTGCCGACCGTCAGCCCGAAATCGCGCAAGACCAGGTTCTGATAATCGTACCGCGCGACCGCCGCGATCTCGTCGGCGTTGACGGAGTCTATGATATTGTTTCCGTTCACAGAAAAACCGTAGGGCGAGCCGTCGCCGCTTTTTACCAGATACGCGCCGTAGAAGCTGCTGTAATACGGGCTTTGCGGATCATAGAGAGAGGAACAGCCCTTTAGGGGAATAAAGTCTCCGAAATTGTAAAGAATGGAGAGCGAAAGATCTTTTCCGACGGTATAGCCGAAGGATCTTCCCGGATGAAAGGTCATAACGAAGGGAAACCAGTCTCCGTCAGAGGAGGCGTTCCCGCCGGGAATGGAAAGCGCGATCCCCTCCGTTGAGGTGAGCGCTTCCTTTTCGCAGGCGGAACTGTATACGCCCATCACGCCCATGGCGATCAGCTTTTTTGAAAAAGGCGGCATGATCAGAAGCGCGAGAAGCAGCAGAATTGACGTGAGGATCAGTATGATTTTTTCAAAAAACCGAAGCAAGCCGATCACCTCCGCCGGGTATTGTATCACATTTTTACGGAAAAGTCACTATTTTTCAAAAAAATACTTGACAAACCCAAATCATAGTGTTATAATACCCGTTGCTGGTATGAAATGCCGGTGTGGCGGAATAGGCAGACGCCCGGGACTTAAAATCCCGTGAGACTCAAATCTCGTACCGGTTCGACCCCGGTCACCGGCACCACACTCTTTCATGCAGGCAAAAACAGAATATCGCGGGGTGGAGCAGTTGGTAGCTCGTCGGGCTCATAACCCGGAGGTCGTGTGGTTCAAGTCCCACCCCCGCAACCATTTAGAGAGTTCATAACGGATTTGAGTTATGGACTCTCGTTTTTTTATCTTC
>JAFTCT010000133.1 GCA_017454525.1 Clostridia bacterium
GATATAACGCGCAAGCCGCAATGACGATCAGAAACAAAACGATCCCTACCGCCAAAGGCCAGTGAATTACTATCCGCCCGTGCGAACAGATTCTCTTTTTTTCATCTGTCATACTGTTCCCTTCTCATTATTTCGATATTTCAGTATAGCACAAAACTACAAAAGATTCAATATCCATTTGTTAATAACTGCCATCATTCTTGAGATGAAGGCAGATTTTTTTATTATGGAGGTGATGCCTGTGAGGGTATCCGGCTGAATTGCAATATAAACGCCTGATTTGCAATAAAACGTCTAAATAACTGTTGAAAAATACGCCGGAATATGTTACAATATACAGAGAATGATCGGAGGTACCGTTTTATGCATCATCACGTCCTGCGCAGCAGACTGCTTTCACTCTTTACGGCGCTCGTTATGATCTGCGGCGTCTTATCGTTCCTGGCGCTGCCTTCATCCGCCGCCCCTTCCCTGCCCGCCGTCAATACCGAAAAACGGCACGAGAAGGACTGCACGGCGCTCTCGAGCGACGCCCTCGCCTATTACACGGGCGATTACGCGTACGCGAAGCTGTCGGAACTCTCCGGCGCAAAGAACAATCTGAGCAGCGCAAACGCGGCGCTGAACAACGATCTGTACGACGCGCTGCAGGAACTGATGAGCACAACGCACACCTTCAAGACCTCCTACAGCGGGACGGGCGCCGGCTCGCTCGCCTATTACTGGCAGCGCACCGACGCGCAGAACGGCGTGTCGGGCAGTTTCGTGCTGTTCTACTCCGACAACGTCGTCGGCGTGAACAATTCCTCCGCCTTCAACCGCGAGCACGTCTGGCCGAAGAGCAACGCCTCCTTCAATCAGTCGAACGGGGGCGCGGATCTGCATCATCTCCGTCCGGCAAATCCCAACGTCAACTCCGCGCGCGGAAATCTTCCCTTCGGCAACGTGAAGGGCGTCTATTCCGGCGCGACGCAGGGGAGCTGCTACTATAAGACCGGCACGCTTTTTGAGCCCGCGGACAACGTCAAGGGCGACGTCGCCCGCATCCTTCTTTACGTATACGTCCGCTGGGGAGAGAACAATCTTTACTCCGACACCGCCAACGGCTCAAGGATCATCGAGAGTCTGCAGACGCTTTTGGACTGGAACAAACTCGATCCCGTAGATACATGGGAAATGAAGAGAAACGATCTGACCGAGGACGTTCAGGGCAACAGAAACGTTTTCATCGACTATCCCGAACTTGCCTACAAGCTTTTCTCCAAGAGCGTTCCCACGGGCATTGTCACGCCTTCCGGCAGCGCTTACTGCGCGCATTCCTGGACGCTGACCTCCGAAACGCCCGCGACCTGCACCGAACAGGGAGAGAGGAACTACTGCTGCACGCTCTGCAGCGCGACGAAAACCGAATACGACGAGCCCAAGGGACACCGGTACACCGTCGACAGCGAAACTGCGCCGACCTGCACGGAGCCCGGCGTGACGGTCAGCGTCTGCACGGTATGCCGGAATGAAAAGACGGTCACGCAGCCCGCGCTCGGACACGTCGACGCAAACGGAAACGGCTTATGCGACCGCTGCGGCGCGAAAGTGCCGAAAGAAACGGTATTTGAAGCCGTCACACAGGTCACGGACGGGATGCACCTCTATATCGGTCATCCCTCTCAGGGCAAGGTGCTGACGGCGACGGCTTCCGGCACGAAACTGCTGGGCACACCCGCGACCGTCTCGGGCAGCGTGCTCACCCCGCCCGAAGACGGCGCGCTCTTCGTCGTGCGCAAGACGGGCGATCACTTCTATCTCATCAATAACGGGAAATACTTGACCACCGTCGAAAAAGGAAACGCGCTGAAACTGACGGACGCTGCGGACGCGTACAGTCTGTGGAGACTGGAGCCCGCGGGAAACGGCGCGGTGTATATTTACAGCGTGAACGCCGCCTATCAGGCGGGCAACTATAATCAGGCGCTGGAGTACTACAGCGGCGGCTATACCGTCTACGGTCAGAAAGCGAACGACAACTACCTGTTCCGGCTCTACGCCGTCAGCGGTCACGTGTGGGACGAAGGGACCGTGACGGTCCCCGCGGAGCCCGGGCACGACGGCACCGCCGTTTACACCTGCACGCTCTGCGGCGAACAGCGTGAGGAGACGCTCCCCGCGCCCGCATCCTACGATCTCAACGGCGACGGTCATACCGACATCACCGACGTCACGGCGCTGCTCGACGCGCTCTCGAGCGGCAGATACGACGCTTCCGTTCACGACCTCGATCAGGACGGCTTCGTCATGATCGCCGACGTCACCTTCCTTCTCGACCGTCTCGCCTCAAAATCATAGTATAATCCCGTGGAAGCGGACCGCTGCTCAAAATGCAGACTGCCGCTTCTGAAATGAACCACCGACCCGATCCCGCATGAAAAAAGGGGTTGTATCATTGCGCGCGATTGCGCAGGATGAACAACCCCTTTCGGTGTTATTTTCGAATTATTGTATCATTTTCCCCGGGATCCGCTCTTGACAAACGACTCTTTTTGCGGTATAATGGACAGTAAGAAAAGTAAGAAATGTAAGGAGGGTACCGTTTTGAAAGAGTGTTCAAGCGAGCGCTTCATCATCAGCGTGAAAGTCGGCCCGAAGGGACAGATCACCGTGCCGGTCGAGGCGCGGCGGATGTTCGATATCAAGGTGGGCGATACTTTGATGGTCATGGGCGACAAAGCGCACGGGATCGCACTGCTCAAGAGCGATGATTTCTATAAGATGATGGGGGATAAAAATGGCAATTGAAATAAGGGAACTCCGGAAGGAGTATAAGGACGTCGTCGCGGTCGACAGACTGACCCTTTCGATCGGCGACGGAGAGATCTTCGCCCTGCTGGGCGTCAACGGCGCCGGAAAAACGACGACGGTCAAAATGCTTTCGTGCCTCGCGGCGCCCACGTCGGGCGACGCCGAGATCTGCGGGCATTCCGTTTCGGCGGAGCCGGATAAGGTGAAGACGGTCATCGATATCTCCATGCAGGAGACGGCGGTGGCGCGGAACCTCACCGTTGAGGAAAACCTTTCGTTCTACGCAAGGATCCGGGGACTCGGAAAAGAGGAAGCGGAAAAACGCATTGCGGAAACGGTCGCGACGTTCGGCTTCGGACCGATCATGAAGAAGCGCGCAAAAACTCTGTCGGGCGGCTGGCAGCGCAAACTGTCGATCGCGCTCGCCCTGCTCTCGCGCCCGAAGGTGCTGTATCTCGACGAACCGACCCTCGGACTTGACGTGATCGCGCGCCGCGAACTGTGGGCGCTGATCGAAAAACTGAAGGGTACGATGACGGTGGTGCTCACCACGCATTACATGGAGGAGGCGGAGTACCTCTCCGACCGTATCGGCATCATGAAGGACGGAAAACTTCTCACCGTAGGCACGGCGAAGGAGATCGTCGACGCGACAGGATGCGCGAATTTCGAAGACGCGTTCGTTTCCGTCGTGACGAAAGGGGGCGTTGACCGTGAGATCCGTTAAGAGGATCGCCGCGCTGACCGGCAGGAATATCAAGGAGATCGTCAGAGATCCCTTAAGCATCGTTTTCATGATCGGACTTCCGGTCCTCATGGAAATACTCTTCTATTTCCTTTTCCACAACGCGACGTCACAGTTTGAAATGATCTATCTCGCACCCGGAATGCTGATCTTCGGACAGTCGTTCATCACGCTCTTCACCGCGATGCTGATCGCCGCCGACCGCGGTACTTCCTTCATGGTGCGCCTGTATACCACAGAGATCAAGTCCTATGAATTCCTTGTATCCTACGCGCTCGCCGCGATCCCGATGGCGTTTTCCCAAGGGGTGGTACTGCTGACCGCGGCGGTGATCATCGATCCTTCCTTCTTCGGCGCAGGTCTCTTTGCGGCGCTCTTTCTGGGGATCGTCTCCTCGCTCCTCTTCGTGTCGCTCGGCATCCTCATCGGTTCCGTATGCAACGAGAAAGCCGTCGGCGGCGTGTCGGCGGGCGTGATCACCGGACAGTCGGTATTGAGCGGTATGTGGTTCCCCGTCAAGGGTCTGTCAAGCGGCTTTATAAAGGTCATGGACGTCCTTCCCTTCCGCAACGCCACACGCGCGGTGCAGAGCGTCGCGGGCGGGTACGCCGGCGTCGACGAAACGCTGATCCCCTGCCTGATCCTGCTCGCGTACACCGCGGCGGTCTTTGCGCTCGCGGTATGGGTATTCCGGAAAAAAATGAAACAGTGAGGCAAAAATAAGCATGAAGATCATTCTGGATTGCGATCCCGGGCACGACGACGCGATCGCGCTCATGCTGCTCGGAAGCAGCGACGCTTTCGACGTACCGGGCGTCACGACCGTCGCGGGAAATCAGACGGTCGAAAAGACGACGGCGAACGCGCTGAACGTTCTGTCCTATCTCGGTCTGCCGTATAAGGTCTATAAGGGCGCCGACCGACCGCTGATCAGAAGTTCTCTCATCTGTCCGGAGATCCACGGCGAAACGGGCTTGGACGGTTTCGTCTTCCCGCCCCACGGGCGGCGTGAAGAGGAAACGGATGCGCGCGCGTTCATCGTCGACGCGATCCGCCGGTCCGGAGAAAAGGTCACGGTCGTTACGACCGGACCGATGACCAATCTCGCGTCCGCTCTGCTCTTTGCGCCGGACATAAAAGACAATATCGAAAGGATCGTTCTGATGGGCGGATCGGTCGGCGCGGGAAACGTCACGCCCGCGGCGGAGTTCAACGTCTTCTGCGATCCGGAAGCGGCGGATATCTGCTTCAAAAGCGGGCTGCCGGTATACATGATCGGTCTGGACGTCACCCGCAGGGTGCTCGTCCTGCCGGAGATCGTTGAAAGAATGGAGAAGATCGGCGGAAAAGCCGCCGTCATGTTCGCCGCCCTCATGCGCACCTTCAACGAGAACCAGAAGAAGGTCTTCGGTCTGGACGGCGGTCCGCTGCACGACCCGGTCACCGTCGCCTATCTGCTGGACGAGCGGCTTCTCCGTTTCGAGCACGTCCATACCGAGATCGATATTCAGGGCGGGATCTCCTACGGCAGGACGAACTGCGATCTGCCGGGCTATCTCAAAAAAGAGAAAAACTCCTTTGTCGCGACGGATATAAACGAGCGTCTCTTCTTCGATATTATCGGAAGAGCGATCGCTTCGTACAGATAATACTCATTTAATTACGGGAGAACAGTATGAAAAGAAAGCAAAAAAGAGCGCCGATCGACCGCGTGGAAGCCGATCCGCAAAAGGGTCTGACCGCTCTTCAGGTCGAAGAGCGCCGTCAGAAGGGTTACGTCAACGTATCGACCGACCCGAACGAGAAGAGTACCCTGAAGATCATCGCAGGCAATTTCTTCACCTTCTTCAACGTCGTTCTGTTTTCGATCGCCTTCCTCTTCATCGGATTCATCATCTATCTGAAGGCGATCGGCAGAGACGACGTCGTGAACGCCTATTTCGGCTTCTCGAAATTCGTCTTCCTCATCCCGGCGATCATGAACGTCGGCATGGGCTCCTTCCAGGAGATCAAGAGTCTGAAGGTCATCAAGAAACTGCGGATCGTCACCGGCACGCAGAGCAAGGTCATCCGTGACGGCGGCACGGTCCTTTGCGACGCCAAAGACGTGGTGCTCGACGACGTCGTCGCGCTGTCCGCCGGCGATCAGGCGACCGCGGACCTCACGGTGCTGACGGGCGAAGTGTACGTCGACGAATCGATGCTGACGGGTGAATCCGACCACGTCAGAAAGACGGCGGGCGACAAGATCCTGTCGGGCTCCGCCGTGATCGTGGGCGAAGCGCGCTGCCGCGCGACAGAGATCGGCAACGATACCTACGCCGCAGAACTGACGAGAAAGGTCAAGAGCGGTACGCGCCACAAATCCGAACTGATGTCTTCGATCATGAAGATCATCAAAATGATCACCGCCGCGCTTGCGGTCGTACTCGTCACCGTCATTATCACGATGATCTACAAGATCGCCGCGACCGGCAGCGATCCGGCGATCTGGGACGGCATGACTCTGTCGCTCTCCGATCCCGTCACCTGGGCGCTGATCTTCCTGACCGGCGGCACCTACGGCATCGGTATGATCCCCACGGGTCTCGTACTCACGGCGTCGGTCGCCCTCATGGTCTCGATCGCGCAGCTCACCAAGAAGAAGACGCTCGTGCAGGAACTGTACTCCCTTGAAAACCTTTCGCGCGTCGACGTGATCTGCCTCGACAAGACCGGTACGCTGACCGACGGCACGATGAACGTCGCGGACGTCAAAGCCTTCATCCCCATGGAGGAACTGGAAAAGCACGCCAGAGCCCTGGTCGCGGCGTCGGGCGAGCGCAACGCGACAGCCGAAGCGATCTATCAGCGCTTCGGCATCGACGAGCATCCCGATATCCGTGAAAAGATCCCCTTCTCAAGCGCCGTGAAGTATTCGGGACTGATCTACAACGACGGAAGGAAACTCTTGATGGGCGCGCCCGAGTATCTTCTGCCGAAGGACGATCCGGAACTTGCCTTCTCGAGCGAACGCGCCAAAGAAGGAAAGCGCGTGATCGCCTTCACGCTTGACGGCAAACTCATCGCCTTCATCGTGATCGAAGACCACATCCGCGACACCGCGCCCGATACGCTGAAATTCTTCAGAGAAAACGGCGTGACCGTCAAGGTCATCTCGGGCGACAACCCGCTGACCGTTTCAAAGATCGCCGAGCAGTGCGGCATCAAGTTCGCCGACCGTTACATCTCGCTCGCCGGCGTCCCGCTTGAAGAGATCCCCGAGATCGCCGAGGACTATACCGTCTTCGCGCGCGTCTCTCCCGAACAGAAGGAAGCGCTCGTCAAAGCGCTGCAGGAAAAGGGACACAAGGTCGCCATGACCGGCGACGGCGTCAACGACATCCTGGCGCTGCGGCGCTCCGACAGTTCGATCACCTTCGCGAAAGCGACGGAAGCCGCGAAATCCTGCTCCGACGTCGTTCTGCTCGACAACGATTTCTCGCACCTCAAAGAGGTCGTGGGCGAGGGCAGACGCGTTATCTCAAACATTCAGAAAACCGCGGTACTGTACCTGATGAAGACCGTCTGCGTCCTGCTCTTCGCCTTCGCGCTCATTCCCTTCGCAAAGGGTCAGATGTGGCTCTCGGTGGAGAGCATGTATATGCTTGAAGCGGCGGTCATCGGCACCGGCGGATTCCTGCTCTCGCTTGAGCCGATCCGGCGCCCGATCAAGGGATCGTTCATGAAGAACATTCTCTCGCAATCGCTCGCCGCGGGCGCGCTTGCGGCGTTCGCGATCCTGCTTCCGCTGCTGCTCAACACCGTGCCGACCGCGTTCGGCGCGCAGCCCTTCATTTCCGATCTGAACGTCCGCACGATGATGACGGTACTGACCACCATCGCGGGCTTCGTCGTGATCTTCTCGATGTGCCTGCCCTTCACGCGCTACCGCGCGATCACAATGGCGGCGCTGCTCGGCGTCACGGCGATCCTCGGATTGATGCTGCCCGCCGCCTTCATCGGCGGCAACACGATGGGCGAGAGTATGCTCGCCTATGACGCCGCCGCCGGACAGACGATCTTCGATTCGCAGCTGGTACGCGAGATGTTCAGACCGCAGAATTCCGAAGTCATCCGCAATCTCTTCGCGGACAAGAACAACTTCATCATCCTGCGCATCTTCCTCTACGTCGTCGTTCCGCTCTTCATTCTCATCCGCTTCGCCGTTGAAAACTATACAAGAAAGAACTACGGCAAGGACGTCAAGAAGAACCGCGGCTTCCGCATCGCGAGAAGAATGATGCTCGCCTCCGGCTTCGTGCTCATCCTGCACGCCCTGCTGACGGCGTTCGAGGCGATCTTCTCCACGGGCGGACAGATGGTGACGGTCAGCGAAAAGTTCGGCGCCCTTTCGGGGCTCTCCGTTCCTCTCAACGTCCTCTATATCCTCTTCCACCTCGCGATCGGTTACATCGGCTACAAACTCTGGAAGAATCCCACGAAAAAGATGATCCGGATCGCGTTCGTCGCCGCCGCCGTTCTGCTGGCGCTCACGCTGATCAGCATGCTGCTCTCCAACAACGTCATTTCAAAGACGAACGACGTATTGCTGATCGCCGACAGCGTCGTGATGCTCGTGATCACCGCCGCCTATATCGTCGGCGCCGTCTTCGTGCGCTGCCGTATCGACCTCGGACTGCTCAAGAAAAGAGACGAATGATCAATAAACGCCGTCAGGCGCTGCCGGACACGAAAACCGTGTTCCGGCAGCGCCTGATCGTTTTTTATATGACGCGGTCCCGGCAGGACCGTCAGGTGATATCGTTCTCCGACAGTTCCACCTTTCCGTCCTGCACGTCTTTGGGATAAACGAATTTGATCTCGTCGATCAATCCCGGTTCACGGAGCATCATTGCGCAGGCAAGACCGTCAAAATCGCTGCGCGTCACAAGTCTCTTCTTCTGATCCGTTTTTGCCTCCTACGGCATATATTTGCACAAAATCCTCTTTCCGGCGCCGTTTGCCGGTCAGGCAAGTTTTGATCTGATCAGCGCGATCTCTCCGTCGGTCAGACCGATTTGCTTCATATAGTTCTCCGCCGCCTTTTTCAAGTCCCCTCCGTATAGCGAGGAGAGTCCGAGCGCGGCGGGCAGCGTTTTTCTGATATTCGCGTCGGCGAGCGCGCCCCAGCGTTCCTCGTTCGCCTTCACACCGTAAAAGTTCTCATAGGAGCGCATATAGTCGGCGACGATCTCGTCGGGCGAGGCGCCCATGAACGCCTCGAGCAGGGCGCAGAAGAAGCCGGTGCGGTCCTTGCCCTCCATACAGTGCACAAGGAAGGGCGCCTCGTTCTGCGCCATGAAGCGCAGCGCGTCCGCCGCGTCCTTTTCAAACGTTTCCGAAAGGAAATCCATCACGAACGCGCGCGTGAACACGGGAAGACCCGAACAGTAGGTATCCTTATACCCCGCGTAGCGCGCCGCTTCTCCCTGATCGTCCGTCAGATCGATCACCGTCGCGATCGCCGCGGCGCGCGCGGCGGCGTCCGCTTCGTGCGAACGGTTATAGGAAGGATTGAAGGGCGACGTGGAACGGAAGAGTTTGTTTGGTCCCATTCCGGTCGTTAAGACCGCGCGGAAATTCGCGTATTCCTCATCGGACAGATGCGCGTAATCCTCACGCTTGTTCGTGCGCTTGAGACTGCGCTTGATCCACGCGTCGTAGTAGCCGCCCTGCTCTTTGAGCGTGAGCGAAAGAACGCTCGCCTCGCCCGTATCCGCGGCGTTCAGGACCCAGCGGCTCTCGAGCGCGAAGTCGCCGCCGCTTACCGACAGCACCGCCGGCGCGTCGGCGCCCCCGTTCGGGGACAGCACGCAGGTCTTGCTGCCGAACGAGACGTCGTCCGCGGAGAGGCAGAGCGGAAGATCGTAGGATCTCTGACTTTTTCCGGAAACCGGCTTGACCGTCACGATATCCCACAGCGAAAAGCCCGCGGCGTAAAGATCGGAGGAGCGCAGGGAAAGCGTGACGTTCCCCTCCCTGTCGATCTCTCTGACCGACGCCTCGATCACGACGGGGATCTCTTCCGTCAAAAGCGCCGTTTCGTCCGTTTCCGCCGTCGCGGAAACAGACGCCGACGGCGTGACGTCGACCGGGATCTTTCCCGCGCACGCACAGAGCGCGATCGTCAGAAATGCAAGGATGAGCGCAAGAAGACTTCTCGGTCTCATATCGGTCCCTCCGGTTGATCTTCGTTTCTTTTTTCTATTGTAACACACAGCGCCGCCCGATGTCAAGATGCCACGCGGCGTCAAACGTGCGTTTTGAGGAAAAATTGCACAAAAAAACCGTGCAATTCGTGTTTGCGGTCTGTTTTTTATGGCGAAAGATACTTTATTTTTTTGACAAACTATGCTATACTGAATACAGTCGGAGGTGGAATAATGAAGATCGTGAATTTCGGATCGTGCAATATCGATTACGTATATTCTCTCGACCATATCGTCGGCAGGGGCGAAACCGAAGAGAGCGCGCACCGCGACGTGTTCGCGGGCGGCAAGGGGCTCAATCAGTCGATCGCCGCCGCGCGTGCGGGCGCGCCCGTCTGGCACGCGGGATGCGTCGGAAAAGACGGCGAATTTCTGCTTGACACCTTAAAAAGCAGCGGCGTGGACACGCGCTTCGTCAGGACCGTGGACGGTCCCAGCGGGCACGCCGTCATTCAGGTCTCCGCCAAAGGAGAGAACGCCATTTTCATTCTCGCGGGCGCGAACGGGATGTTCGACTGCGCTTACGTCGACAGCGTTCTTTCGCATTTCGGCGCGGGCGACCTCGTGATCCTTCAGAACGAGATCAACAACAATAAATACATCATTTCACGCGCAAAGGAAAAGGGGATGCTGACCCTGCTCAACCCCTCCCCCGTGAACGCCGCGATCGGCGAACTGGATCTCTCGAGCATCGATTATCTGATCCTGAACGAGATCGAGGGCGAACACCTTACGGGCGAGAGGGAGCCGGAGAAGATCGTCACGGCTCTGCGCGCGCGGTACAAGGGTCTGACGGTGATCCTGACGCTCGGGGAAAAGGGCAGCGTTTTCGTCTCCTCCCGGGGGACCTGCCGCCAGGCGGCGTTTGAGGTGGACGCCGTCGATACGACCGCCGCGGGAGACACCTTCACCGGCTATTTCGTATCCTCTCTCTACAGGGGCATGCCGCCGAAAGAAGGTCTGCGCCTGGCGTCCGCCGCGTCGGCGCTCGCCGTCGGGAAGAAGGGCGCGGCGCCCTCGATCCCGCTCTACGGTGAAGTGACCGAGGCGCTGCCGTCCATGCGCGAGAAAGAGGAAAAAAGCGACCGGGCAAAGGAGTTCATCGACACGGTGAACGCGTTCCTCTTGGAAGACCTCGCGGGCGCGTCGCTCGGAACCCTGTCCGCGCGGCTTGGCTATTCGCCCTCGCACACGGGGCAGCTCATCGTCCGGTATACCGGAAAGACCTTCTCTGAATATCTGCTGCGCCTGCGGCTGACGGCGGCGGCGGATCTGCTCAGGAGTTCTTCCCTGCCGATCGCGGAGATCATCCGGGCGACCGGCTACTCGAACGAGAGTTTTTTCAGAAACAAATTCAAAGAGATCTACGGCGTCACGCCCCTTCGTTACAGGAACGGCGTGGAATAATGCAAAGAGAGGAGCACCCAACAATGGAAAAGATTCCGCATCCCGATTATGAACACATTTTCGTATGGGAGAGTTATCAGAAGCAGCTGGACGTCGAATACAGGCAGTCGCTCGAGGAAGGAAAGGACGTCGCGCGTTACAAAGACCTCTTCGACGCCGTGATCGCCATGCCCGAGAACGCCGCGAAGGAAAAAATGGCGGACGCTCTGTGGGAACTGATCTTTTCCCTGCCGACGAAAAAGGGCTGGCGCTACCGTGAACCCAGCGGCCTTGCGCAAATCAGAAAGGAACGCCGTCCCTTTGACGCGGCGCTTATCATGCCGGACAGGGACGTCCTGCGCGACAAGGTGAAGGGCGCGTGGTTCGGCAGGGTCTGCGGCTGTCTGCTCGGAAAACCCGTGGAGGGCATCATGGAGGAGGATCTGAAAAAGATCCTTGTGCGCACGGGCAACTATCCCATGACCCGCTACATCGACCGCGAAGAGATCACGGAAGACGTAAAGGACGGCGTGAACTGGGAGATCGATAAATGGGCGTACCCGCGGGATTACGGCAGGATGCCGCCCGACGACGACACCAACTATATGCTGCTCGACTATCTGATCCTTTCGCGCTGCGGGAGAGACTTCACGCCCGAAAACGTCGCTTCCTACTGGCTGCGCACGCAGGTCATGCACTCCTACTGCACGGCGGAGCGCGTCGCCTACCGCAATTTCGTCGCGGGCTACAGACCGCCCGATTCCGCGATCTATAAAAATCCCTACAGGGAGTGGATCGGCGCGCAGATCCGCGCGGATCTCTTCGGCTACGTCAATCCCTGCGATCCCGAAAAAGCGGCGGAAATGGCGTGGCGGGACGCCTGCGTCTCCCACGTCAAGAACGGCATCTACGGTGAAATGTGGGTCGCCGCGATGATCGCCGCCGCCTTCGGCACAAACGACGTCGAGAAGGTCATTCTCAGAGGACTTGCCGAGGTTCCGGAAAAATCAAGACTTCACGAGGCGGTCACGAAGACCGTTGAGAAATTTAAGGCAGGCGTGAGCGAAGAGGACTGCTTTGCCGATATCCACGCGCGCTGGGACGAGAAAAACGGACATGACTGGACGCACACCGTTTCCAACGCCGAGATCGTCGCCGCTTCCCTGCTCTACGGAAAGAAGGATTACGCCCGTTCGGTCGGGCGCGCCGTGATGACAGGGCTCGACACCGACTGCAACGGCGCGACGGTCGGCTCGGTCCTCGGCGTGATGCTCGGCTATGAGGCGCTGCCGCATTCCTTTACCGACCGCATCTGCGATACGCTCGAAAGCGGCGTGCGCGGCTTTACGCGCGTCAGCGTCTCCGAAATGGCGCAAAAAACTTATGAACTCATTCCCGAACAGGATCAGTGAAAGGAAGGAACACCAAATGAAAAAACGCATCGTTCTCATTTCCGTCATTCTTTTGATCGCGATCGCCGTCTCGGCATGCAGCGGAACGCAGACAACGCCCACGACGGCTGAAACGCAGACCGCGGCGCAGACGCCGACGCCCACGCCGACGGAAACGCCGACGCCGACGCCGACGGAAACGCCGACGCCGACGCCCACACCCACGCCGACGCCCACGCCCACACCGACGGAAACGCCGACGCCTACCCCTACACCTACACCTACACCTACGCCTACCCCCACGCCTACCCCCACGCCTACCCCCACGCCGGTCTCTCCGGTCGTCACGATCAGCCGCGATGAGCTGATGGACAAAATGATCGGCGGATGGATCGGTCAGATGGTCGGCGTCGCCTGGGGCGCGCCGACGGAATTCGGCTGGGCGGGCGAGCTCATCCCCGTGGACCGCGTGCCGACCTGGCGCCCGACGATGATCAACGACGCCTTCAATCAGGACGACCTGTACGTGGAGATCCCCTTCTTGGACGTCATGAAGACGAACGGCGTCAACTGCGACCCCTCGCTGCTTGCCAAATCCTTCCGCACCTCGACCTTCGCTCTCTGGCACGCCAACGGCATGGGGCGCGATAATCTGCGCAGCGGCATCGGCTATCCCGACAGCGGCAGTTACCTCTATAACTATCACTGCGACGATATCGACTGGCAGATCGAATGCGATTTTCTGGGCATGATGTACCCCGGACTGATCAACGAGGCGGCGAAGCGCGCTTTTGAGATCGGACATATCATGAACTACGGCGACGGCGTCTACGGCGGCGTTTTCGTCACCGCGATGCACGCGTCGGCATATACCGCGAAAACCGTGGAGGAGATCTGTCTGGACGGCATTCACGCCATTCCCGAGGGCACGCTGTTCAGAGAACTGGTCGACGACGTCTACGCAAGCTACAAGGCGGGCGACACCTTCGAAGAGAACTGGCGCAAGCTGCAGGACAAGTGGGGCGATACCGACATCTGTCCGGAGCTTTTCGATATCAGCAATATCGACGCGAAACTCAATTCCGGCTACATCCTTCTGGGAATGCTCTACGGCGGAGGCGATATCGCCAAAACGATCATCCTCTCCATGCGCTGCGGACAGGACAGCGACTGCAACCCCTCGAGCGCCGCTTCGGTACTGGGCACTTTCTACGGCGCGTCCGCTCTGCCCGAGACCTACACCAAGAGTCTCAAGCACGGCGCCAAATTCGCCACCACGAAATACAGCTTCGACGACACGGTCGAACTCAACTTCTCGCTTCTTGAGGAAGCGCTGACGAACGCCGGCGCGACGAAGAACGACGACGGCAGCTACACTTACGAACGAGATCTCGAGATCGTGCCCGTTCCCTTCGAGCAGGTCCCCGACGGCGTGCACGTCTACACCAAAACGCGCTATTCAAACAATATCTTCCGTATTCAGGAACTGACGCCCTTCGCAAAGAACGACCGCGTCGCCTCCTTCACCGTCGATTACGGCGACGGAACGGTGATCAAAGACGCCGTTCCCTACGCCTACGTCTATGAGAAGGCGGGCAGCTATACCGTGAAGATCACGGTGAAGGGCGAAAAGGGCTCTGTCGCCGAAAAAGAGATCCCGGTGGAAGTCAAAGCCGATTACACGGGCGCAAACGACGCGCCGATCGTTCTCTGCACGATCTGTGCGCCGACCGGCGGCGGATCAAAGGATCCGCGCGTCATGGCGGACGGCTACACGCCGAAAGCGGGCGATCCCGACAGCAGGCAGTACGACACCTTCATCCCGAGCGATCCGCACGGCAACCGTTACGAGTACGCCGGACTGTTCTTCAAGAACGCGGTCACCGTTTCGACCTTCACCTTCACCGAGGGCAATCACTTCGGCAACGGCGGCTGGTTCAAAAAGGGCACGATCCACGTCGAAGTCCTGACGGAAGACGGCTGGAAGACGGTCGAAACGACCGTATCGCCCGCCTATCCGGACGGCACCGGCAAAAACGACTTTGGCGATCCCTTTGAGACCTTCGTCTTCACGCTGACAACGCCCGTCGTCACGCAGGGCGTGCGCATCGCCGGCATCGCCGGCGGCAGCGCCTCCTTCATCAGCATCGGAGAACTCTCGGTCGCATGATTTGCGCAGGGATGACTCAAGGCGATTCACACGGATAAAGATACCGCACGAACAAACAATGGGGGTGTTTCATTTGGCGTATTTTCGCCAAATGTAACACCCCC
>JAFTCT010000004.1 GCA_017454525.1 Clostridia bacterium
GTGAATCAACTGCCTGACCGAGAAGCGCTGATTCATGCTTTTGATCAACAGCCACAGAATCTGTTGTATAGTGACAAGGCGAGTGCTATTTACAGAGTGTTGACATCAATCGGAATTCCGACAATACTCTGCGATTGTGTGCACAGATAATTTAGTGCCGATAATCTATGATACAGGCAAATTCCGATTTGTCGACGTGTTGATATTCATCTTACTGTCTCAACCCTGACAAGTCCGGGGGAATTGCCCATTCCTTCATTGGAATGAACCGGTGGGTCGAATATAAGCCTTATTATTTGACCTGCTGCTCCGTGGCACGTCGAGACGGTCGTCCGACTGTCCCGAAGCGATATGAATTCCTGACGGAATTCGCGATATGTCCTTTATAAGCGTCAAATCGCACGCGCACGGAGCGGGCGTATTTCGGAGGATTTGCGCAGCAATATATTTGCATTTACAAGGCAAATATTTCGCATCCTGCACAGCATAATATATCGCGTCGCCGCGAGGCAACGTTACCAAACGGAGGTTGATGGAACCTGATGAACACAATTTTGAACGATTACATCGCATATTGCGGGCTGGACTGCGAGAAATGCGAAGCCCGCATCGCCACGGTCCGAAACGACGGCGATCTGCGCGCGGCGGTCGCGAAGAAGTGGTCGGAACTGAACGGGGTCGGGATCACCCCTGAAATGATCAACTGCGAGGGATGCCGGAAAAACGGCGTGAAATCGGCGTACTGCGACGCGCTCTGCCCGATCAGGCAGTGCGCGCTGAAGAGGGGCGTGCAGACCTGCGGCGCGTGCGGGGAGCTGTGCTCCTGCGAAAAAGTCGGCGCGATCATCGGCAACAACGAGGAAGCGCGCCTGAATCTGAAAGGAATGTAAAAATGGCGTCAAGCAGGGACTATCTTGACTTTATTCTCGATCAGCTGTCGCAGGCGGACGGCGTTTCGTGCCGGGCGATGATGGGAGAGTACGTGCTGTATTACGGCGGCAAGGTGATCGGCGGGATCTATGACGACCGCTTACTTGTGAAGCCGACCGCTTCGGCGAGAAAACTGATGCCGTCTGCGGCTTTTGAACTGCCCTATGAGGGCGGAAAGGAAATGCTGCTTGTCGACAACGTCGACGACCGGGCGTTCCTCTGCAAACTGGCGGAAGCGGTGGCGGGCGACCTGCCCGCGCCGAAGAACAGGAGGAAGCCATGACCGTCAGGGAATTCGTTTTTGATCTGAAGGACGGCAGGAAGGCGCTGGCGCGCAGCCCGCGCGACGAGGATATCCCCGCGACGCTCGATTACCTGTATCAGACGGCGTGCGAGACCGATTATCTTTTACGCTGTCCCGAGGAGTGCGGCAAGTACACGCCCGAGGGCGAGAAGGCGTTTTTCGACCGGATCAATTCTTCGGACAACGGCGCGATGATCATGTGCTTCGTTGACGGGAAACTCGCAGGGAACTGTGAGATCACCTGGAGCAAGGGGTTGAAAACGCGGCACCGCGCGAGCGTTGCGATCGCGCTCAGAAAGGACTTCTGGGGACTGGGGATCGGGACGAGACTGCTCGCGGAACTGGAAAAGATCGCAAGGGAACAAGAAGAGATACTGCAATTGGAACTCGATTTCATCGAGGGCAACGCCCGGGCGCGCGCCCTGTATGAGAAAACGGGCTTCCGCATCACCGGCGTCAAGCCGGACGCGATCCGTCTGAAGGACAAAACGATGCGAAACGAGTATTCAATGGTGAAAGTGCTGAAAAGATGACAGACCGACTGGAAACGCCGCGGCTCGTGCTGCGGAAAGCGCGGGACGAAGACCTTGAAGGGATCTTTATAAACGTCTGGCAGGACGAACGTCTGGCGGAAACGATGCTCTGGACGCCGACGGCGACGCTTGAGGACGCAAGAGCGCGGCTCGCGCGCACGAAGGATTATCAGAAGCGTTACGACGCCTTTTTCGTCTGCTTGAAAGAAACGAACGAACCGGTCGGCTTCGCGGGCGTCAGAGAGATCGCGCCGGGCGAATACGACGAAACGGGGATCTGCGTCTGCCGGAAAGAGCAGCATAAAGGCCTCGGCGGGGAAGTTCTGGACGCGCTGATCGGACTGACGTTTGAAAAACGCGGCGGTCATACGTTTTATTACAGCTGTTTCCGGGGCAACGCGGCGTCCGCCGCCCTGTGCAAAAGCCGCGGGTTTGTCTATCTTGACAGTTATGAGCAGACCCGCGAACGGGACGGGCGTACCTTTCTCTGCGACCGGTACGTTTTGAAAAAATGAGGAAGAAACGGTGAGTTTTGAAAAAATCGGGATCATGCCCTGCCGCATCGAGACGAAGCGGCTGATCCTTTTTCCTTTTACTAATGAAAATCTGCCCCTGTTCGTCTGTGACCGGGCGCGCTTTGAAAAAGAGTACGGCGTCTCCTTCTGCGGAGAGGCGCTCGATTATCTTCTGCCCTCCTATCTTGAGAAACTGCAGAAAAAGATCGAAGGCGGCGAATACCTTTTCTATTCGGGATGACGATCATTCTCTTCATCAGCGCGCATGTTTCCGCGCGGATGAAGACGCTGACGCGCATCGTGCTGTTTCTGCTCGCGCTCGTTTCGGTCGATATGAACGGTCTGAAGCTGTACAACGATACGCAGGGACATGAAGCGGGCGACACCGCGCTGAAGACCGTGTCGGCGGTCCTGTGGGAGAACTGCGGTCCGTCGGGCGTCGTCTATCGCGTCGGCGGCGACGAATTCATCATCCTTTACAAATCCGCGGGCGACGTGGAGCCGCTCGAAGCGATCGCGGCGATGCGCGAGAAAATGGCGCAGACGCCCTACGTGTGCGCTTTCGGATATGCGGCGAAGAAGGGAAAATCGGTCGAGGACGCCGTGCGCAGAGCCGACGCCGAGATGTACGCCGACAAAGCGGCTTTGAAAAACAAAGAAAACGAATGACGATGGGATCGGGAAAGGAGACTCTGACCGGTATGATATCCTTTGAAAGCGATTATATCGCGGGCGCGCATCCCGCGCTCATGAAAAGACTGATCGAAACCAATTCGGAACCGCTTTCCGGCTACGGCACGGACCGGTATTCCGGGGACGCGCGGCAAAAGATCCGCGACGCCGTCGGGATGCCCGACGCGGTCGTCGAATTCATTGCCGGTGGCACGCAGACCAACGCCGTCGTGATCTCTTCGCTGCTGCGCGACTGGGAGGGCGTGATCGCCGCGGAAACGGGGCATATCGCCGTGCACGAGGCGGGCGCGATCGAGTATTCCGGGCATAAGGTGCTGACGCTTCCTCAGAAGGAAGGGAAGATCGATCCGGAAACGCTCAAACGCTTTCTCTCTGCGTTTTTTGAAGACGGGAACCGCGAGCATACGGTGTACCCCGGCATGGTCTATATCTCTTTCCCGACCGAATACGGCACACTGTACCCGAAAAAGGAACTGACCGCTCTGTCGGAGATCTGCCGCGCGTACGGACTGATCCTCTATCTCGACGGCGCGCGGCTGGGCTTTGGATTGGCAAGTCCCGAAGCCGACATGACGCTTGCGGATATCATGCGGCTCTGCGACGTTTTCAGTATCGGCGGAACGAAGATCGGCGCGCTGTGCGGCGAGGCTGTCGTTTTCAAAAAAGACCGCGCGCCGCGGCATTTTATGAATTCGATGAAAAAACGCGGCGCCCTGCTCGCCAAAGGACGCCTGACCGGCGTACAGTTTGACGCCCTCTTTACCGACGGACTGTACTTTGAGATCTCGCGTCAGGTGATCGGCAGAGCGATGAAACTCAAAGAACTCTTCCGGAAGAGAAACGTCCCCCTGCTGATCGATTCGCCGACCAATCAGCAATTCGTGATCCTTGAGGACGCGGTTCTCGCGCGGCTGAAGGAGCGCGTTTCTTTCTGCTTCTGGGAGAAATATGACGAATCGCACACGGTCGTGCGCTTTGCCGTGGGCTGGTCGACGACCGATGAAGACCTTCGGGCGCTGGAAGACGCCCTTGACGCAATTACTGACTGATCTGCTTTTAGGAGAAACCGCAATGGATGAAATCAGAAAGGACGAGATCCTGATCACGGGACACCTCAATCCCGACACCGACTCGATCTGCGCGGCGGTCGCCTACGCGGCGCTCAAGAACTGCGCGTCCGACGGCGCCTTCGTCGCCTGCAGGGCGGGCGAGCTGTCAGCGGAGACGAAATGGGTGCTCTCCCGCTTCGGCGTCGCCGAGCCGCGGCTTATGACCGACGTTTCGCCGCAGTTGAGCGATATGGAGATCCGGCGGGTGCGCGGCATCCGCAGCGATCTTTCGGTGCGCAAGGCGTGGGAGATCATGCACAACAACGATATTTCCACTCTGCCCATCGTCGACGGCGAGCGCAATCTGATCGGACTGATCTCCCTGAAGGATCTCGCCGTGGCGTTCATGGACAGTTTCAGCAGCCACGCCCTCACCGTTTCGGGCACCAGTTACGAGAGCATCGCGGGCACGCTGCGCGGCGAGGTCGTGCTGGGCGATCCCGCGGGCGTGATGAAGGAAGGATTTATCCACGTGGGCGCCGGCAACGTCGAAATGATCCGCGAGACCGTCCGTCCGGGCGACCTCGTGATCACCTCGAACCGCGAGGAGGCGCAGCGTACGGCGGTCGAATGCGGCGCGCAGTGTCTGGTCGTGACGACCTTCGCCGACGTTTCCGAGCAAGTGCGCAGTCTCGCGAAGCGCCGGGGATGCGTGCTGATCTCCACGGCGTACGATACCTACAAGGCGGCGTACTACATCAATCAGAGCGTGCCGGTCGGACACTATATGATCACCGACGGGTTCACCTCCTTTTCGCTTTCCTCCTCCGTCGAGGAGGTACTGAACGTGATGAGCCGCACCCGCCACGCCTATTTTCCGGTGCTGGACGACGACGGAAAATATTACGGACTGGTCTCCAAGCGCAATATGCTGGGACGCCGCCGCAAGCGCCTGATCTTAGTCGATCACAACGAGCGCTCTCAGTGCGTGCCCGGCTGGGAGGACGCCGATATCCTGGAGATCGTCGACCACCACCGCGTGGGCGGCATCCAGACCGTCTCTCCCATATTCTTCCGCAATCAGCCGCTCGGGAGCACCTGCACGATCATCACGCAGATGTATAAGGAGCAGGGGATCGTGATCCCGCCGCACATCGCCGGCGCGATGCTCTGCGCGATCCTCTCGGACACCCTGATGTTCCGTTCTCCGACCTGCACCGACACCGACCGCGCGTACGCGGCGGAACTGGCGAAGATCGCCGGCGTGGACCTCACGAAAACGGGCGAGGAAATGTTCGAGGCGGGCGAGGATCTTTCGGGCAAGACCGCGGAGGACCTGCTGCACGGCGACTTCAAGATCTTTTCCGCCGTGGACGTCCGCATCGGCGTCAGCCAGTCGATGTTTTTCAGCCGCCACGCGATCGAAAAGGCGGCGAAAATGACGAAAAACGCCTTAAAAAGGATCAGACAGACCGACGGCGTGACCTACGCCTACTACCTGCTGACCGATATCGGCGCGCAGAGCAGTCACGTGCTCTGCTCCGATCGTGACTCCGAAGCGCTCCTGCGCGACGCGTTCGGGCTGGACGCGGAGGAGGAATTGATCCTGACCGGCGTGGTCTCGAGAAAGATGCAGTTCCTGCCGGCGCTCATCGAAGCGCTGCGCAGACGGAAAGAGGAAGAATAAATGAAAGAAAAGAAAAGCAAGGCGAAGAGAGCCGCGCTCGCGGTCCTCATTGCGGTCATCGTACTGGCGGCGCTCTACGCCGTGTTCGTCCTGACGGCGAACCCGCTGTTCTATAAGACCTTTTACGGCGCGTCCGGGGCGGACTGCACGATCCCCGATCTCTGGGGCGGCTTCGTTCCGCAGGGCGTGACCTCGCTTGACGGAAAAACGCTGATCTGCGGCTATACCGCAAAGGAGGCGTCGCGTATCTACGTTATGGAAGAGAAGGGCGCGAAGCGCCTTCTGCTCGCGCGTGAGGACGGCAGCGTCTACGACGGACACGCGGGCGGGATCAGCGCCTCGGGCGAATACGTTTATATTTCCAACGCCGCGAAGATCTTCGTTCTGAAGGCTTCGGACGTCCTCGCGGCGAAAGACGGCGATACGGTGACCTTCATCGGACGTTTCGACGTGCCGGTGCGCTCCTCCTTCTGCTCGAACGACGGCAAATACCTCTACGTCGGCGAATTCCACCGCGACGGCTACGAAACCGACGAAAGCCACGCCGTCGGGAGCGCCGACGGGACCTATCGGGCGATGATCTTCGCCTATCCGCTCGATCCGGGGCTTCCGTTCGGCGTGAACAACGCCGTCTCCTCCGCGTTCGCTGTGTGCGACGAGGTGCAGGGCGCCGCGTTTTACGGCGGAAAAGCCTACCTTTCCTGCTCCTACGGTCTGCACGATTCGCGCCTGAAGATCTACGATCTTGCGGGCGAGGACGGCGTGTTTTCCTATGACGGCAGGGATCTGCCCCTGCGCATCCTCGACGGCAGGCGCGAAAAGGCGACCGTGATGATGCCGCACATGAGCGAGGATATGGACGTGACCGACGGCAGGCTGCTGATCGCTTTCGAGTCGGGCGTTCTCAAATACGGCGGAGGACTTCTGCCCTTTGCCGAAAGACGCGTGATGCGCGTCGATCCCGCGCTTCTGAAAGACGAAGCGGCATAAAAGGAGCATCTGTATGAAGTTCTGCGATCTGCACACCCATTCGACCTTTTCGGACGGCAGCAAAACGCCGCGGGAGATCGTGCGCATGGCGAAGGAAATCGGCTTGTCGGCGGTGGCGCTGACCGACCACAATAACGCCGCGGGACTTGAAGAATTCATGCGCGCGGGAGAGGAATTCGGCGTCGAAACGGTCGCGGGATGCGAGTTTTCGACGGATTACCGGATCGAAGGGCGGGAAAAACCGGTCGAACTCCACATCGTGGGACTGTTTTTTCCGCGCGAGCACTGGGTCCAGATCGCCGACTACGTCAAACTGGCGCTTCTGTCAAAGGAGAAAGCCAACCGGCGTATGATCGAAAAACTCTGCGCCGCCGGGTACGCCGTGACTTTTGAAGAAGCCGCGGCAAAAACCGATTCGGCGATCTTCAACCGCGCGCACGTCGCGCAGGTGCTCGTCGACAAGGGATACGCCGGCAGCGTGAAAGAGGCGTTTGACGGAGTGTTGAAGGAGGGAAACGGGTTTTACGTTCCCGCGGAACGGCTGAGCGTGTTCACCACGATCCGCTTCATCGGAATGTACGGCGGGAAAGCGGTGCTGGCGCACCCCTTTCTCAATCTGACCTATGAACAGCTGCGCGTTTTTCTGCCCGCCGCAAAAAACGAGGGACTGGTCGGCGTCGAAACGCATTACAGCGAGTTTGACGAAGAGCAGACGGCTGCCGCGGAAGAACTGGCGCGCACGTTCGGACTGCTCGAGAGCGGCGGCTCGGACTACCACGGCGACGCCAAGCCCGGTATCGCGCTCGGGACCGGGAGAGGAAAACTTGCTGTTCCCTATGAATTCTGTCAGCGCCTGCGCGCCGGCAGACGCTATTGAAAACCGCCGGGCGGCGGACGACCGCCGCGCGCCCTGAAAGGCAAAGAATATGCTCAACGGACTTTACGAACACCTGCCGCCGGTCGCGGTGACGATCATCGCGCTGTCGATCATGCTGATCGGCGGATTTCTGATGACGCGGCTGACCTCTCTTTTCAAACTGCCCAACGTCACGGGCTATATCGTCGTCGGGATCCTGATCGGACCGTTCTGTCTCGATCTTATACCGAAGGATATCCTCGTCCATACCGAATTCCTGCCCGATATCGCGCTGGCGTTCATCGCCTTCAGTACCGGCGAATTCTTCAAACTGGACGTGCTGAAAAAGAACGGCGTCAAGGTCATGATCATCACGCTCTTCGAATCGCTCGCGGCGTCGGTTTTGGTCTTCATCCTGACCTATGTCATCCTGCGCCTGCCGCTCGCCTTCTCGATCGTACTCTCGGCGCTCGCCGCGGCGACGGCGCCCGCCTCTACCCTCATGACCATCCGTCAGACCGGCGCGAAGGGCGATTTCGTCGATACCCTTCTGCAGGTCGTGGCGCTCGACGACATCGTGGGACTCGTGGCGTACAGCGTGGCGATCTCGATCGCCGTCGCGTCGACCTCCGGCGACGGATTCAGGTTTTCGGGGATCGCCGTACCGCTGCTTACGAACCTCGGCGTCATCGCCGTCGGAGCGCTCTTCGGCGTCGTCATGAAACTGGCGATCGCCAAGAGAAAGAGCAGCGACAACCGCCTGATCATCGCCATCGCGCTGCTCTTCACCTTCTGCGGGATCTGCGCGATGCTCGAGATCTCGCCGCTGCTGGGCTGTATGTCGATGGGCATGGTCTACATCAATCTGACGGGCGACGACAAACTCTTCAAACAGCTCAATTATTTCAGCCCGCCGATCCTGCTGCTCTTCTTCGTGCGTTCGGGGATCTCCTTTGATCTCAAGGCGCTGATCTCGCCCTCCGGGTCGCTGGGCGCAACGCCGCTGATCGTCATCGGCGTGCTCTACTTCATCGTCAGGATCGCGGGCAAATACGGCGGCGCCTTCGCCGGCTCGGCTGCCGCGGGCAAGGACCGGAAAGTGCGCAACTATCTGGGGCTGGCGCTCATCCCGCAGGCGGGCGTCGCCATCGGGCTTGCCGCGCTCGGCGCGCGGACGCTCGGCGGCGAAACGGGGAACGCCTTACAGACGATCATCCTCTCCTCGAGCGTGCTCTACGAACTGATCGGTCCCGCCAGCGCAAAACTGTCGCTCTATCTCTCCGGCGCCTATTCCAACAAGATCGAGACGATCGTCCCGGTGGAGGAGGAAGCCGCCAAAGAGAAGAACGAGGTCGAACTGCTGATCGAACGCATCAATACCATTCGCGAAGAACTGCCGAAACGCGAAGCCAATCCCGCGGAGGAGGCGTTCACGGAGGAAGCGGAGAACTTCGACCTTTACTATCCGAATCAGCGAAAGACCGGCTTCCGCGGAAGAAGATAGATCAAACTGTATAAGGAGAAACAAGATATGGATCCCATTGCAAAACTGCTCGGCGCATGGTCGGCGGAACTCAACGTATGGTCGATACTGCTGCGCGTTTTCCTTTCGCTGCTCTTTGCGGCGGTGATCGGCTGCGAGCGTTCCAGCAAACGTCATTCGGCGGGACTGAGGACCTTCATCGTCATTTCGATCGGCACGACCTTCGCGATGATCACCGATATGTTCATCCGGGACCTTACGGGCGGGTCGCTGTATATCATTTCGGGCGCGTCGGTCGTTGCGATCGCCCTCATCACCACCAATTCGATCCTCTTCAGTTCGCGCAATCAGATCAGAGGTCTGACGACCTCCGCCGGGCTCTGGGCGGTCGGGCTTCTGGGACTGGCGATCGGCGCGGGATTTTATACCGTCGGCGCTATCGGTTTTATCGCGGTGCTGGTATCGCTCGCCTGCTTCAACGGCGTGGAAAAGTACTTAAAAAACCGCTCCAATCATTTCGAAGTGCACCTGGAGCTCACGAGCAGCAGCAATCTGAAGGACTTCATCGCAACGATCCGCAAACTCGGACTGATCGTCGACGACGTTGAATTCAATCCCGCGTACGTCAATTCGGGGCTCTCGGTCTATACGATCTCCCTGACGGTCAACAGCCCGGAACTCAAGAAGTACAAGACCCACAGGGAGATCATCGAGGCGATCGCCTCGATCGATTACGTGTACGACATCGAAGAACTGAACGTGTGAGGACTGTTATATGATCATCGCGTACTACGACGCCGTTCTGATCCTGTCCGTCTGTCTGGTATTCCTGTATATCCTGCTCTGGCATAAGCACAACGACGTGCATATCACGCTGCTGTATTTCATCGTGCCGGTCGCCAATTTCGGATATATGCTGATGCCGCGCGCGGCGACGCTCGAGGAGGCGCTGAGCGGACTGCTTCTGACCTATATCGGCGGGACCTATCTGCCGCTGTTCGTGCTCTTCATCGTCCTCAACCTCTGCAAGGTCAGGATCCACCGCGTTCTGCGGGTGCTCATGTTCGCCGTCAGCACGGCGCTTCTGCTGTCCACGCTGACGATCGGAAAACTTCCGATCTACTACAAGAGCGTTTCGATGGTGAAGAAGGACGGCGTATCGGTGCTGATCAAGGAGTACGGACCGCTGCATACCGTTTTCATCGGGTTGGCCGCGCTTTATCTGGCGCTTTCGGTCGGCGTGATCCTTTACAGTTATTTCAAGAAGAAGCAGGTCTCGCGCAAGACCATTTTCCTGCTGTTCCTGCCGGTCACGGCGGCGGCGTTCTCCTTCTTTGCCGGACGGTACCTCGTGGATATCGATCCGACGCCCGCTTCCTACGCCTTCGCGCTGATGATCTGTCTGATCATCGCCTACCGGATGTGTCTGTACGACGTCACCGATACGGCGGTCGAGTCGCTGGTCGAAGCGGGACAGACCGGACTTGCCTCTTTTGACTTCGGCTTCCGGTATCTCGGAAGCAACGAGACGGCGAAGACGGTATTCCCGGAGTTGAACGGGCTGACGGTCGACCGGAAGATCGACGCCGATTTGTTCATGAAGGAAAACCTGCTCGCATGGCTTACCGGCTTTGCCGCGGATAACAAAAACAATCAGATCGAATTCGAGCGCGGCGACAGGATCTACCTCGTTTCGGTCAATTATCTCTTTGACGGCAAGCGCAAGCGCGGATACGAACTGTTCATCACCGACGACACGCAGAACCGGAAATACGTCAAGCTGCTCGGCTCCTATAACGAGGACCTGAAGAAGGAGGTCGAAAAGAAGACGGCGCACATCATCGAGATGCACGATCAGCTGATCCTGGGCATGGCGACGATGGTTGAAAGCCGCGACAATTCGACCGGCGGTCATATCCGCCGCTCAAGCGAAGTCGTTCGGATCCTCGTTGAGGAGATGAAAAAGGAAAACGCCTTCGGGATGAGCGAGGAATTCTGCCGCGACATCGTCAAGGCGGCGCCGATGCACGACCTCGGGAAGATCGCCGTCGACGACGCGATCCTGCGCAAGCCCGGGCGCTATACGCCCGAGGAATTCGAAGAAATGAAAAAACACGCCTCCGAGGGCGCGCGCATCGTACACGAGATCTTAAAAAACACCGACGACCGGGAATTCGCGCGCATCGCCGAGAACGTCGCGCACTATCATCACGAGCGCGTCGACGGCTCGGGCTATCCCGAGGGGCTGAAGGGCGACGCGATCCCGCTCTGCGCGCGGATCATGGCGGTCGCCGACGTCTACGACGCGCTGGTCTCGAAGCGCGTATATAAGGAAAAAATGTCCTTTGAGAAGGCGAACGCGATCATTAAGGAGGGCATGGGCAGCCAGTTCGACGCGGCGCTTCTGCCGTATTACGTCGCCGCCCGTCCGAGACTTGAGGAATACTACAAAAATCTGGAAGAGAAGGGGACGACGCCGTGAAAACACTTCTGATCGCATCCGAAAGAGAGAACGACCGCACTATCGATATCCCGGACGATCCGAACTGGACGATCCGCGGGAAAACCGATCTGGAGGTGCGCAAGGACCGGGAGAACGCCCGCAAGGCCTTTGCCGGCGATATGCAGATCGTCGCGACGGTGCGGGGAACATCCTACGTGATCGAGGAGCACGGAGACGGCGTGCACGAGTATCTCCGGCTCATCAAGGAACCGATCAAGGACGCGCCCTCCTACGTGATCAAGGACAGGGTCCTGTCGGTCTCCTTCGGCGCGTCGACCGTTACCGCGCCGGACGAATCGATCACCGACTGCATTGCCGCCTCCGACGCCGAAATGTACAGAAGCAAGTTTGAAAAGATGCGGAAAAAGCAGTGAACGTCCGCAGGACCGGGGAAGGGAAACCGCCAATGAGCGCAGAACAGAAAAGGCAGAGCGGCGTCGCCGTTCATCCCATTCCGCCGACCTTCGACGGGCGCAGCCGGGTGTTGATACTGGGCAGTTTCCCGTCGGTCAGATCCAGAGCGAGCGGCTATTTTTACGGACATCCGCAAAACCGCTTCTGGCGGGTGCTGGCGGCGGTCTTTGAGGACGCGCTGCCGCAAACGAATGAAGAGAAAAAGGACTTCCTGCTGCGGCACCGCGTGGCGCTCTGGGACGTGGCGGCTTCCTGCAGGATCTCGGGATCGAGCGACGCGAGTATCAAAGACGTTTTGCCGAACGATCTGCGCGTGATCATCGACCGCGCGCCTGTGAAGCGGATCTATGTCAACGGGAAAACGGCGGAAAAATTATATCACAGGTACATAGAGCCGTCTCTTGCGATCCCCGCCGGATATCTGCCGTCCACCAGTCCGGCGAACGCCGCGTGGACGACGGAGAAGCTGATTTCAGTCTGGAAAGCCGCTTTGGAGGATCTTTTGTGAGCAATATTCTCGATTATATCGACTGGCGCGGAGACCTGACCTTTGACGCGTCCCCCTTCTGCCCGGTCGATAATCTCGTTTTTTCAAAACTGATCTATACCGATCTTGAGGGTGCCGTGCCGGACGGCTTTTCGACTTCGGTGTCGCTTGCGGACGCTTTTGAGCGCTATACGGCGCTCGGACGGGGCGCGCGCGGCGGCGCGGGCGATCCCTTTCCGCTTTTTGAGAGGGCGGCGAAGAGCGCCCGTTTCCGGGACGTGCGCGTCTGCGGCTATGAAAAGACCTTCGACGGACAGAGAACGGTCCAGTTCGCCGCCGCCTCCTTCCTTTTTGAGGGCGGGATCTATCTTGCCTTCGAGGGGACCGACGACTCCTTCGTCGGCTGGCGGGAGGACGCGGAGCTGGCGTTCATGGACGTCACGGAAGGTCAGCGCGAAGCGGCGGACTACGCGCGGCGCGCCTCGGACAGCCTTGACGGCGCGTTCTATCTCGGCGGTCACAGCAAGGGCGGCAATCTCGCGGTATACGCCGCGGCGTTCGGGCTTGCCCCCGAGCGCGTCAGGACCGTGTTTTCAAACGACGGTCCGGGACTGAACGCCGTTCTTGCGGGAAGCGTTGAGTACGCCGCCGTGCGCCGGAAGATCGAAAAGTATATCCCCGAATCGTCGATCGTCGGCATCCTTCTGCCCGACGGATCCGACAGAACGGTCGTGAAGAGCGACGGCAGGGGTCTGGGACAGCACAACGTCTACACCTGGCAGGTGCGCGGTCCCTTCTTTGAAACGGCGGATGAGCGGTCGCCCAGCAGTGTCTTCACCGACGAAGCGGTGCAGAAGTGGATGATCTCGATGCCGCCCGAAAAGAGGAAGATCGCGCTCGACGCTCTTTTCGACGCTTTGGAAAGCTCCGGATGCACCACCTTCGGGGAGCTCGGGGAAAACAAGCGCGAAGGGTATAACGCCGTTCTGCGCGCCGTGATGTCGACCGACCCGGACGCGCGGCGACAGATACTTGAGGGATTGAAAAACGCCGCCAAGAGCGGCGGCGAAGTGATCTGGGACAACGTGAAAAGAAGATTTGAGAGCAGCGGAGCGATCAGAAAGGTGATCGGAAAACATCCGGCAAAAACAGGAGGAAAACCGAACGATGGCAGTATTTAAGGATATAGAGGAAGCGAGATCCTTCTTTACCGGCGACCGCTTCGCGGCGGTCAACGGCATGACGATCGAGGAACTGTACGACGACGGGGCGCTGTGCGCGATGACGCTGCGCGAGGATCACCGCAACGCGATGGGCGGCGTCATGGGCGGCGTGATCTGCACGCTGTCCGATTTCGCCTACGCCGTCGCCGCCAACAACGACCACAAGCCCACCGTTGCGCTCGACGCGTCCACGCAGTATCTGAGGATGACGAAGGGGACGCGCCTGTTCGCGCGCGCCCGCAGGATCAAGAGCGGGCAGACGACGGGCGTCTATACGGTCACGGTTTACGACGACCTCGGCAGGGAGATCGCCTTGACGACGGTCACGGGATACAAATTATAATTTTGGGGGGCTGCTCCGTTTGCAAACGAAGCAGCCCCCACAGATTCAGAGCGGTTTACGTATTTTCGACGTATCTGCACGCCGCGAGCGCCGCGACGGCGCCGTCGGCGATCGCCGTGGCGATCTGCCGGACCGATTTCGTGCGGCAGTCGCCCGCAGCGTAAACGCCGGGGCAGGAGGTCTCGCACGCCTCGCCCGAAACGACGTAGCCGTTGTCGAGCGTCACGGTCCCCTCAAACGGCTTGTTGTCGGGGGCGAGCCCGATCGCGACGAAAACGCCGTCGGAATAGAAGACCTTCTCTTTGCCTTTTTCCGAGACCGTCGTTTTGACGGTCTCGCCTTCTTTTTCAAAGCGCTCGACCGTCGCGTTGTAGACGAACTTCACGTTGTCCTTGGCAAAGAGCAGTTCCTGAAGCTGCCGTTCGCCCGTCAGGACGGGGAGATTCTGGATGACCGTGACGCTGCGGCAGGACGCGGACAGGAGCGCCGCTTCCTGAAGCGCCGAGTTGCCGCCGCCCACGACCAGCACGTCCTCGTTCTCAAAGAAGGCGCCGTCGCAGACCGCGCAGAAGGAGATGCCGTTCCCGATCAGTTCCTCTTCGCCCGGCACGCCGAGCAGGCGGTGCTTCGCGCCCGTGGCGACGATCACCGTTTTTCCCTCGTAGTCGCCGGTCTCACCGTGCAGGATCTTCTTTTCCGGCGTGTTCTCGATCGAGAGAACGGCGTCGATCTCGATCTCCGCGCCGAGCGCCAGCGCCTGCCCGACCATCTTGTCGGCGAGTTCCATACCCGAAAGGGCGGCAAAACCGGGATAGTTCTCGATCTTCGGGGAATAGGTCATCTGACCGCCGAAGCCCCCCTTTTCGATGATCAGTACGGATTTGCCCGCTCTGCGGGCGTAAATGGCGGCGGTCAGTCCCGCGGGACCCGCGCCGACGATGAGAATATCGTACATAGCGTACCTTCCTCTGTAAAACTTCAAAAAACGGCGCCGCATTGCTTCCGGGCAGATGCGGCGCCCTTCGTTCGGTATCTCTTATGCGGTGCGCATCGCGCGCCCCGCAATGAGCGGAGCGTCCGCACGGCGGCGGCTGCCGCCGGGCGGACGACGCCAAAGAGAGGTACCGGCGTTATCTGTTTTCAGCGCCCGCGCGGCGCTCCGGGGTCATTTCTTTGAAGTGATATAGGACTTGATCTCGCCGATCCCGGTGTACTTTTTAAAGTTTCTGCCGTCGGTGACGACGAGGGTCGGCGCCTGCATGACGCCGAAGGACTTGGCGAGTTCCGGCTGCTCGGTCGCGAAGACCTTTTCATATCCGATCCCCGCCTTGTCGAGCATCGGCATCGCGATCTTGCAGTTCGGACAGGTCGGGGTGGCGAAGAGGATCGAACGTTCGGTCCCCGCCGCCGCGGGCGCCGGCTTTTCCTCGGGCGCCGGAACGCTCTTGGCGGGCGCGCCGTGCTTCAGGATCGAGGTTTCGATCACGTACTCCCTGCGGTCCTTGAATTCCTGCGTCTTGCCGGCGTTCCAGTTCTGCACCGGACGGTAGTACCCGGTGATACGTGAGTAGACCTCGGTCTTCCTGCCGCATTTCGGGCAGGTGTACTGCTCGCCCGAGATATAGCCGTGGTCGCGGCAGATCGAATAGGTCGGGGAGAGGGTGTAATAGGGCAGCCGGTAGTTCTCGGCGATCTTGCGCACGAGGTTCGCCGCCGCTTTCCAGTCGCCGAGTTTCTCGCCCAAAAACGCGTGGAAGACGGTGCCGGAGGTGTAGAGGGTCTGCAGTTCGTCCTGCACGTCGAGCGCGTCGAAGATGTCGGAGGTGTAGGAGACCGGCAGGTGAGAGGAGTTGGTGTAGTAGGGGGTGTCGTCGCAGGATTTCGCCGCGGTGATGATGCCGGGGAAGCGCGCGACGTCGTGCTTTGCAAGACGGTAGGAGGTCGATTCGGCGGGGGTCGCCTCGAGGTTATAGAGGTCGCCGTATGCCTCCTGATAGTCGGACAGACGCTCGCGCATATGGTTGAGGACGTCCTTCGTGAACGCCTGCGCTTCCTCGTGCGTCAGATCCTTCTGCAGCCAGCAGGCGTTGAGGCACGCCTCGTTCATGCCGACAAGACCGATCGTCGAGAAGTGGTTGTCGAAGGTGCCGAGATAGTGTTTCGTGTAGGGATAGAGCCCCTCTTCGAGCAGTCTTGTGATGATCGTTCTCTTGACCTTCAGGGAGCGCGCGGCGATGTCCATCATCTTGTCTAACCGCCGGTAGAATTCCTCGGGCGTTTTGGAGAGGTAGGCGATGCGCGGCATATTGATCGTCACCACGCCCACGGAACCCGTCGATTCGCCGCTTCCGAAGAAGCCGCCCGATTTCTTGCGCAGTTCGCGCAGGTCGAGGCGCAGACGGCAGCACATACTGCGCACGTCGTTGGGCTCCATATCGCTGTTGATGTAGTTGGAGAAATAGGGCGTGCCGTATTTTGCGGTCATCTCAAAGAGCAGTTTGTTGTTTTCGGTCTCCGACCAGTCGAAATCCTTCGTGATCGAATAGGTGGGGATGGGGTACTGGAAGCCTCTGCCGTTGGCGTCGCCCTCGATCATGATCTCGATGAACGCCTTGTTGACCATGTCCATTTCCTTCTGGCAGTCGCCGTAGGTGAAATCGGCTTCCTTGCCGCCGATGATCGCCTTCTGGGGCGCCAGGTCCGCGGGGCAGACCCAGTCGAGGGTGATGTTCGAGAAGGGCGCCTGCGTGCCCCATCTCGACGGGGTGTTCACGCCGTAAATGAAGCTCTCGATGCACTTCTTGACCGTGTCGTAGTCAAGCTTGTCGTATTTGACGAAGGAGGCGAGATAGGTGTCGAAGGACGAGAACGCCTGCGCGCCCGCCCACTCGTTCTGCATGATCCCGAGGAAGTTGACCATCTGATTGCAGAGGGTCGCCAGATGCTTCGCGGGGGAGGAGGTGATCTTTCCGGGAATGCCGCCGAGGCCTTCCTTGATGAGCTGCCGCAGCGACCAGCCCGCGCAGTAGCCGGTGAGCATTGAGAGATCGTGCAGGTGGATGTCGGCGTTGCGGTGCGCGTTGGCGATCTCCTCGTCGTAGATCTCCGAGAGCCAGTAGTTGGCGGTGATGGCGCCCGAGTTCGAGAGGATCAGTCCGCCCACCGAATAGGTGACGGTCGAATTCTCCTTGACGCGCCAGTCGATGCTCTTGACGTAACTGTCGACGACGTCCTTGTAGTCAAGGATCGTCGATTTCATATTGCGGATCTTTTCTCTCTGCTTTCTGTAGAGGATGTACGCCTTCGCCACGTCCTCGTAACCCGCTTTGCCCAGCACCCGCTCGACGCTGTCCTGGATCTCCTCGACGCCGATCTGACCGTTCTTGATCTTGGGCGCGTAGTCCGCCGTGACCTTCAGGGCGATCATATCGATGATGTCGTCGTTATACTCTTTCTCTGTTGCGTCAAACGCCTTCTTGATCGCCGCCGAGATCTTCGAGATGTCAAAAGCGGCGACTTTCCCGTCCCTTTTTACTACCTGATACATGATCTTCTCCGTTCTTTTCTGTCGTTTACCGTTTGAAAGGACTGCTTATCCGTAAAACGAACAAGGCAGTCCCGTGAATGCTGTTTTTGGGCGTCGGAAAACGTCGGATCCCGTCGGTATCCCGTCCCGAAGCCTTGATCATTGTAACAGATTTCTTTCCTCTTGTCAAGGGGGCAAAACACAATATTTTGTATTTTTTTAGGGGATGAACCACAATATCTTGTGGTCACACCCCCCGTAAAATCACCTGTTTCGCATACCCTTGAAGCACCTTGCACAAGTTTTGAAGTTCAATTTCGTCATATCCCACAATCCCGCTTCCGAGGATGTTTCCCGAGTCCTTGAACGCCTGCAGATACCAGTATTCCGCCCCCCGGATGAGTTCGCCCGCCTCGCGCAGCGACTGCTCGGTGTGAAAGGTCTTCGAGACGGTCGTGCGGAATTCATAGGGAGTCTCTCCGCTCTTTAAGACCTCGATGCTCGAGAGGACCGGGCTGATATCGAACGGCTCGATCCCCACGGTTTTTCCGTAGAGCGCGGGGCTGTTCTTGATATCCATCGCGACGTAATCGAACAGTCCGTCCTTCGTGAGCGCGTAGAGCTTGTCGGGAAAGCAGCCGTTTGTGTCGAGTTTCACCCTGTATCCGAGATCCCGTATTTTCTTTACGAATTCCGGTATCCCGTCCTGCAGAAGCGGCTCTCCGCCGGTGATCGTCACGGCGTCCAGCCGCCCTTTGCGCTGCTCTAAAAACCACAGGACGTCCTCTTCCTCGATACGCCCGCCGCCGTCTCCGCCGGTCACCAGCACGGCGTTGTGACAGAAGGGGCAGCGCAGGTTGCAGCCGGGCGTGAAGAGGGTCGCGCAGAGCAGTCCCGGATAATCGACCATGGACGTTTTCTGTATGCCTTTGATGATCATTGCTCGTTACCTCCGTTGACGGGATGATTTACGATGTATTCGCCGAGGATGCGCGCCGAGAGGGCGACGCTGACAACGCAGGTCTTTCTCTTTTTATAGAACGCGGGATCGCGCGCTTCGGGCGCGCCGCCGGGGTTCGGATCCACGCCGCCCGCCGCCAGCAGTTCGGCGCAGACGACAGAACCGCGTTCTTTCTTAAATCGGTCGGCGATCTCGCGTACGCGCGCGTACAATTCGGCTTTTTTGCCGTTGTCGCCGGGTTCGTAGCGTCCGTACAGATACCCCAGGACCATGAAAGCGCCCGACAGGGTGCCGCAGATCATCCGCATCCGTCCGATCCCGCCGCCGAAGGACGAGGAGAGGGCGAACGCCGCGCGGTCGTCAAGGCAAAGAAGGTCGGCGTAAGCGCAGAACACCGCCTGAGAACAGTTGTATCCTCCCAAAAAGAGGGCGAGCGCCTTCTCCGCGCGCGCTTCGGGATCGATTTTCATACCTTTTTTTCCTCTTTTTTCGCGTCTTCAAAAAGCGCGAGATTGCGCAGAAGCGGCTGTCTGCCGCGCCAGCCGAATGCGCGGGCGCGCAGTTCCTTCCTGCTCATCGCGTCCAGGCGCGCTTTCGTTAATACCGCGACGCGGTCTTCGTAAAAGAAGGGAAGCGGCGAGGCTTCGGCGTTCCTGTTGAGCGGACATACGGTCTGACAGAGGTCGCAGCCCCAGACCAGACCGGTTTTCAGGACCGCTTCCTTCTCCTTTCCGGTCAGTTCACCCTTTTTCTGACTGTAGCCGGACGCGCAGTCCTCGAAGTGCGTCGGGCAGGCGCTTTTGCAGGCGCCGCAGTGCAGGCATCCCGCGGGGGAGGACGTTCCGGCGGCGCCCAGAAGCGCAGGATCGGCGTCGGTGATCACCTCGCCCAAAAAGGCGAAGGAGCCGTAGCGCTTTGTGATCAGCAGGCCGTTGTCGCCGAGGACGCCCAGACCTGCCGAGGCGAAGGTCCGGCGCTCGTCGAACGGCGAACGGTCGCCGAATCCCGCAAAGGAGGCGCCGGGCAGAAGCGATTGCAAAAAATCTGCCAGTTCTCCGTTCGTTTTCCGGATGAGGAGGTGATAATCGCCGCTTTGCGCGTAGAGCGAGATATTGTGCTCCTCCGTTCTGCCGGTCAGGTAGGGCAGGACGTAGAGGATTGCCGTGCGCGCGCCGGGCGCTTCCTTTTCAAGCAGCGCCGCGTCGGTCACAATGCAGTCTGAAAGGGGCAGAACGGCGTGCAGAAAGATCCGCCGCTCTTCGAAAAAACCGTCGAGCCGGTCTTTGAGATCCAATCCGTTCCCTCCTTTCCCTTGCGCGAAGTTTCTGACGCTATCATAGCACACCCGACGGTAAAATGCAAGGTCGAAGAGCAAAAAATATCTTTTCGACCGGGTTGACAAATATGCCGTCAACAGGTATAATATATTTGTAAGAATATGGTTTTTTCATAATATCGAGAAAGAAAGTGACAGGATCGAAATGGCGGAAGTAAAGGATTTAAAAAAAGAAGAATACGGCAATCAGAGTATCAAGCAGCTCAAGGGCGCGGACAGAGTGCGCAAGCGCCCGGCGGTCATCTTCGGCTCGGACGGGCTGGAGGGCTGCGAACACGCGGTGTTCGAGATCGTTTCCAACTCGGTGGACGAGGCGCGCGAGGGGTACGGCAGCACGATCACCGTGACCCGCTTCGCCGACCGCTCGATCGAGGTCGAGGACGACGGCAGAGGCGTGCCGATGGGCTGGAACGAGAAGGAGAAGCGGTTCAACTGGGACCTTATTTTCTGTGAGCTCTACGCCGGAGGCAAATATGAGAACAACAGCGAGGGCGGCAACTACGGCTTCGCCCTCGGTTTAAACGGTCTGGGCGCCTGCGCCACGCAGTACGCGTCCGAATATATGGAAGTACGCTCCTACTCGGGCGGCGAGCTTTCGGAGATGCATTTCAAAAAGGGCAAGCCCTCGGGCAAATTGAAGGTCACGCCCCTGATGCCGCGCGACAAGAAGCACGGCACCGTCATCCGCTGGCTGCCGGACCTCGAGGTCTTCACCGACGTCGATATCCCCGCGGAATACTACGTCGAGACTCTCAAGCGGCAGGCGGTGGTCAACAGCGGCGTGCATTTCGTTTTCAGAAACGAAAACGAAAAAGGGAAGTTCGACGTTCAGGACTTCTGTTACGAGCGCGGCATCGTCGAGCGCGTTTCCGAACTCGCGGGCGATACGGCGCTGACCGAGCCCACCTTCTTCAAGACCGAAACGTCGGGGCGCGACCGCGCGGATATGGACGACTACAAGCTGAAAATGGAGATGTCCTTCTGCGTTTCAAACCGCGAGCACGCGATCGAGTATTACCATAACTCAAGCTGGCTCGAGCACGGCGGCTCGCCCGAAAAGGCGACGAAGAGCGCCTTCGTGTCGGCGCTGGACAAGTATCTGCGTCAGCAGAACAAGTACAAGAAGGGCGAGGCGAAGGTGACCTTCGCCGATATTTCCGACTGTCTGATCCTCGTCGTCAACAGTTTCTCCACGCAGACCTCCTATGAGAATCAGACCAAGAAATCGATCACCAACTCTTTCATCGCCGAGGCGATGACCGAATGGTTCAAAAAGACCCTCGAGATCTATTTCATCGAGCGGCCGATGGAGGCGGAAAAGATCGCGGCACAGGTGCTGCTCAACAAGCGCAGCCGCGAGAGCGCCGAGCAGACGCGGCTCGACATCCGCAAGAAGCTGTCGGGCAATATGATGGACGTCGCCTCGCGCGTGGACAAGTTCGTGGGGTGCCGCAGCAAGGATCCCGAAAAGAGGGAAGTGTATATCGTCGAGGGCGACAGCGCGATGTCCTCCTGCAAGCTCGCGCGCAACGCCGAGTTCCAGGCGATCTTTCCGGTGCGCGGCAAGACGCTGAACTGCATGAAGACCACCTACGAAAAGATCTTCAAGAGCGAAGTGGTCGTCAATCTGTTGAAGGTGATCGGCTGCGGAGTCGAGCTGTCGGGCAAGGTCAAGGGCGATCTCGCGCCCTTTGACCGCGCGTCGCTGAAGTGGAGTAAGATCATCATCTGTACCGACGCCGACGAGGACGGCTTCCAGATCCGCACGCTGCTGCTCACGGTCTTCTACCGTCTGCTTCCGACGCTCATAGAGATGGGCAAGGTGCATATCGCCGAAACGCCGCTCTACGAGATCACCGTCGGAGAGGACACTTATTTCGCCTACGACGAGCGCGAAAAGGAAGAGATTTTAGGAAAACTCAATAACAAAAAGTATATGCTTCAGCGCTCGAAGGGTCTGGGTGAGAACACCGCCGAGATGATGTCCAAAACGACGATGAATCCCGCGACCAGGCGCCTCATCCGCGTCTCTCCCGCGGACGCCGCGGCGACCGCGGCGATCTTTGAGACGCTGCTCGGCGACGACCTGGAGGGCAGAAAGAAATTCATTGCCGAAAACGGCTTCCGTTACGCAAAGGACGCCGACGTCTGAAGAATACCGTTCCGTTTTCCGCTGACGGCGAACGGACGGTGAAATGGAGGATCCATGCTCCGACTGGTTTACGGCTGCCCGGGCAGCGACAAGAGCGAATACCTCACAAATCAGATCAAAAACGCGCTGGACCGGCAAAAGAAGGTCATCCTGATCGTCTCGGAGCGCTTTTCGGTCTCCGCCGAGCAGGAGCTGGCAAAGGTCTGCACCGCGCGCAGGATGATGGATCTGGAGGTCCTTTCCTTCAAGCGCCTCTGCGACTTGGCGTTCCGCACCCACGGCGGGCTTTGCTACAATTACGCCGGGAAGGGCGGCATGATGCTGATGATGTGGCGGGCGCTTTCCGAAGTGAAGGATCGGCTCACCGCCTATAAGCAGCTGCAGCTGCGCGACGCCGGCACCATTGAGACGATGCTCGAGAGCATCGTCTCCTATCAGCGCGCCGCGATCCCGCCGGAAAAATTCAAGGAAGCCGCGGCGTCCGACGCCTGCGCGCCCGAGCTCAGGAAGAAATGCGGCGATCTCGCCGAGATCTACGAGGCGTACGTGAGACTTCTGCGCGACCGTTACGACGATCCCGAGGACGATATGACGCGCCTGTACGAACTGCTCGGCGTTCATCCCTTCTTCAAGGGCAAGGAAGTGTTCGTCGATACGCTCACCGCCTTCTCCGGGCAGGAGATCAGAGTCGTCGAGCGCGCGATGGCGCAGGCGGATAACGTGACGGTGGGGCTGGAATACCTGCCCGACGACGACCGTACGGTCTTCGGAAAACTCCGTTGGTGCCGCGACATGCTCCTGAAATCGGCGCGGCGCGTTGGCTGCCGGGTCGACCGGGAGGTCGTCTGTTTGCGGATCACGGCGAAGGAGAAGGATCTGATACACCTCGAAAAGTGGCTGTTCGATCCGCTCGCCGCACCCTATACCGGCGAAGAGCGCAATATCAGTCTGTACACGGCGGAGGATATTTACGAGGAGTGCAAGACCGCCGCGGCGCGCATCCTGCGCGACGTGCAGGAGAACGGCGGACGCTATCGCGATCACGCCGTCGCGGTGCGCGACCTCGACGCGTATACCGGGATCATCGACCGGGTGTTTGAATCGAACGGCGTTCCCTATACGCTCAAGAGCAGCCGTACGCTGTCCTCGCGCGCGGCGTTCAGGGCGGTCATGTCTGCGTTGAGACTCGTCTGTTTTTCCTTCAGGAAAGAGGATCTTTTCTCCTATCTGCGCAGCGGGTATTCCGGCATCGACGACGACGATTGCTTCGCGCTGGAGGATTACGTCAATATGTGGCGCATCGAGGGCGCCCGCCGCTGGGATCCCGACCGGGAATTCCTGATGAATCCCGAAGGGAGAACGGGAAAGACCGGCGAGAAAGGCGCAGAGGCGCTCAAGCGCATCGGAGAAGTCAAGAGGGCGCTCATGAAACCGCTGTGGAAGCTCTATGAGGATCTCGGCGGCAGGAAAACGGTGAAGGAAAAGGCGGCGGCGCTTTACGCCTACGCCGTCGATATGCGCCTGTCCGAACGTCTTGAAGAAGAGGAAAAGAAGTACGCCGAAGCCCGTGAAAACGACGAAGCGCTGCTCTGCGCAAGGACCTGGGGGGCGTTCTGCGATCTGTTGGACGACCTGGTGTACAGCGTCGGCGACGTCACCGTCGACAACGACGAATTCCGGATGATGGTCGGACTGCTGTCCGACCGCACGATGCTTGCGACGATTCCGCCGGGCAGCGACCGCGTGCTCATCACCGACGCGCACGCGCTCAAGCCCGGAGAACTTAAATATATGCACGCCTTAGGACAGAACGAGGGCGTATTCCCGGCGGAGATCAGAAGCGGCGGGATGTTCTCGCGCGCCGAAACGAAAGCGCTGAGAGCGCTGGATCTCGACCTGCCGGGCGACGAGGAGCGGGCGGTCTTCGACGAGGAATACCTGCTCTATACCGTGCTGACCCAGCCTGCAAAGAAGCTCTTCATGACGGCGTATCTCAAGGATCTGCGCGGCGCGGCGGCGAAGCCCTCGGAGGTTTTTGCGGATCTTTGCTCCTTCTATCCGAAGGCGGACAACGAAGTTTCCCCGCCGGAGGACCTTCTGTACGGCGCGCAGAACTGTCTGGAAAAGGCGCTCTCCGGGGACGGTTCTCCGGAAGCCGCGGCGCTTCTTGCCTCGATGGGAACGGTGGAGCGCGACGCCGCCGAAAAAACCGCCCGCGCGCCGCTTTCCGCGGGCGCGGAGGCGTTCACGCCCGCGTGCGCGGCGACGCTGTACGGCGGGAAAGCGCCGGTCACGACGCAGTCGCGCCTCGAACGGTTCGCGGAGTGTCCCTTCGGCTACACCTGCGAATACCTGCTTTCATTGGAAGAGAAGTGCTCTCCCGACACGGGGAGCAACGAGATCGGAACGATCATCCACAGCGTGTTCGAGCAGGTGGTCAGGGAGAGCATCCAAACGGGCAAAGCGCTTGGCACGTATACCGACGCCGAGCTGCACGCGCGCGCGGACGCCGTGATGAACGCGATCGAGCGGGCGATGCTCGGCGGCAGCGACGATTACCGCGTGCAGGGGCTGCTGCGCAGGATGAAGCAGAGCGTGTATATCCTGCTTGAAAACCTGCGCGACGAATTCGCGCAGTCGGATTTCCGTCCGGTGTACTGCGAACTGTCCTTCAGAGCGAACGCCGGCGGCGGCGCGGTCAACGAGGAAACGGGCGACCCGCTCTTTCCCGGGATCGTCGTGCCGGGCGGCGTCACCGTGGTGGGAACGGTCGACCGCGTCGACGTCTATAAGAAGGATCATACCGTGTACCTGCGGGTCGTCGATTATAAGACCGGGAAAAAGAAGATCACAAGCAAACTGCTCGCCGAAGGAAAGGGTCTGCAGATGCCGTTATATATGCGCGCGCTGCTCGAAACGGCGGATCCGCGGTTCAAGGAGCGTATCGGCGCGGGCGAGGGCGACGCCGTCAGGCCGGCGGCGGTCGTCTATCACATCCTTTCGATGCCCAAGGTGCGCGCAGCCGGAGAGAGCAGGGAACTGCTCGTCAAAAAACTCCGTGAGGGCATCGCGCGCAGCGGTCTGTGCGTGATGGACCGCGACCTGCTCTTTGCGATGGACAAAAAAATCGACGGGACCTTCGGGCCTTACGTCGACGGCAAGAGATATACCTCCGATACGCTTCCGGCGCTCGGGGAAAAGGAATTTTGCGAAAAACTGTCGTCGATCGACGAAACGGTCAGGGCGCTGGGCGAGCGTATGCGGAAAGGGGAAGCCGCGGCGACGCCGGGACGGAGCGACGCGAACTGCAAATACTGTCCGATGCTTCCGGTCTGCAGAGCGCAGAACGCCGCGGAGGACGCCAAGGACGGCGACGGCGGCGACGGCGGCAGCGGCGACGACGGCGAGTGACGGTATTCATGACGATGAAAGACGGTAGGAGAACGTTATGGCGGATAAACTGAACCCACAACAGGAACTCGCGGTGAACACCGACGGCATGGAACTGCTGATCTCGGCGTCCGCGGGCACGGGCAAGACCAGCACGATGTGCCGGAGGATCCTCGAGCGCATCACGCGCGACGTCGATCCGCTGTCTCTTGACCGGATGCTGATCGTGACCTTTACGAACGCCTCCGCCGCGGATATGCGGCGTAAAATGAGCGACGTCCTGAAAGCGGAGTTGAAGAGCGGGGAGGCGTCCCCCGAAAGAAAGGAGCGGGTCCGCGCGCAATTGAAGATCCTGCCGTCGGCGCGCATCTGCACGATCGACAGTTACCTCAACGAGCTCGTGCGCAGCCGTTTCGACGTTCTGGGGATCTCGCCGCGTATGCGCATCCCCGACGAAGCGGAGATCGGGCGCATCCGCGAGCAGGCGATGGACCGGGCGATGGAGATCCTGTCGGGCGATCCCGAGGTTTCCGGGACCTTCACGGCGCTCACCGACAGTGTGCTTGACAGTTACGTCGACAGCGATCTGTACGGAGTTTTCATCGGACTGTATGAGCGGATCGACGCGACGGTCAAGGGCATCGAAGTGCTGCCGGAGTTGGCGAAGACCGTAACAAACGCCGCAGACGCGCCCTTCGCGGACAGTCCCGCGGGCGCGTATATCCTTGAAAAGATCGGCGGATTTCTGGATTTCTGCATCGGGGAATACGAAGAGTATCTGGCGTTCCTTTCGCGGTGTAAAAGCGCATATGAAGCCGACGCGGCGGCGTCGGGAGATCCCGGCGGGAAGATCGGAAGAAGGATCGACCGCTGCAATATCAATATCACGATGCTCTCGGAAGAACTGGACGCCGCGCGCAGGGTAAAAAGCAGTCTTACCGATCCCGCTTCGATCCTTGCCGCGCTGGACGCGCATAAATCCTTTGAGAAGTTCCTCCTGCACGAGAAAAAAGACGAAGTCAGTTTTGAGAGCAAACGCTTCCGGTACGTCCGCGCGGAAATGAAGGATTTCTTCTCCGGAAAGCGCCGGCCGATCCTTGCGTTCTCCTATGACGACCGCGGCGCGCTTCTGAAGGCAGAGGGGGAGATGCTCTCGGTTCTCTACCGGCTGCTGTCGGTCTACAGGACGCAGCTCGCCTCGTGCAAGGAGGCGGCGGGGATCATCGAATTCTCCGATATCGAGCGGTACGCCCTCAGGCTGCTGGTCGATGAGAACGGCGGCAAAACGCCGCTGGCAAAGGAACTCACAAAGGAGTTCGACGAGGTCTACGTCGACGAGTATCAGGACGTGAACGAGATCCAGGACGCCATTTTCCGGGCGCTCTCGAACGGCAACCGCTATATGGTCGGCGACGTCAAACAGTCGATCTACGGCTTCCGGCACGCCCGTCCGTCGATCTTCAACGGAATGCGCGAGAGTTATAAGGACGTCGGCGCGGGCGAAAAAACAGGCAGCATCTATTTCGGAGAGAACTACCGCTGTTCCCGCGAGATCGTCGCGTTCGTCAACCGCGTTTGCTCTTCGACGCTTGCCAACTGCGTGGATATGACCTATCGCCGCGAGGACGATCTGATCTATGTCGAAAAAAACGGGGAAGAGCGGTATCTGCCGCAGATCTGCCTCGTGAGCAAAGACAGTCCGCTTTTCGGCGGCGATACCGAAAACGCCGAAGCGGCGTACACCGCGCGCTGTATCAGGGCGCTGATCGACGGCGGCACGCCGCCGGAGGACATCGCGGTGCTGGTGACGAAAATGACCGGCGCGCCGCAATTGCGCCGCGCCTTTGACCGTGAAGGGATCGCCCTGAACGTCAACTGCCGCAGGGGATATTTCAAACAGCCCGAGGTGCTGCTCCTGCGCTGCCTTATCGAGATGATCGACAACCCCACGAAGGACGTTTATCTGGCGGGCGGCATGAAGAGCCCGGTCTTCGGCTTCACGCTCGACGATCTGCTTCACATCCGCGAAGAAGGAAAAAAGTGCAGTCTGAAAAAGGCGCTGGACGCCTACGCGGAGAAAACGAACGATCCCCGCGCCGTCGAGGTCCTGGATTTCATTACGAAATTCAGAAGAAAAAGCAGGGAATGGACCGCCGACAGACTGGTTTACGAAGTGATGAGCGAGACGCGGCTGCTGCCGCGTCTGACCGCGGGCGTCACGCCCGGAAGAGCCGCGCAGATCCGCGACAATCTCCTCTATTTCTACGATCTGGTGCGCACGCTGTCGGGCGACGGCGCCGGACAGATCGGGCGGGTGCTGACGCGCATTTCCGATATGGAGGAGCGCGACAACGCCGGCGACGGCAAGAGCGCGACCGAGGTGAAGGGACGCGTGCAGCTGATGACCGTTCACGGCAGCAAGGGACTGCAGTTCCGGTACTGCTGGCTTTACGGCTGCGGTCAGGCGGGAAAGGAGCAGAGCGGCGTACTGCATTTTTCAGAGCGGTTCGGCGTCGATCTGCGCATTCCCGACCGGAAGAACAGCGCCTTCCGTATGAAGAGCGAGTTTTCGGCGGCGCATCTGTACGACGATACCGAAAAACAGCGCAGCGAGCGGATGCGGCTGCTCTACGTCGCGCTCACGCGCGCCAGGAGCCGGCTGTATATCAGCGCCGTGACCTCAAAAACCGACGATGAACTGGACGTTCTGCGCCTCTTTGACGGCGCCAAGGCCTATCCCGCGCTGCGCTGCCGGGATTTCCTTTCGATGATTTTCTACGGTCTGGGGAGATCGGAAGGTCTGTGCAATATCGTGCGCGACGCCTATCCCGAGGGGATCGAAATCGCGGCGGACCGCGCAAAAAAAGCCGCAGAAGCGCCGGACGCGGCGAAGATCGACGCGCTCGCGAAGGAATACGGCGCCCGACTGTCGTGCAAATACCCCCGGCAGGCGGCGGTCGATCTGCCCGTGAAAAGAGCGGTATCCGTACTCTATCCCGGAATGCTCGACGAGGACGGCGGGGAGGACGAAGCGGAGACGGCGCCCCCGGGCGTATCTCTGCCCGGAATGGACTTCCGCTCAAGGAAAATACCGGCGCGCGCGCCGCGGTTCATCCGCGCGGACGCGGGAAACGACGGGGGGACCTCCGCGGAGCGCGGCACGGCGACGCATACCTTCATGCAGTTCTGCGACTTGGAGAAGTTAGCGGCCGGCGGCGTTGCAAACGAGGCGAAACGGCTGCTTGACGAGCGCTTCATCGACGAAAAAACGCGCAGACTGATCGACGAAGAGCATATCGAAGCGTTCGTGCGCGGACCCTTCTTCAAGCGGATGCGCTCGGCGGATACCCTCGTGCGCGAGCGGCGGTTTCTTCTCGAGTGCCCCGCCGCGGACTTCGCCGAAAAGGATGAAACAAAGGAAGAATTGAAGGACGAGATCCTGCTCATTCAGGGCGTGATCGACGGCTTTTTCATCGAAAAGGACGGCACGGTCGTGCTCTTCGACTACAAGACCGACCATTTCACGCCCGCGCAGACGCGCATTCCCGGTTTCTGCGAGAACGAGCTGCGCGTGCGGCATACAAGACAGCTGTACTACTACGCGAAGGCGCTGGCGCATCTGCTCGGACGCCCGGTAGACGAATGCTGTATATATTCGTTTTCACTTGACAAAACCGTTCCCGTCGACGTTTCCGCCCCGAGGGCGTAAGCGGCGGAGCGGTACGACAATTTCAGAAAGAGCCGCCCGGCGCGGCGAAAGGCGTTTATGTTCAGACTGTTACCCTACATGAAGAAATACCGGCTGCAGAGCGTGCTCGCGCCCTTCTTCAAGATGACCGAAGCGGTGTTTGAACTGTTCGTGCCGCTGATCGTGGCGAAGATCATCGACGAGGGGATCGGCGGGAACGACGAAGCGCTGATCGTGCGTTACTGCCTGCTGCTCGCGCTGCTTGCCCTCGCCGGACTGGCGCTCGCCGTGGCGGCGCAGTTCTTTTCGGCGCGCGCCGCCGTCGGATTCGCCTCGGAAGTGCGCAAAGGACTCTATAAAAAGGTCTTTTCCCTGCCGGCAAGCGAGAGCGACCGCCTGGGGACCAACCGCCTCATCACGATGCTGACCGGCGACGTCGTGCAGCTGCAGACGGGCGTCAATATGGTCCTCCGGCTCTTCATGCGTTCGCCCGTCGTGGTGATCGGCGCGGTCGTGATGGCGTTCATCGCCGATCCGCGCGGACTTGCGGGCGGCGGACTGTGGTTCCTTGTCGCGGTGCCGCTGCTGGCGCTCGCCGTGGGCGGCGTGATGATCTTCAGCATCCGGCGCTATAAGGCGTCGCGGTCCTCCGTTGAGGATCTGACGCTCGAGCTGCGCGAAAATCTGTCGGGTATGCGCGTTTTCCGTTCCTTCGGACAGGAGGAGCACCGGAAAAAGCGCTTCGAAAAAATGAATGACGCCGCTTCCCGCGCGCTCGTGCGTGCAGGAAGAGTTTCGGCGCTCACCGGTCCGTTTACCATGGTGATCGTCGATCTGGGGATCGTGGCGCTTCTGTGGTCGGGCGCCGTATCGGTGAAGGCGGGCGCGCTGTCGACCGGCAAGCTGATCGCGCTGTATAACTATATGACGCAGATCCTGATCGAACTGATCAAGCTCGCCAACCTCATCGTCACGGTCACGAAGAGCGCCGCCTGCGCCGACCGCGTCGGACGGGTGCTGGCGCTTGACGCCTCCCTTGCGAAGATCCCGCCGGAGCTTTCGGGCGGGGAAGAGGAGATCGCCTTCGAGCACGTCGATCTCACCTATCCCGACGGCACGAAGGCGTTGAAGGACGTTTCCTTCTCGATCGGCAGGGGACAGACGCTGGGGATCATCGGCGGTACCGGCGCGGGAAAGAGCAGCGTGATCTCTCTGATCATGCGGTATTACGATCCGACCGGCGGCAGGATCCTTTGCGGCGGCAGGGACCTGCGCAGTCTCGACGAGAGCGCGCTGCGCGCAAGGATCGGTCTCGTTCCCCAGAAGCCCGAATTGTTCAGGGGAACGGTCGCGGAGAACCTGCGCTTCGGCGATCCGTCTGCTGACGATGAAACCCTTTGGGATGCGCTGACCGCGGCGGACGCCGACGGGATCGTGCGCTCGAAGGCGGGGGGACTGGACGCGGAGGTCGAACAGTACGGGCGCAATTTCTCCGGCGGTCAGAAGCAGCGGCTGACGGTCGCGCGGGCGCTCGTGCGCCGTCCGGAGATCCTGATCCTCGACGACAGTTTTTCCGCGCTCGATTACGCGACCGAGGCGAAACTGAAAAAGTCCCTGTCGGAGCTGTCCTACCGTCCGACGACGGTGATCGTCTCCCAGCGCGCTTCCTCTCTGCGCCGCGCCGACAGGATCCTGGTGCTCGACGAGGGCGGGCAGGTCGGTCTTGGGACGCATGAGGAACTTTACGCCTCCTGCCCGGTATACAGAGAGATCTGTCTCTCCCAGGAAAGCGAAGGGGGGGACGCACAATGACCAAAAAAGAGATCATGCGGCGCATTTTCCGCTATATCGCCGGCGAGAAGGGACTGACCTTCTGCTCCTTTGCCGCCTCCGCCGTATACGTGGCGCTGACCCTTGCCGTGCCGATCCTGGTCGGACGGGCGGTCGGAACGCTGGAGACGGGAAAGATCGGCGGCATCTTCCCGTACCTCGCGGTCATCCTGGCGTGCGCCGGCGCGGGCGCCCTCTGCCAGTGGATCATGGGGGAGATCAATAACAGGATTTCCGTGCGGATATTGAGGGATCTGCGCGCAGACGCATACCGGAAGCTCTCAAAGCTGCCCTTTTCCTACCTCGATCGCGTGCCCTCGGGCGATACCGTCTCGCGGATCATGACCGACGCCGAGGCGCTGGTCGACGGGATCCTTATGGGCTTCACGCAGTTGTTTACGGGCGTACTGACGGTCGTCGGCACCGTGGTGTTCATGCTGACGATGAACGTCACGGTCACGCTCGTGGTGGCGGTGCTGACCCCGCTCTCGGTCTTCTTTGCGCGCTTCATCGCGCGCGGGACCTTCAGGCATTTCAAGAAGCGCAGCGAACTGCAGGCGGACCTCACCGCCTATACCGAGGAAACGGTGACGGGGCGCAAGGTCGTGCGCGCCTTCGGGCGGGAGGAGGAGACGTACGCCGCCTTTGCCGAAAAGGACGAGAAACTGCGCCGCATTTCGGGCAAGGCGATCTTCCTGTCTTCGCTGACCAATCCCGTCACGAGATTTCTCAACGCGCTGGTCTACGCGGCGGTCACGCTCGTCGGCGCCTTTCTCTGCGTGCGCGGCGGCAATATGACCGTCGGGATGCTGACGTCCTTTCTTGCGTACGCCAATCAGTATACCAAGCCCTTCAACGAGATCTCGGGCGTGCTGGCGGAATTGCAGAACGCCTTCGCGTGCGCTGCGCGGGTGTTTGAATTCCTTGACGAAGAGGAGGAAACGCCCGATCCGGCGGATCCCGCAGAAGTGCGCGTCACCGGACGCGTCGGCGCCGAGGACGTCTCTTTCTCCTATACAAAGGAGCAGAAGCTCATCGAGCATTTTTCGCTGGACGTCAGACCCGGCGAGCATATCGCGATCGTCGGACCGACCGGATGCGGCAAGACGACGCTCATCAATCTGCTCATGCGCTTCTACGACGTGAACGCCGGCAGAATGACCGTCGAGGGCGTCGACGTGCGCGCCCTCAGGAGAAGGGATCTGCGCGCCTCTTACGGCATGGTCCTGCAGGAGAACTGGATCGGAAAAATGTCGGTGACGGACAACATCCGCCGCGGGAAGCCCGACGCGACGGCAAAAGAGGTCGAGGCGGCGGCGCGCGCGGCGCACGCGCACGGATTCATCAGCCGTCTGCCGCAGGGCTACGACACGGTGCTGGAGGAGAACGGCGAGGGACTGTCCGCGGGACAGCGGCAGCTGATCTGCATCGCCGCCGTGATGCTCGTCGATCCCCCGATGCTGATCCTCGACGAGGCGACCGCCTCGATCGACACCCGCACCGAGAAAAAGATCCAGGACGCATTTGAAAAACTGATGAGGGGCAGAACGACCTTCATCGTCGCGCACCGTCTGTCGACGATCAGAAACGCCGACAAGATCCTCGTGATGAACAACGGCAGTATCGTCGAGAGCGGTACGCATGAAGAACTACTGAAAAAGGGCGGCTTCTACGCGCGTCTTTATAACGCGCAGTACGCCTGAGCCCTGCGGAGAAAACGATGAAAGTCGCGGTATATACGCTCGGATGTAAGGTCAATCAATATGAAAGCGAAGCGCTGACCGAACTTCTTGAAAAAGAAGGCGTTTCGGTCTGCTCTTCCGGCGCGGACGCCTGCATCATCAATACCTGCGCCGTGACCGCCGAGAGCGAGCGCAAGGCGCGTCAGACCGTCCGGCGCGCCGTAAAGGAAAACCCCGGCGCCTACGTTCTGGTGACGGGATGCGCCGTACAGATCGACGGGGACCGCTTTGCCGGCATCCCGGGCGTGCATTACGTTTCGGGCAGCCGCCGGAAAACCGAACTCGTCGCCCATATCCTGAAACTCCGCGACGAAGGGATCATGACCACCGGTGCAAACGTCTGCGATCCGGCGCTCTGCCCCTACGAGGAAATGACCGTTTCGGGCAGCGGGCGCACGCGCGCCTATATGAAGGTCGAGGACGGCTGCGGAAACCGCTGCGCCTACTGCGTGATCCCCCGCGCGCGGGGACCGGTCGTATCAAGACCGGTTGACGCCTGCGTCGGCGAAGCGCGCCGCCTCGCGGAAGCGGGCTACAGGGAGATCGTGCTGACGGGCATCGAGATCGCCTCCTACGGGGAGGACCTTGACGGCGTGAACCTCTGCGACCTTGTCGAGGCGCTGGAGGAGGTAAAGGGACTTGAGCGCGTCCGGCTGTCTTCCGTCGATCCCTCGTTCTTTCGCCCGGAGATCTGCCGGCGGCTGGGGAAGTGCGGGAAGCTTGCGCATCATTTTCATCTGTCTCTGCAGAGCGGATGCGACCGTACGCTCGCCGCGATGCGCAGAAAGTACAGTACGGCGCTGGCGAAGCGGAATATCGGCGCTCTGCGCGCCGTTTTTCCCGACGTGCGCTTCACCGCCGACGTGATCGTCGGTTTTCCCGGCGAGCGCGAAGAGGATTTTGAGGAAACGCTTGCCTTCATGGATCTGCCGGGCTTTCTGCACGTCCACGTCTTCGCCTATTCTCCCCGTCCGCTGACCGAAGCGGCGGGAATGCCCGATCAGGTCCCGGAGGAAACGAAGAGAACGCGCAGCGCTCGCCTGATCGCACGCTGCGCCGAAAACGAGCAAAAGACCCTTTCGGAAGAGGTCGGGCGCACGGTCTTTGTGCTGTTTGAAAACGGTAAAGCCGGATATCAGACCGGGCATACCGGTAATTTTATCGAAGTGCGGGTACGCACGAAAGAGGACCTGTGCGGCAGGATCCTGCCGGTGCGCGTAACGGGCGCGCAGAAGGAATGGGTCGAAGGAACGCTGCTTTCAGGGGAAGGAGAGACCGGAAAATGAAAAAAGGAAGAGGAACCGCGGCGCTGCTTTTGCTCTGCGCGCTGCTTTCAGCATTGCTTTGTGCCTGCGGCGCCCCGGCGCCGTCGGGAATGTACGCGCCCGTCGACGCGAAGCACTATATCGAGGGCGTGGAGACCGCCGTCTTCTCGGTCCCGGAGGACTATACCGTGACGATGTCCTCCAACACCCTGACGGCGGAGAAGGGACAAAACGTGTTTTCCCTCCAGTGCCGTCATTCCGACTATTACTACAATAATCTGAAAGCCAACTATACCGAACTCAAAAACCAGCTTCTGGGGCTTTACGGTGGTTTCAGGGAGGAGCTTTCGCGCGAGAAGACCGTCGCGGGGCAGAAGGCGCTGGAAGCGCGCTATACGCTCGAGATTTCGGGGGAGCGCTTCGATTACGTGCAGTATTTCTTCTACGGGGGCAAGGAGCACCTCTATCTCTTTACCTGCTCCGCGCCCGAGGGGCAGATCGACGGGGAGCTGCTCTCAAACGTTCTGGCGACGGTGTCGCTCGATCGTGAGAACTATACGCCGCCCGCCGGATACAAGGCGGTGCTGAACGCTTCGGCGCGCGCGCTGCTCTCCGACGGCTACGAACTGTATATCCCCGACGACTGGATCTTCGACACCTCCATGGGGCAGGTCTGTATGCGGGTGCCCTCCTCGGGCAATATCTCGACGGTGATGTTTCACGAACTTGAAAGCAGCGATTTACGGGGCTATACCGCCGGCTACGCGGAGAAATACGCAAAGGATATCACCCTGCCGGAGGATCCGGTCGCGCGCTATATCGTCGCGTCGGTCTACCGGATGACAAAGGAGTATAAGGGCTTCCGCCTGCTCGTCGGCTCGGGCGACGGCGCGCACCTGACCGACCTGTCGAAGAGCGACGTCTCCAGTTTGTATAAGGAATATCTTCAGACCTACACCGGCGAGAGCGGGCTGACCTTCACCTATATCGAGTACACGGCGCAGTTCAACGATTTCACGTCCCACGGCTCGGGCGGACTCTTCGTCGACGTGTCGAAGATCGCGCCCGACGACGGCTCCGACGTCGTCGACGCCGAAGCGGAATACGCCGATTATCACGTCAGGCAGTATTTCCTCAGAAACGGCGAACACCTCTATCTTTTCACCTATCTTTCCGCCGAAAGCACATTCAAGAATCAGGAGAACGACGCCGTGAAGGTCGTGAAGACCTTCGTTATAAAGGACGGCGCGAAGGAAGTATGATCTATCTGGATAACAGCGCGACGACCCCCCTCTCCCCCTCGGCGATCGAGGGGATGAGAAGCGCGATCGGGCGCTTCGGCAATCCCTCCTCGACCCATTTTATGGGCAGGGAGGCGGCGCGCATCGAAGAGGAAACGAAGATAGCGGTCTTGAGATCGCTCGACGCGCGCATCGAGGACCACGAAGTGATCTTTACGTCGGGCGGCACCGAGGCGAACAACCTCGCCGTCTTCGGCACGGCGTACGCAAAGAAAAGACGGCCGCCGGTCCTTGTCACGACCGACAGCGAGCATCCCTGTATCCTCGAGCCCTGCCGGCGTCTGGAGGGAGAGGGTTTTTCCGTCGTGCGCCTGAAAACGGCGGGCGGCAGGATCGACGAAGAGGAACTGAAGGAAGCCCTCAATAAGACGCCCTTCCTTCTGTCGGTCATGGCGGTCAACAACGAGACGGGGGCGGTCTACGGCGTCGAAAGGATCTTCTCCGAGGCGAAAGCCCTCTGCCCCGGCGTGATCTGCCACAGCGACGCCGTGCAGGCGTACGGAAAGATCCCGCTGTCGCTGCGGCGCCTCAAAGCCGATCTTCTGACGCTGTCGGCGCACAAGATCCACGGACCCAAGGGCTGCGGCGCGCTGGTCGTCCGCAGGGAACTGCTCAAAAGAAAAGACCTGACCGCGCGCCTGGTGGGCGGCGGGCAGGAGGGGGGACTGCGCTCGGGTACGCAGAATACCGTCGGCATTGCCGGCTTCGGCGGCGCCGTCAGGAACACCTTCGCCGATCCCGCGCGCGACCGCGCGCGCCTTTCGGCGCTGCGCGCCGCGCTGATCTCGTCGCTTCCGGGCGAGATCACCGTCAACGAGGCGCCGGAATCCGCGCCCCATATCGTCAGCATCACCCTGCCGCACATCAAGAGCGAAACGGCGCTCAATTTCCTGTCGGGCAAGGGGATCTGCGTCTCAAACGGCTCCGCCTGCGCCTCGAACGGAAGGCATAAGAGTTACGTTCTTTCGGCGTTCGGGCTGTGCGATAAGGACGTCGACAGCACTCTGCGCGTCAGCTTCTCCCCGGAGAATACTGCAGAAGAGGTCTCGGCGCTCGTCTCGGCGCTCGAAGAAGCGCTGAAGACGCTGGTGAGATTCAAATAAAAAACTTCCGCATAACGAAACTGTCCGGACGCCTGCGCGGGCGATCCGGACAGTTTTTTCGGGGTGTGCGCTTTGTCAGCAGGTCGGGGGCGGGCAGGTGAATTTGTTCTTGACCTGTCTGATCTCGCCCGGCTGAGCATTGGTCGTGGGGTACCAGCCCTTGTCGGTCATGGTCTTGTAGATGTCGTTCTGCATGGTCAGCGCGCTGTCCAGCGCCGTTTTGAAGGCGGCGTGCACGTCGGTCGTGCCGGCGCTCTCGACGGTGCCGTGCAGATAGAGGTCGCAGACTCCTTTGGTGGTAAGCAGCAGATTTTCCATTACGGTCTTGTCGTCCATGATCTTTTCTCCTTTCACATCAGCGTAAAGAACGTTTCGAAGGTGCGGCGGTGCGTTTCCGCCATCTTCGTCAGTTCGTTCTTCAACTGCGGGTCGCTCGTCTGCGACGCCGCGGTCTTGCACTGCGTTTCAAGGAATTGCGCGTGATTGAGCGCGTCCTCGATATACATCAGTTCCTTGGGGCTCATCTTTTTCCATCCTTTCCGCGGGTTTTCCCCTGCAGTAACGATTGTGCCCCTGAAAACGGTTTTTTATTCCAAAAAAGGGAAACGGACGAATGGCTTCGCCGTTTCCCTTATTTTGCAAACCGAAACTCCTAAATCATCCGAAGATCGCGAGCGCGTCGTAGATCGATCTGACCGGACGCAGCGTCACGCCCTCGGGGACGGGGATCGGCGTTTTGCCGATATTGCCCTTCGGAAGAAGGATCTCGGTAAATCCCAGCCGCACCGCCTCCTTCACGCGCGCTTCGATCTGCGAGACGGGGCGCGTTTCTCCCGCCAGTCCGATCTCGCCGAAGGCGATGATGTGTTCGCCGATCGGCTTATCCTTGAGCGAGGATACGAGCGCCAGCGCCAGCGGCAGGTCGGACGCCGGTTCGTCGATGCGCAGACCGCCCACGACGTTGAGATAGACGTCGAGCGTCGAGAAGCGCAGTCCAAGCCGCCGTTCAAGCACCGCCAGGATCAGCCCCGCGCGGTTGTAGTCGACGCCGTTGACGGTGCGCTTCGGGGAGGGGAAGACCGAGGTGACGGTGAGCGCCTGCAGTTCCGCGATCAGCGGCCGCGAGCCCTCGATGAGACAGACGGCGCAGTTGCCCGAGATGCCCTTCGGGCGTCCGGTGAGCAGCATTTTGGAGGGGTTGGGCACTTCCGCAAGCCCCTTGTCGGTCATTTCGAACACGCCGATCTCGCCCGTTGCGCCGTAACGGTTCTTGACGGCTCGAATGATGCGGAAGGTGTTCTGCCGGTCGCCTTCGAAGTAGAGAACGGCGTCGACCATGTGCTCCAGCACCTTCGGACCGGCGATGCCGCCCTCCTTATTGACGTGCCCGACCAGGATCACCGAGATCCCGCGGCTCTTGGCGGCGGTCAGCACGCGCAGGGTCGATTCCCTGACCTGCGATACCGATCCGGGCGCCGAGGCGACGCGCGGATCGAAGACCGTCTGGATCGAATCGATGATGAGATAGCCGGGGGAAACGCGGGCGCACTCCTCCAAAATGCGCTCGATGTTCGTTTCGGTGAGCACGTAGAGGTCGGGTGAAAAGACCTCAAGCCGCTTCGCGCGATATTTCAACTGCCATTTCGATTCCTCTCCCGAAACGTACAGCACCTTGCCGGTGCCGCCGAGGTCGCGGCAGATCTGAAGAAGCAGCGTCGATTTGCCGATGCCCGGCTCGCCCGCTAAAAGCACGACCGACCCCTGCACCACGCCGCCGCCCAGCACCCGGTCGAGTTCGGCGCTGCCGGTTTTCTTGCGCATATATTCGGGCAGCGTGAGATCGTCGAAGGGCTCGGCGCGGCTGCTCCCGTCCGGCGCGTATCCGCGGTGCCGCTCCGGGGCGGCGGGCGCTTCGGGCAGGATCTCCTGCTCCTCCATCGAATTCCAGGCGCCGCAGGACGGGCATTTGCCCATCGGCCGCGCGCTCTGGAAGCCGCATTCGCTGCAGATATATACGCTTTTGATCTTTGTTGTCGCCATAGTGTACTTCCTTTATAATTACTGCCGTGATCGTTTACGGATTCCGTTCTTCGGTCAGATATTCCGAGAGCGCACAGAGAATGAGGGCGGCGAAGCGATACTGGCAGTCGTCATCCGTCAGGCGTTTCGCTTCCTCTTCATTGGAGAGAAACCCGCACTCGATAAGGACCGCCGGGATCCTCACGCGGTCGAGAAGATAGATCGCCGAGGTTGCTTCCTTGAGCGCGCGCGTTTTTTCGGGCTCAAGATGCTCCTTGACGGCGCTGTGCAGGACGTTTGCAAATTCCAGACTCCGCCCGTCGTTCGGAGAATAGAAGATCTGTACCCCTTTGCAGTAGGAGAGGGGGAATTTGTTCATGTGGATGCTGATGAGCAGAGCGTTTTTCTGCCCGTTGGCGATATCGACCCGCGCGCGCAGATCCGAGAGTTTTTTCGTGCCCTTTTTTCCGTCGCCGAGCATATAGTCGCCGTCGCGCGTGAGGATCACCCGCACGCCGCAGTCGGTGAGCAGCTTTGCCGTTTTGAGGGCGACGGCTAAATTGAGATCCTTTTCGCAGGTCCCGTACAGTCCCTGCGCGCCGCCGTCTTCCCCGCCGTGTCCGGCGTCGACGATCACGGTAAAAATGTCATCCTGCGCCTTGACAGGCGGGGATTCTTCTGTTACAATAGCAGAGTAGACGCTGTCCATCTGCCCCGAGAGCGCGACGACCGAGAGGGCGAAGAGCAGGGAAGCGGAAAGAAACAGAGCGATAAAGCGGATGATCGGCGGTTTCACTGGCGGTCGGTCCTTTCATAGTTGATACAGTACTGTATGAAAGAATGCGCCCCGATTATTCCGCCGCCCGCCGTCTTTTATCTGCCGCGCTTCTCGTTCCGCGCGAAAACGCTCGCAAAAACGCCCTTTGTGCCGAGACGGTAGCCGAGCGTGCAGACGGCAAGAGAAAGGATCACGACGAAGAAATAGATGAAGGGGATGCGGTCGAGCTTGAAAAAGAGGAACAGTCCCCGGTACATGACGTGCAGGATCTCGTTGATCAGCGTCGAGACGCCGTAGACCGACGCGGCGGCGCCCGTCGCCCCCTTCGCCGATTCAAAATAGCCGATATTCTCAATATACAGCTTTGAAATGCAGGCGACGGCTGACGCGACGATCGAAAGGGCGTTCGCCGTCAGCGCCAGCACCGTGCATTTATACCATCTGAACTTCTCTCTGCCCGATTCAAGACGGACGTTGTCCTTGAGGCCGTAGTCGCAGGAGCAGATGAAGAGCAGTACGAAATAGAAAAGGACCGAAAAGGCGCTCGCCGCGGGCATCAGCCATTCAAAGCGGCTGTTCGCGGTCGGCATGAGCACCAGGACCCCGAAAAACATCATGGCGAACTGGTTGAGCCAGAGTTTGACGACCGTTCCGAAGTCTTTTTTGATGAATCTGAGTAAATCCATGGGGGAGATCTCCTTCGCTTGATCGGGGAAACGTTGCTTCTGCCCCTATTGTAGTATATTTTTATGAAAAAAACAAGAAGGTTTTGTGATTTTGACAAAAAATCCTTCTCCCTCTGTCAAAAGAAGGTGAAAAAATGGACAGACCTGAACTGCTCGTGAATTTTGAAAACTATCTGAGTCACCTCAACCGCTCGAAACTGACGATCAGCCAGTACGACACCGACCTTGTGATGTTTCTGCAGTACGTCCGCGCCGAGAAGGTCGATCCGGTCCCGTCGGAGGAACTGCTGCGGGAGCAGACCGTTTCCGATATGACGGCAAGAGACCTCTGCGAGATCGACCGCGATCTGATCTTCCGGTTTTTACGGTACGTTTCGGAGGAACGCGGCAACAAGCCGGCGGCGCGCGCGCGCAAGCTTTCGGCGATCAAAATGTTCTTCCGGTATCTGACCGAGGTCAAGGAGGTCCTGCCCGCCAATCCCGCCGCGGCGATCAGCGCGCCGAAGATCGACAAGCGTCTGCCGAAATACCTCAGCCTGGACGAAAGCAGGGATCTGCTCGAAGCGGTGGACGGGGACGATGACTCGAAATACCGCGAGCGCGACTACTGCATCATCACCCTCTTCCTCAACTGCGGAATGCGTTTAGCGGAACTGGTGGGCATCAATCTCTCGGATATGGACCGGTCCTATACCAAGCTGCGCGTGATCGGCAAGGGCAATAAGGAGCGTATCATCTATCTCAACGACGCGTCGCGCGACGCGATCCTCGCCTACCTCGCCGTGCGCGGACAGAGCGAGATCAAGGACAAGAACGCCCTCTTCATCTCGCGCCTCGGCAAGCGGGTGAGCAGACAGACGGTGCAGCATATCGTCTATAAGTATCTGGCGCGCGCGGGACTGGATTTCAGACATCTGTCGGTGCATAAACTCCGCCATACCGCGGCGACCCTGATGTACCGCGAAGGGCACGTCGACGTCCGGGTCCTCAAGGAGATCCTCGGGCACGAACAACTCAATACCACGCAGATCTATACCCACGTCAGCAGCGAGCAGATGCGTTCCGCAATGGATCAGAATCCCCTAGCGGAAATGAAAGGGAAAAAGAAAAAATAAACCCGGACAGCATATCAATGCGCTCGGGGGCGTTATTGCGGTGTACAAGGCGCGACCCGGGGGTGCTTTTCGGGATACAAGGTTCGGCCCGGGGGCGCTTTTCGGGAAAAGCGCCCCCGTACCCCCGCAAAAGCTTTCCTACTGTGAAAAGGGTATGAAAAAGACGGATTTGCCGCCCGAAAGCGACGTCCGTCATTTTTGGCGCGGTTTGAAATGACGTTTGATTTATCCGGCGCGAACTGCGTCCGCTGTTTTGTCGTTTTTGAACTGAAATGCGGTTTACCGCGCGCGGGCTGCGTCTTTTGTCTTGTTGTTTTTGAATTGAAATTTGCTTTACCGCGCGCGGACTGCGTCCTCCAAAAGCCGCCCTGCGGCTTTCTCCCGTCCGGATCGGGGATATCCCGTTCCAACCCTCCGGCTTGCCCCGGAATATCCCCACCCGCCCGGCGCGCGGGGAAGACTATCAGCAAAGCCGACAAAATGAACCGGAAGTCACTGCTTCACCGGAACAATTACGCGCGGAGCGCGAAGCCGCGGAGCGCGCCCTTTAGGCGCCACCCTTTCGGAAAGGGTGGTTGAGGAGCCTTCCCCGATGGGGGAAGGTGGCGCTTGCCGACGGATGAGGCCGAACACTCCCGTTGGGCAACGGTGTCGGCAACGCCGACGAAACAAACGGCGCATTACTGCTTAACCGGAACACTCGCGCGCGGCGCGCGAAGCAGCGGAGCGCGCCCTTTAGGCGCCACCCTTTCGGAAAGGGTGGCTAAGGTGCCTTCTCCGATGGGAGAAGGTGTCGCTTGTCGACGGATGAGGCTGA
>JAFTCT010000134.1 GCA_017454525.1 Clostridia bacterium
GTTCTTTTCACGGTTCATTATAACATAAAAATGTGAAATTATCAAGTGATATTGCGCCTGCGGCGCAGTGATATTGTCCCTTCGGGACAGTTATATTTCTCGCTAACGCGAGAAGTTATATTATATTCGCCTCCAAACTGGGCGAAGCGCAATATCACTCGCGAAGCGAATATAACTGGGCGAAGCCCAATATCACTCGCCGCAGGCGAATATAACTGAAAGGGGCTGTTTCATTTGCCCAAAAAACGAGGCAAATGAAACAGCCTCTTTCTTCAGGGACTCGAACCCGGGATTTGCGAAAACAAACTGCAAAAGCGGAAACGCCGGGGGAAGCGGCGCTTGGCGACTCTTGCGGTGCCCGAAATTTGTGCGCCGCCGCGGAGGACGGCTTCAAATTTCGACCGCTGCGCAGGCGCTGCGGGCTCGCTTCATCGCCCACAGGGCGCGCTCGCCCTCGGCCACTACCAACTTCGCGTCAGCTCGTCGGCGACAACAGCTGACTCTTGATCAGCGGGTCCTTCGGGTCTGAGCCCCTGAAGGTGCAGTGTACCGCAAAAACAAGGCGGACCGCCGTTTGGCGATCCGCCTTGTTTTTGTGGTGCACCTTCAGGGACTCGAACCCGGGACCCACTGATTAAGAGTCAGTTGCTCTACCAACTGAGCTAAAGGTGCGTGCGTTTTTTCGGACGCAAGAGGGATTATAGCACGCGGCGGCGGCTTTGTCAAGAACTTTTTTTAAAAAATACGCATTTTTTGAAAAAAAGTATGCGCCCGTCGCGTGCGGTGAGGATCATTTCCCGCCGCCGGTATACGTTCCGGTCCCGTAATTCTCTTCTTCCCTCTGAAAAACACTCTTCGTGCTCCGGTACCGTCATGCTTTTTCTCGTTTTTTGCCGTGATATACAGGATGATCGCGCCGGGCAGGTCCAATACGAACAGAAAATGAAAAACGACGGCGGCGATCAGTCTGCCTTTGCCGGCTTTTTTGCCGCAAAGCGATCCGACGGCGAACATCACGTTCGGTACGCTCGTTCCGAGGAGCAGGGTATAGGTCAGTACGGTCCCCGAAACGATCACGAAGGGAAGAGCGATCAGCATAAAGGGATTCAGAAGGGCGGCTGACAGCAGCGCCCAGCATACGTAATTTGCGCAATAAAGCGGGATCTGCAGGATCTTGAAGAGCAGCGTGGATTTTGTCAGATCCTCGGGCGGCTCGGACGCCCGGATCTTTTTGAGCCCGGCGAAAAGCGCGCGCAGAGCGTTTGAAGCGGCGACGGCAGCCGCCGACAGAAAGCACGCGGCGCCCGCCGTAAAGAGCAGTAAGGAGAGTCCGGACTCATCGGGCGGCATAAAGATCGGGGGGACCGCGAACGTGACGGAAAGCGCCATCAATACCGTTTGCAGTAAAAAGAGGATCTTTGTCGTTTTCATGTGTTCTCCTTACCGGCGGCGCGCTCTTCAGCCAAAAAGCTTCCTTAACATATCGACGGCGGAAATGCCATAGGTCTCATAGGGCGTCTGCCCTTTTTCCGACAGGACGAAGGGGTCCTTGATCGCCAGCACCTTCATGCGTCTGCCGAATTTCTCAAAAACGTCCTGCCAGCGCTCGCCCGCGCCCCCGCTGCGTACGCCTTCCTCGGCAAAGAGGACCGGCACGTCCCGCGGGATACGGGAAATCAGCGCCTCCGTCAGCGCCTTTTCGGGCACGACGCTCTCCGGCACCAGAACGCTGACCGCTTTGCCCCGCGCCTTCGCTTCCCCGGCGGCGCGCAGCGCTTCGCTTGCGTACTGTCCGTAGGTGACGATCACGCCGTCGGGGCGCTCTTCAAGACGCCCGCGCAGGAAGACGCTTTCGTCCAGATAGGGCAGGTCGTTTATCCGCTCGTTTTCTCCTCCGCTGCGGTAGCGGATGAAGGAGATCCTTTCGTTTGCAAGCGCCCGGTCGAGAAAGCGGTCCGCCGCGTCGAAATCCAGCGGCGCGAATACCTCGGCGCCGGTCAGCGTGAACGCCATGGCGACGTCGAACAGCCCGTTGTGCGTCGGTCCGTCGCCCGCCGAAATGCCCGCCCGGTCGATGAGCAGCGTCAGGGGGAGCCGCTGGAGCGCCGCGTCGTGGATGAGCTGGTCGTAACAGCGCTGCAGGAAGGTCGAATAGACGGCGTAGACCGGCTTCATGCCCGCCGCCGACAGAGCGGCGCAGAAGGTCAGGGCGTGCTCCTCCGCGATGCCGACGTCAAAGAAGCGGTCGGGCAGTTCCTTTTCAAAGGCGACAAGCCCCGTGCCCGACGCCATCGCCGCCGTGACGGCGCAGATCTTTTCATCCTTTTTCGCGCGCTCCGTCAACGCTTTTCCCATGTGCTCCGAGAAAGTCACGGCTGACGGCTTTCCTTTGGGCGGCAGTCCGTGGAAGACGTCGGGGTCCTTTTCCGCCGGCTCGTAGCCCTTGCCCTTGACGGTCTTGACGTGGATGAGCGTGCAGCAGGCGTTCTTCTTCGCCTCGTTCAAGAGCAGTTCGAGTTTCTTCTGATCGTGTCCGTCGATCGGTCCGAGATAGTCGATGCCGAGCTGCTCGAAGTAGTTGTCGGCAAAGATCGCGCGCTTGATGCGCTGCTTCTGACGCGCCGAGAAGCGGTAGATCTTCTGACCCAATAGCGTTTTGGAAAAGACCCGCTTGACCTTTCTCTTGAAGCGGAAATAGCCCGAACTGTTGCGCAGTTTGAGCAGCGACGCGGCGAAGTGCCCGGTATTCTTCGAGATCGACATCTCGTTTTCGTTCAGGACGATGATCAGCCGGAGGTCTCCCCGGCAGTTGTTCAGCCCCTCGTGGATCATGCCGCCGGTGAAGGCGCCGTCGCCCACCACGCAGACCGTGTAGTTCTCCCTGCCGTTCAGCCGGTCCGCCTGCGCGAAGCCGAGCGCCGCCGACAGGGAAGTGCTGGCGTGCCCGCCGCCGAAGGGATCGTAGGGGCTTTCGTCCCGCCGCTGGAAGCCCGAGATCCCGCCGGGCTGTCTGAGCGTTTCCATGCGGTCAAAGCGGTCGGAGAGCATCTTGTGTACGTAGGACTGATGCCCGACGTCAAAGATCACGCGGTCGCGCGGCAGATCGAAAACGCGGTGCAGGGCGAGCGTGAGCTCCACCACGCCGAGGTTGGAGGCGAGATGCCCGCCGTTCTCCGACACGCGCGCGACCAGCGCCCGCCGGATCTCCCCGCAGAGCGCGGCGCAGCCTTCGGCGTCCAGTTTCTTCAGTTCTTCTCCCTTTATTTTTCCGAGAAGCTCGTAATCCATCATTCTCTCCGTGTGCCCGCGGAACTTCCGGCGGGCATAATACGACATTTTCTACATTATACTATCGTTTGCGCGTTCTGTCAAGACAATTTGCAAAGCCCCGCGCCTCTTCTCCGCCGCGCTTCGGCGGGGAAGAGAAATTTTCTCTTGACAAACGCGGAAAATGCGTGTATACTGTATAGCGCAAAGGCAATGAACGGGAAGAAACAAAGACTGTTTTCAAAGAGAGCGCCGTCCGGACGGGCTGAGAGGCGGCGCGGGAACGAAGGTCTTTGGCTGTGCGCCCGCGAGCCGAAGGGGCGAGCGTCGCGCCGCGCGGAAGCGCGGAAGAGCGCGGGTAGTCCCTTCCGTTTTCCGCGTGAAGGACGAGCGGCGGCAAAGCGCGCCGTGAACGAGTGAGAAATCAAAGTGGAACCGCGGCGATCCTGCCGCCTTTGATCTGAGGACCGAAGGCGGTTTTTTGTTTGCCGCAGCCAAAGGAGGATCTATGAAGATCAGGATCATTTCGGCGTCGGGAGAATCGACGCTGCTCTTCGACAGCGCCGTCGTGCGCAAAAGAATGCGGGAAGTCTCGGCGACCGTCCGCACGCGCGCGGGCGATCTCAAAGAGAAGGCGAAAGAGGACGCCGGGGAATTCGGCAGAAAAGCGAAGGCGCGCGGCGAGGACCTCGCCGGAAAGGCGAAGGAACGCGCGGAAGAACTGAAGGAAAAGGCGAAAGCGCGCGCGGAGGAAATGAAGAACAGAGCGAAAACGCGCATGGCGGACTTTTCCGCCGGACGCGCCGCGGAACAGCCTGGCGAGGGCGAAGAAGCGTCCGGCGAGAGCGAAGAAGCGTCCGGCGAGAGCGCGGAAACGCCCGGCGAGGACGGGGAAGAGGAATCGTCCGGCGAAGAGGACGCCGAAGCGCGGGCGTACACCTGCGACAACTCGATCCTGCTGCGCGCCGCGCGGGCGCTGGAGGGCGCCTTCGATCAGGTGCGCGAGGACGTCGCCGCCGTGCGCGAGCGCGACCCCGCCGCCAAGAGCGACCTGGAGGTGCTCGTCCTCTATTCGGGCGTGCACGCCGTGCTGGCGTACCGCCTCGCGCACGCGCTGCACGAGCGCGGGCTGGAATTGACGGCGCGCGCGGTCAGTCAGGGCGCGAAATTCTTCACCGGCATCGAGATCCACCCCGGCGCAAAGATCGGAAAGCAGCTCTTTATCGACCACGGCACCGGCGTGGTGATCGGCGAGACGGCGGTCATCGGCGACCGCTGTACCATCTATCAGGGCGCGACGCTCGGCGGCACCGGCAAGGAATCGGGCAAGCGCCATCCGACGGTCGGAAACGACGTGATGATCGGCTCGGGCGCCAAGGTGCTCGGACCTGTCAGGATCGGCGACCATACCAAGATCGCCGCGGGCGCGGTGGTCCTGAAGGATATCCCGCCGCACTGTACCGCCGTCGGCATCCCCGCGCGCGTCGTGAAGCAGAACGACGAGCGCGTGGAGGATCTTGACCAGATCCACATCCCCGACCCGGTGGAAAAGGAATTCGCGCAGCTGCGCCGGGAGATCGGCGAACTCAAAAAAACGGTCTGCGGCCGGGAGACAGAAACTTAAGAACGGAGAAACGAAAATGCTGTATTTATATAATTCCGCGACAAGGCAGAAGGAAGCGTTCAAACCGCATGACGAAAAGCGGACGACGATGTACACCTGCGGTCCGACGGTCTATCACTACGCGCACATCGGCAACCTGCGCTCCTATATCATGGAGGATATTTTAGACCGCTACCTGCGCTATCTCGGCTATCCGCTCAAGCGCGTGATGAACATCACCGACGTGGGGCACCTCTCCTCCGACGCCGATACCGGCGAGGACAAAATGCTCAAGGGCGCGAAGCGCGAGCACAAGACCGTCATGGAGATCGCAAAATTCTATACCGACGCCTTCTTTGCCGACTGCGAAAAACTGCGCATCCGCCGTCCCGACGTCGTGGAGCCGGCGACGCACTGCATCGGCGAATTCATCAAGGTCATCAAAAAACTCCTTGAAAAGGGGTACGCCTACGAGGCGGGCGGAAATATCTATTTTGACACCTCAAAACTTGAAAAGTATTATATTTTCAACGATTTTAAGGAGGAGGACCTGGCGGTCGGCGTGCGCGAGGACGTCGGCGAGGATACCAACAAGCGCAACAAAGCCGACTTCGTTCTGTGGTTCACCAAGAGCAAATTCGAGGATCAGGAACTCAAGTGGAATTCGCCCTGGGGCGTGGGCTATCCCGGATGGCACATCGAATGCTCCTGCATTTCGATGAAGCACCTCGGCGAGTATCTCGACGTTCACTGCGGCGGCATCGACAACGCCTTCCCGCACCATACCAACGAGATCGCCCAGAGCGAGGCGTACCTCGGACATAAATGGTGCAATTTCTGGATGCACGTGCACCATCTGAACACGACGAGCGGCAAGATGAGCAAATCCTCGGGCGAATTTCTCACCGTTTCACTGCTCGAGAGCAAGGGCTACGACCCGCTTGCCTACCGCTTCTTCTGCCTCGGCAGCCACTACCGCAAGAATCTGGTATTCACCTACGAGAACCTCGACAACGCGGCGGCGGCGTACGACAAACTGATCGCGCGCGTCGCGCAGCTTCTGAAGGAGGCGCAGGGCGGCGTGGAGGAAGAGAAGCTGGCGGAAATGAAGGCGGCGTTCAGAGAAGCGCTCGACAACGACCTCAACACCTCCCTTGCCGTGACGGCGCTTTACGACGCGCTGAAAGCCGACGCGACAGCGGCGACGAAACTGGCGGCGGTAAAGGATTTCGATACCGTTCTGCAGCTCGCGCTGATCGAAAAGGCGGAAAAGAAAAACGAAGAATCGTACGACGAAAACGACCCGTTCGTCGCCGAAATCCTCGGGGCGATCAGGGCGCGCGCGCAAGCCAAGAAGGAGAAGAACTACGCGGAAGCCGACCGCATCCGCGCGGCGCTTCTTGAAAAAGGCGTCGAACTCGTCGATACCAAAGAGGGGACGACCTTCAAAATCAGATAAAATCAAATAAACGGCGCGCGCCGTCTTTTTCGGAGCGGAAGAAATATTACCGCTTTCGGCTCGAAAGTACGGCGCGCGCTGTTTTGCGCTTTTTTCGACAAAGAAAGAATTGTAAATAAAATGTGAATTTTTCAAAAGCCCTTGTTTTTTTATAAGAAGTGTGATATGATAACTCTGCTTTGCGAACGGTGCAAAGCCTTGAAAAAAACCGACACCGGGTCGGCGGATATCAGGACGGCGGCAATACCGCAAACGTCTCTTCACCCGCCGCCGACGCAGTGCACGGACAGAAAAAACATGAGGTGAAAAAATGTTAGTCAAAGACGAAAAGCAGGCAATCATCGAGCAGTATGCGATCCATGAAGGCGACACCGGTTCGCCCGAGGTCCAGATCGCGATCCTGACCACCCGCATCAATCAGCTCACCGAGCATCTGAAAGTGAACAAGAAGGATCACCACAGCCGCCGCGGTATGCTGAAAATGGTCGGTCACAGAAGAAACCTTCTGAACTATCTGCAGATGAAGGATATCGAAAGATACCGTGCCATCATCGCAAAACTGAACATCAGAAAGTAATTGCTTTTGGGGATGCCGCAGTGGAAAATCGACTGCCGCATCCCCATAGCAATATGAAGTAAGAGTGTGAAGAAGTAGAGGAAAGGAAAAAGAAAGAATGGTCACATCCAAACAGCTGCAGTTTACGAATTATTGCGAATTCAACACCACCCTTGCCGGACGTCCCCTCCACGTTGAGACCGGCAAAATGGCGGGACTTGCCAACGGCTCCTGCCTCATCCAGTACGGCAAGACCAGCATCCTTGCCACCGCCACCGCGTCCGCGAAGCCGAGAGACGGTATCGATTTTCTGCCTCTGTCGGTCGATTTTGACGAGAAACTCTACGCGGTCGGCCGCATTCCCGGCGGTTACCTCCGCAGAGAGGGCAAGCCCTCCGAAAAGGCGATCCTCACCAGCCGCGTGATCGACCGCCCCATCCGTCCCCTGTTCCCCAAGGATCTGCGCAACGACGTCGCGCTCGGACTGACCGTCATGAGCGTCGATCACGACTGCGCGCCCGAGATCGTCGGCATGATCGGCGCTTCGATCGCCCTCTCGATCTCCGATATCCCCTGGAACGGTCCGATCGCCGGCGTGCAGATGGGTCTTGTGAACGGCGAGATCGTCGTCAACCCCACGTCCGAGCAGAAGAAGGCAAGCGACCTCTTCTTAACGGTCGCCGGCTCGCACAAGAAGGTCGTGATGATCGAAGCGGGCGCGAACGAAGTGGACGACGAAACGATGTACAACGCCATCATGCAGGCGCATGAGGAGATCAAGGCGCTGTGCACCTTCATCGACGGCATCGTTGCGAAGGTCGGCAAGCCCAAGTTTGACTATCCGTCGTGCGAGCTCGATCACGATATGTTCGACGAGATCTTCGCGTACTGCGAGAACGCCGTCATGGATGCGCTCGACACCGACGACAAGAACGTCAGAGACGCCAAGATGCAGCCGATCATGGACGACATCGAAGCGAAATTCACCGAGAAATATCCCGATCTGCCGGTCATCATGCCCGAACTGATCTACAAGATCCAGAAGAAGATCGTGCGCAGATGGCTGCTCGTCGACAAAAAGCGCGTTGACGGCAGACGTATGGACGAGATCAGACCGCTTGACGCGGAAGTGGATCTCCTGCCCATCGTGCACGGCTCCGGTATGTTCACGAGAGGTCAGACGCAGGTCCTGTCGGTCGCCACGCTCGGCACCATCGGCGACGCGCAGGAGCTGGACACCATCGACGAAGAGACCGAAAAGAGATATATGCACCAGTACAATATGCCCGGCTTCTCGGTCGGCGAAGCGAAGGCGCTCCGTTCTCCCGGCAGACGTGAGATCGGTCACGGCGCGCTGGCGGAACGTTCTCTGATCCCGGTGCTCCCGTCGGTCGAGGAATTCCCCTACGCGATCCGCGTGGTCTCGGAAGTCATCTCCTCCAACGGCTCGACCTCCCAGGCGTCGGTCTGCGGCTCCACCCTCGCTCTCATGGCGGCGGGCGTGCCGATCAAGGCGCCGGTCGCCGGTATCTCCTGCGGTCTGATCACCGCGGAGGACGGATCGTGGGATACCATGATCGACATCCAGGGTCTTGAGGACTTCTACGGCGATATGGATTTCAAGGTCGCCGGCACCCACAAGGGCATCACCTCCATCCAGATGGACCTCAAGATCGACGGTCTGACCCCCGAGATCATCAAGTCCGCGCTTGAACTGACCCACAAGGGCAGAGATTATATCATCGACGAAGTCATTCTCAAGACGATCCCCGCGCCGAGAGCCGAGGTCTGCGAGACCGCGCCCAAGATGATCACGATGCACATCAAGACCGAGAAGATCAGAGAAGTCATCGGCAAGGGCGGCGAGGTCATCCAGAAGATCCAGGCCGATTACGGCGTCAAGATCGACATCGAAGAGGACGGCACCGTCTATATCGCTTCTCCCAACCGCGACGGCGCGCTCGGCGCGCAGAAGGTCGTCGAGAGCATCTGCTTCGAGCCCGTGGAAGGCGCGATCTACACCGGCAAAGTCACCCGCATCATCCCGATCGGCGCGTTCGTTGAGTTCGCGCCCGGCAAAGAGGGTATGTGCCATATCAAGGATCTCGACACCGACTACGTCGCGCAGGTCGAGGACGTCGTCAAGGAAGGCGATCTCATCACCGTCAAGTATCTCGGCGTCGACGAGAAGGGCAGAATGAACCTTTCCCGCAAAGCCGCGATGCCCGGTTACGACGAGTCGTCCGAAAAAAAGGGCGGAAACCGCGGTGACAGAGGTCCCCGTCAGGGCGGCGACAGAGGCCCGAGAGGCGGCGACAGAGGTCCCCGTCAGGGCGGCGACAGAGGTCAGAGAGGCGGCGCGCCCCGCCAGGGCGGCGAAAGACGCGACGGCGGCAAGCCCAGATACGAGCGCGCGCCCAAGAGCGATGTGACCGCGGCGCCCGCGCCGAAGGCGGAAGAGCCGAAAGCGGCGCCCGCCGAGACGCCCAAGGCGGACGAGCCGAAGGAAAAGAAGGGCTTCTTCTCCTCGCTGTTCGGCGGCAAAAACTGAATAACGCTTCAAAAACGAAGGACGCTCCTTTGCGCAAACGCGCGCAAAGAAGCGTCCTTTCGTTTTCAAAAACCTGCGAAGCAGATTTCACCCGTCTTTGCACGAAGAAGGTGCAAAGACGGATATCACCGCGGCGGAGCCGCGATTTCACCCGGTGCGAAAGATGTTTCGCGCCGGATATCACTGCGCGGCAAGCGCGTATGGCGCTTCCGCGCTTACCGCGCTTTTGCGCTTGCCGCGCAAGCGTCCGCGATCGCCTGCGCCATATTGTTCTGCCACGTTTCGTCAAGCGCCTTCTTTGCGTCCTCCTCATTGGTCAGGAAGCAGGTCTCGACGAGCACCGACGGCACGTCTCCGGTGCCGCGCAGCATCGCGAGATCGCTGCCGTTGACGGTATAACACGCGGTGGGCGCGGGGCACAGGCTGTTGATCCGCGAGGAGAGATCCTCGGCGAACGCCTTGCTCTCGCGGTATCTGGAGAAGCTCTCGTTTGCGTTGTAGTAGACGCGCGCGCCGCACGCTCTGTCGTTTGCGGCGGTGTTGGCGTGGATCGAGACGATGAGATCGGCGCCGGCGTTTTTCACTCTCGCGGCGCGGTCGGAGATCGGCAGGCGCTCGTAGGCGTAGTCGGTGCGGCTCATCAGGACTGTGAAGCCGCGCTCCTTCAACAGTTTTTCGACCTTTAAGGCGATCTGCAGGTCGAGGTCCGCTTCATACTGCCCGTGTCCGAGCGTTTCTTCGGAGAGCGCGTAGTAGAAGCTGCCTTCGCCGGCGCCGTAGTCCATCACGCCGCTCTTGCTTAAGAAACCGTGCCCGGCGTCGACGTAAATGACCGGCGCGTCTCCGGGCGTCGGCGACGGAGTCTCTGCCGTGACGGCGGTCGTGGGCGCGGGCTCTGTCGTCTGCCCGGGCTGCGGGACGGTGCGTTCAGAGGAAACGAGGATATACGATATGCCGGTGCTGAGGACGGTATAATCGACGTCCTTAAGTACCTCGATCTCTGTTTCATCCTCCCCCGCGGGGACGCTGAACACGCTGAAAAGAAGGTCGTCCGCGGCGATGCGCAGCGGATCATCGAGCGTTTTATCGCCGAGCGTTTCAAGATATTCGTCGACCGACACGCCCTTTTCGTAAATATACAGACTGTGGGGCAGTCCGACGTAGGTAAAATGTCTTTGCGCGTAGTTCGCGCCGCTGTCCGCGACGATGCCGAGCGCCGCCGCTTCCTTCTTCAGGAAGACGGTTTTCTCGGGCGCTTCCCAGGGCTGGATGCTGAGATTTTTGCCGCCGCTCTTCGTCATATACCAGAGGTCGACCGAATAGCCGAGCGCGTGGTCCGCCTGTTCTCTCTCGGTTTTGGCGCAGCGCAGCGCGTCCGCGTCCTCGGTCGCCGCCGTGATGAGGATCAGCGAAAAGCCGGGGTATTCCCGTGCGAAGCGGAAATTGAGTTCCTCAAAGGCGTCCAGCGCTTTGCGCGACAGCGCAAGGTCGGCGTAAGCCAACTGGATCTTCTGTCCGTTCTCCGTGCGGCGTACTTCGCTGACGGTCACGGGGTCGGGCGCTTTTGCCGGCGTTTTTCTCCAGAGGGGGGAAACGGCTGCAAGGTCAAACGAACGGAGGGTCAGGACCGTTTTTTCCGGCTGCGGCGCGGTCGTCGTCGACGGCTCTGTGGGCGTAACGTCCTGCGTTTCCGAGGGTTCGGGGAGCGTCGGCGCGGCGCTCTCGCCGGCGGTCGGCGAAGAGAGCGTTCCGGCGCTTTCGCTGTGTTCCGGGGGCGGGGAGACGGTCGCCGTCACGGCGGTATTTGCGGTCTGCGCGTCGGGGGAGGGAAGCGCGCTTCCCGCGCAGGAGATAAGCGAAAGAGAAATCAAAAGCGCGAGAAGGGCGGCGGGACCCCGCCTTTTTTTCATATCAGAGATCATGCGGTCTTCCTTTTTTGTCGGTCTTTCTGTCCTTTTGTCAAAGGATCGTCGTCTTGAGTTTGTAGCGCGTTACGATCGCCTGAACGATCGCTTTCGCCATACTGTCCTGCCACTCCTCGGAGATCGCCGCCTTCGCGTCCTCTTCGTTGGTCAGGAAGCAGGTCTCGATCAGCACCGACGGGATGTCGCCGGTGCCGCGCAGCATCGCCAGAGTTTTGCCGGACTCGCCGTCCCCGTAGACCTTGGACTTCTTGCGCGACGCGCCGTAGGCGTCGATGCTCTTGGCGACGTCCTCGGCGAAGTGCTTGCTCTCGATCGAAAGCGACCAGGCGGGATTGTCGTTATAGTAGACGCGCGCGCCGTACGCCGAAGTGTCGGCGGCGGAATTGGCGTGGATCGAAACGAGCAGGTCTGCGTCCGCTTCCTTTGCCTTCGCGGCGCGCAGGGCGATCGGGACGCGCTCGTATACGTAGTCCTCGCGCGACATGACGACGGTATAGCCCGCGTCCTCCAGAAGCGCTTTCACCTTCTTTGTGAGGATCAGGACCATATCGGCTTCATACATCGGCGCGCCGTAGAGTTCCTCGGTCATCTTGTAATAGATATAGTCGGGGTTGCCCGCGCCCTTGTCCATCGCGTCGCCCGCGGCGTTGAGGAAGCCGTGTCCGGGGTCAAGATAGACGGTGGTCGTGCGTACCTTGACGGTCGGCTTCACGACCGACGGATCTTCCGTCGTCGGGGAGACGTCGGGCGTCGGAGAGGGCGTCGGGGAGGGCGTCGCCTCCGTGGGCAGGACCTGAGGCGTGGGCGTCTCCGGCGATCCGGAGGGCGCCGCCGTCTGGGTGTTCTCCGCGGGCGGCGTGGTCGAGGAGAAATTGTCTATGATGCGCGGCACGGCGTCAAACGCCGCCAGTACCAGCAGGACCGCGCCCGCCGCGGCGATCACCGCCGTCACCGCCAGAATGATCAGCGTCCGTTTCTTTCTCGCCTTCGCCGCCTTTGCGGCCTCTCTTTTCCGGTATTCTTCAAATCCGGGATCGTTCAACGGAGAAAAATTCATGGTTCTTTCCTCGCTTGTTTTGTTCTTCCGCTCACGTCCGGTCGTACCGCGGGGCGATGCGGTCGCCCTCTTCGTCGCGGTAGGTCACGGTGACGGTCTTTTTCAATTCCTCATAGGCGGCGTTGAATTTTTTGGTGATCAGAGCGTCGCGCGCTTCGACGACGCTGCGGGTATCGCCGCTTCCCGTGCAGTAAAGAAGGTATACGCCGACGCTGCCGTACAGTTCGTACGCCTTTCCTTTTTCAAAGTCGCCGCCTTCCTCAAGCAGCTGCGCCCGGCGCTCTTCGATGAGGCGGTTGAAGGCGCTGTCGACGTAGATATTGTCATAGAAGCCGCCGTTTGTTTTCGCCGCCTCGCCGTGCTCATAGAGCTCGGTCAGCGCGATGAAGACGTCTTCGCCGCCGCCGCGCTTTTCATAATCCGACGTCAGCCGGTTGAAGACGTCGAGGGCGTCGCTCTTTGACGCGTAGTCGGCATAGGGCACGCCGATCACGCGGAAGGCGACGTCGCGCGTGTCGACAGAGTAGGCGCCGCGCTCGATATAATAGACCGTTCCTTCCTCTTCGTCAAGATAGCGGTCTCCCGCTTTCCGTTCGGCCGAAAAGAGCCAGCGGGTGGTCTGCGGCGCGTCCTCCGGGAGTTCAAAATACGATCTGCCCGTAAAATGGCAGTCCGCTTCAAAGGTCTCGTCGAAATTCTCCTCGGTGACGTCGGGATCGGTCGCGTATAACTGCTTCATGTACGCCTGCGCCAGCGCCCTGAATTCTTCGTCTGTTGCCGCCGAGGCAAGTCTGACGGCGTTCTGCCGGGCGGTTTCGCGCTTTGCTTCGGTCGCTTCCGACCGGTCGGTGGGATCCGACGGATCGAGGTCGACGATATAGTAGTCAAAGCGCAGATACTTCTCGGGGGCGAACGAGGAAACGGTCCGGGCGATCTCTTCGTCGGTCACGTTCAATGACGCTTCCGTGTGCTGCCGCTCCTTCTCCGCCAGCCGTTCGAGGCGCAGAAGCGCTTTGATATCGTCGGTCTTCACCCCTCTGCCGTAGCGCGAAAAAATGTAATCCTCGACGGGCGTTCCCGCCGTTTTCGCCTCGTTTTCGATGACTTTTACGGCGTTTTCGACCGCCTGCACGTCGTATTCGTCAAGTTCGACGCCTCTTTTTGTCGCCGCTTCCGCATAGCGCAGCGTGCTTTCGAGCGAGGACAGCAGGATCTGACGGTCGTATTCGTAAAGGGAGATCCCCTCGTAGAGCGAGGCGACGTTCTTGAGCTGCTCGGGATCGTCGTATCCGGTCTGCAGACCTTCGTTGTAGAAAACGTCGTAAAAACGGTAGGAGAACATCGCGGCGTTGAGCGTGTGATGTTCGCTCTGGAGGATCACGTCGTTCCTGAACGCGCTTCCGCTGTCAAGTACGGCGCTGCAAATCGCCCGCACGCCCATGACCGCCCCGAAGACCGCCCCGCCCGCTGCGAGCAGGGCGACGAGGACCCACAGGGCGATCTTCGTCCCGTCGGGCTTCTTTTTTTGCTGTTTTTTCCGTTTTCTTTGATCGTTCATGCTTCCCTCATACGTAGAGGATGATCGGCAGGACCATCGGTCTGCGCTTCGTGCGCGCGTATACGGCGCGCGAAACGTCCTCTTTCATACGGCTTTTGATCTGCGCCGCGTCGCGCGCGGTGCGCAGCGCGTCGTAGAGCGCCGAAACGGCGACGCCGCGCAGTTCTTCCAAGAAGTCCTCCGACTCCTTCACGTAAACGAAGCCCCTCGTGGTGATCTCCGGACCGCCGATCAGCTCGCCGTGCGCGCTGACGGCTGCGGTGATGACGATCAGACCGTCAGAGGACAGATGCTTGCGGTCGCGCAGTACCGCGCTCCCCACGTCGCCGACGCCGCTGCCGTCGATCAGCGTGACGCCCGCCGGGACGGAGCCGGTGAAGGCGGCTTCCTCCTCCGATAATTCAAGCACCCGCCCGATCTCCGAAATGAAGATGCGCGAGGAGGGCATGCCCATTTCCTCCGCCAGTTTTCCGTGCAGACAGAGATGCTTGTATTCGCCGTGGATCGGCATGAAATACTTCGGGCGCACAAGCGCGTGCATCAGTTTGATCTCCTCGCGGCAGGCGTGCCCCGATACGTGCACGTCGGCGTAAGGATCGCGCCATACGGCGATGCCCGTGCGGTAAAGTTCGTTGATGATGCGGTCAACGGTCTTCTCGTTGCCCGGAATGGTGTGCGCCGAGAGGATCACGAGATCGTCCTTGCCGAGCGTGACCTTGTCGTGCTCCCCGAAAACCATGCGGTAGAGCGCCGACATCGGCTCGCCCTGCGCGCCGGTGGCAATGATCGTCAGCTGCCCGGGATTGTATTTCTTGATCTCCGAAATATCAATGAGCGTCCCCTCGGGAAAACTCATATACCCGAGATCGACCGCCGCCGCAACGATGTTGAGCATACTGCGCCCGGTGATGGCGACCTTGCGGCGGTAACGGATGCTGATGTCAATGATCTGCTGTACGCGGTGAACGTTCGAGGAAAAGGTCGAAATGATCATCCTCTTGCCGGCGTTCTGTCGGAAAATGGCGTCGAACGCGCCGCCGACCGTCTTTTCCGAGGGCGTGTAGCCGGGATGTTCAACGTTGGTCGATTCGCACATGAAGAGCAGAACGCCTTCGTTTCCGATCTGCGAAATGCGGTTCAGATCGATGATCTCCCCGTCGATCGGCGTCGTGTCCACCTTGAAGTCGCCCGAATGCATCACCGTGCCCGCGGGCGTGCGGATCGCAAGACAGCAGGCGTCGGCGATCGAGTGATTTACGCGGATGAATTCAACCGAGAACTGCCCGACCTTGACGGTGTCGCCGGCTTCTACCGGCACGATCTCCGGCTCGTATCCGAGATCCGTTTCAAGAAGTTTGTTCCGGATGATGCCGCAGGTCAGTTTCGTGCCGAAAACCGGCGCGTCAATATGCTTGAGCAGATAGGGTACGGCGCCGAGATGATCCTCGTGCCCGTGCGTAATGAATACGCCGAGCAGCTTGTCGGCGTTCTCTCTCAGATAGGTGAAGTCGGGGATCACCAGATCGATGCCCGGCATATCGTCGTCGGGAAAGCCGATCCCGCAGTCAACGACGATCATTTCATTTTCGTATTCCAGTACCGCCAGATTCTTTCCGATCTCGGCGAGCCCGCCGAGCATGATCACCTTCAGTTTCCCTGCTTTTTTTACTTCTTTTTCGGTTTTTTTGCTTTTTCTTGTCATAAGTGTCCTTTCTGAATAATGACGTATCTATACGATCATCCTTTGCGATGTAATCGGTATATTCCATTCTATTATATCACATAATTGTGAACGTGCGGTGAACAGAATACCGAAAATGGGCGTTTGAGTTAAATTTTGACAGTTTTCCGGCGAAATATTCAGCGCGCAAAGCCGCTTGGGAAACGATGTGCGGCCGGAGGGAGTACAACGGAGTACGGGGAACGGCCCGGGGGCGCTTTCGGGATACAAGGTACGACCCGGAAAGTACGACCCGGGGGCGGTTTTCGAGATACAAGGTACGACCCGAGGAGAACGACCCGGGGGCGCTTTTCGAGAAAAGCCGCCCCCGGGAACCCCCGCAAAAGCTTTCCTACTGTGAAAAGGAAATAAAAAAAGACGGATTTGCCGCCCGAAGGCGACGTCCGTCTTTTTTTCGGCTCTTTGAAATGACGTTTGATTTATCCCGCGCGGACTGCGTCCTCCAAAAGCCGCGCGGCGGCTTTTTCCCGTCCGTCCGGAACTGTCCTGCGCCGAAACGCGTTTCGCCTCCGAACAGTTCCGTCCGCCCGGCGCGCGGGAATACTATCGGCGAAGAGCAAAGGACGGCGCGGAGCGCGAAGCCGCGGAGCGCCATGTTTAGGCGGCACCCTTTGTTAAAGGGTGGCGAAGGAGCCTTCTCCGATGGGAGAAGGTGTCGCTTGCCGACGGATGAGGCTGATGCCTTTTCGTGGGCAAAGGTGTCGGCGACGCCGACAGAACAAGCGGCGCATTACTGCTTTACCGGAACAATTGCAAGCAAAGAATATAGGTTATTCACAATCGGATTGTCTGCTTCCGGATATCAGACCATATATAAAGCAGACTGCAAACAATTTTTTTGAAAGAAAGAATAGAAAAAAGAGCAGGTTTACATTACCGACATCAGATTTATTACAGATAATCAAGACAGAGTTTTGTCGGCTTCGCCGACGCCATAGCCCAACGGTAGTGTTCGGCCTCATCCGTCGGCAAGCGACACCTTCTCCCATCGGAGAAGGCTCCTTAGCCACCCTTTAACAAAGGGTGCCGCCTAAAGAGGCGCTCCGCGGCTCCGCTGCTCCGCGCCCGTACTTCAACCCGCCGTCGAGGCGGATTTCACCGAACACGGAGTGTTCGATTTCACCGCATAGCGATTTCGCCTGAGGACGAAGTCCGAAGATTTCACTGCGCGCCACTGCGCGCCACGCGCCATGCGCGCCATGTGCCGCCTAAAAAAATGTTGACAAAAGTCAAAAAAAGGGTTATACTGACAAGAGAAAATGCCGACGTATACCCGAACGGGGAAAAACGGCGTCGGCAGAGCGGGGAAACGCAGTTATTCAGGAAGCGGGAGCGGAAAATGGGATCTTATCGGGCGAAAAACAGAAAAGGAACGGGTCTGCGGCTGACGGCGCTGGCGCTGGTCATATTGATGCTGACGGTCAGTCTGCCGTTCGGCGTTTTTTCCGACACACTGAACGTGACGGGGAAAAAGGGAAGCGATTTCTGTACGAACACCTATATTGCGGGACAGCTCCAGAGGATCTTCGATCTGACGGTTTATTCCGACTACCCCTATTTCACGACCTTCGGCTCGAAGACCTGCGGCAACACGGCTTGCACCGACTGTGCGCTGGCGGGCGTGCTCGCTTCGCATCCGCTTGTCAAGGACGAGCATATCCCGCTCTCGCTTAACGTCTACGGGAGCGGCGCATTTGCGCGCTTTGCCTTTTATATGATCTTCGGTTCCGCCCCGTCGGCGATCAATCCCTTCGGCAACGCGACCGCCGACCTTTCTACGGTGGGCAGAGTGGCGGCAAGCTCTATGGCGATCATCGGCAGTTACGATCCGATGACCGTTCAGGATCTGAAAAACGTTCTGAGGAAGGCGACGCCCGGCGATATCATCCAGACGCGCTCCTCCTCCGGACAGAACCATACGATGATCTTTCTCGCGGCGGGCGATTCGACCGTCACCGTCCTGCACAGCGTCGATTTTCAGAGCGCCGCTTACGCGCCCAACCGCGTACTGATCTCCGAATATAGTTATTCGAATTTGCTTTCGACCTGGAATCAGGTCATTTCGCTCCTGCGCGCCGAGGACAGCGTTTACGCCGAGGCGTGGGCGAAGGGCGAAACGCACGCGCAGCACGTTTTCACCGATGCGGGGCAGAATTTCTGCACGGTCTGCGGCGTGATGGTTTCCCCTTCGATCGACGTTTCCAAAGCGGGGGTCTTCAAGGCGAAGACCGACGCGCTGACCTATAAAGGGTATTACCGCTCGACCGGAACGGCGGGCAAGCGTTACAGCGCCGGCTCCTACGTGGAGTCGGTCGGCACGGTCGTCAACAGCACCGGCGTGCCCTTCCACCGCCTGGTCGACGGCAGCTACGTGTCCGGAGAAGACTTCACGGTCGATACCTCGAACACGCCCGAGATCAAAATGTCTTCGGGAGACTATCCGACCGGGGTCCTCACCTACGGTTCCTCCTTCAATCTCGGCGGTACGGTAACGCAGTACACGCCCAAACTCAACTATATGACCGGCTATATCATCAGGGAGGACGGTACGGTCGCGTCGGTCAAGTATCAGCCGGTGAGTTACGCGGTCGTCTACGTGAAGGACTGCGATATCAACTCGGGACTCAAATTTTCCGCTCTTGACGAAGGCAGGTACGCCTATCTTCTGACGGCGCGCAATACCGAGAACCGGATGAGCAGTTTCGTTTCGGTCTTCGAGGTGAAAGCCCCGACGACCAAGCCGGAGGCGCCCGTCCCCTCGGCGCCGACGCTTTCTTCCAAAACCGCCACGACCGTGACGCTGAAGTCTGAAAGCGGCTATGAGTATAAGCGCGAGAACGGGTCCTGGCAGAAGAGCGCGACCTTCACGGGTCTGACGCCCAATACCGTCTACAATTTCTACCGCCGGACGGCGGAGAACGCGCAGTATCTGCCGAGCGCCGCGAGCGCGCCGCTTGCCGTAAAGACCGACAAGCTGACTCCTCAGGCGCCTACGGCGCCCGTCATGCAGACCAAGACGCCCTCCTCCGTGACGCTGATCGCCGAGAGCGGCTATGAATACCGCATCGAGGGCGGGTCCTGGCAGAAGAGCGCCGTGTTCACGGGACTGACCGCCAACAAGACCTACACCTTCTACCGGCGCCTCGCGGAGGATGATTACAGCGAACCGAGCCCGTCGAGTCCCGGGCTCAGCGTGACGACCGACCGGGCGATGCAGGCGACGCCCACCGCGCCCGAGCTCGTCACCAAGACCGATACGACGGTGACGCTGGCGGGTGAAAGCGGCTATGAGTACCGCAGGGAAGGGTCGTCCTCCTGGCAGTCCTCCAACGTGTTCACCGGGCTTTCGCCCAACACGGCGTATATCTTCTACCGGCGCCATGCGGCGACGGGAGAATTTGAGGCGAGCGCGGCGAGCCCCGCGCTGACGGTGACGACCGATAAGGGCGCGGGAAAAGCGCCCGTCGCGGCAAAGGCCGAGAGCGTGACCGATACGGCGGTGCGCCTTGCGGCGGTCGACGGCTTTGAGTACCGCGTCGAAGGCGGTTCCTGGCAGTCAAGCCCGATCTTCACGGGGCTTTCGCCCGCAAAGACCTATAAATTCTATCAGCGTTTCGCCGAAACGCAGCAGTATTACGCCGGCGCGTCGAGCGGCGCGCTTACCGTTACGACCGACCGCACGACGCAGCAGGCGCCCGCAAAGCCCGAGGTCTCCTCGAGGACCGATACGGTGATCTCCTTAAAAGCGTCGTCGGGCTGTGAGTACTCGATCGACGGCGGAAAGACTTGGCAGACCTCCGGCGTTTTCACGGGTCTGATCTCCAATACCGCCTATTCCTTCGTCTGCCGCCTTGCGGCGACCTCGACCGCCTACGCCAGCCCCGCATCCGAAGTGCTGAACATGACGACCGACCGCACGCGCCCCGATACGCCCGCGGCGCCCGTTCTGAACTACGTCGACGGGATGACCGTTTCGGTCAGACTGGTTTCGGGCTGCGAGTATTCGGCGGATAACGGAAGGACCTGGAACAAAAACGGCGTTTTCACCTTTGACAGTTACGGCGAAAAGAAGATCGTCTGCCGCGTGGCGGTCAGCGACCGCACCTACGCCAGCACGAAATCCTCCGCGCTGACTGTGCAGGTCCTTCCGAAGAGTCTTTCCTCTTCCGTTTACGCCGTGGATAACGGCGCGCGCACCGTGTCGGGCGTGAACGCCGGCACGACGCTTTCGACGCTCGGCGCGGCGTTCGCCGAAAAAGGATTCTTCGAATTCCGCGGAAGCGACGGCAAAACGCTTGCGGGCGACGCCGCCGCGGCGACCGGCATGAAGATCGTTCTGCCGGGCGGGGAAGAGTACCTGATCTCGGTGCGCGGCGACGTGAGCGGCGACGGCGTGATCAACGTCTTCGATCTGGCGAAGGTGCATACGCAGATCCTTGAGGAGAATCTGACCTCGGTTCAGCTTTTAGCCGCGGACGCCGACGGCAGCGGATCGGTCAACGTTTTCGACTACGTGCTCATCCGCAACGCCATTCTCAACGGCGACGCCCTGTGATCATCCGCGCGCCCCGGAATGTGTTTTTCGGTATATATAATTATTGAAGGAATTTGTTATTCATGGATGAAAAGAAGAAAAAGTCCGTCTTGAGAGGACGGATCAAAACGCTCTGCTATATGCTCGCCGACGCGCTGCTGATGAATCTCGGCGTGCTGGCGGCGATCCTTTTGAGCCTGGCGGATGACGCTTCGATCAAACTGTCGACGACGTTTCTGACCTTCGCCGTGACCGTTCCGACGCTTTCGGTTCTGTCCGCCGTGATCCTCCGGAGTTTCGGGATCTACCGCATTATCTGGAAATATGCGAAATTGAAGGATATCTATAAGACCGCGGCGGCTGCGTTCGTCGCCTCCTTCATGACCTACGGCATCCACATGATGCTGCGCAGTTTCCACGTTATCGCGCCTTTTCGCGTGATCGTCTACGTCATGGGCTCGCTCTTCGGCACCGCCCTTCTGATCCTTTGGCGTATGATCATGCGCCAGCGTGACCGCACGGGTGATACCCTGCGGCACAGGCGCGCGGAGAAAACCGAAAAAGTGCTGGTCATCGGCGGCGGCACCGCAGGCGCCATGATCATCAAGGATCTGGTGTACAGCGATCAGCGGGCGTTCCGTATCTGCGGCGTGATCGACGACGATCCCGAGAAGCGCGGACAGCAGGTTTACGGCGTGCGCGTGCTGGGCGGCAGACATGAGATCCCCGCCGTCTGTGAAAAATTCGGCGTGGACGAGATCCTCTTCTGTATCCCGACCGTCAAGGCGCGCGACCGCGTCGAGATCCTCAATATCTGCGCCTCTACCGGCTGTCAGGTCAAGGTCCTGCCCGGCACCGTGCAGCTGCTGGACGGCAGGATCGACGGCTCCCTCATGCGTAAAGTCGAGATCGAGGACCTGCTGGAACGCGACCCGATCGTCATCGACAACAGCGACGTCAAAGACTTCGTTTCCGGAAAAGTCGTGCTCGTGACCGGAGGCGGCGGTTCGATCGGCAGCGAACTCTGCCGCCAGCTCGCCGCAAATACGCCGAGGGAACTCATCATTTTCGATATCTACGAGAACAACGCCTATGCGATCCAGAATGAACTGAAAAGGAAATATCCCGACCTGCATCTCACCGTCCTGATCGGCTCGGTGCGCGACGAGAACCGCCTGCGCAGCGTTTTTGCCGAACACCGCCCCGACGTCGTCTATCACGCCGCCGCGCATAAGCACGTCCCCCTCATGGAGGACAGCCCGAAGGAAGCGATCAAAAACAACGTCTTCGGCACCCTCAATACCGTCCGCGCTGCCGATGAATTCGGCGTCAAGCGCTTCGTTCTGATCTCTACCGATAAGGCGGTCAATCCCACGAACGTCATGGGCGCGACGAAACGCATCTGTGAAATGATCGTCCAGACCTGGGATAAACAGTCGAAAACCGAGTTCGTCGCCGTCCGCTTCGGCAACGTGCTGGGCAGTAACGGCTCGGTCGTCCCGCTCTTCAAAGAGCAGATCGCCGCGGGCGGACCCGTTACCGTCACCCACCCCGATATCATCCGCTATTTTATGACCATTCCCGAGGCCGTTTCGCTCGTCCTGCAGGCGGGGATCCTCGCCAAAGGCGGCGAGATCTTCGTGCTCGATATGGGCAAGCCCGTGCGTATCCTCGATATGGCGGAGAAACTCATCCGCCTCTCCGGCTATGAGCCCTATACCGATATCAAAATCGAGTTTACGGGTCTCCGCCCCGGAGAAAAACTCTATGAGGAACTGCTCATGGACGAGGAGGGCCTTACCGATACGCCCAATAAGCTCATCCATATCGGTAAACCGATCCCCCTCTCCCCTGATTTTCCCGAACGCCTCAACGCCCTGCGCTCCGCCCTCGAGGACGAGGATCACTTTGACGCGCGCGCCGAGATCGCTGCGCTCGTGCCAACCTTCCACCCCGCGCGGCGCGCGGATTGACGACAGCGGCGCTGTCAATCCAATTCTTGTTACAAGGTGCGACCCGGGGGCGCTTTTCGAGAAAAGCCGCCCCCGAGCCCCTCGCAAAAGCTTTCCTACTGTGAAAAGGAATGAAAAAAGACGGATTTGCCGCCCGAAAGCGACGTCCGTCTTTTTTGTTATGTTTTGAATAGAAATGAAGTTTACCGCGCGCGGACTGCGTCCTCTAAAAGCCGCCCTGCGGCTTTTTCCCGACCGGATCGGGGATATCCCGTTCCAACCCTCCGGCTTGCCCCGGAATATCCCCGCCCGCCTGGCGCGCGGGAAGACTATCGGCAAAACTGACAAAATGAACAACAAATA
>JAFTCT010000135.1 GCA_017454525.1 Clostridia bacterium
ATTTGCGCCAAATGAAACACCCCCGTCGACGTTTTGCTCCTCGGCTCACGCCTCGGTTTTGTCATATTGTTAGACAATAAGCGTTCACCTGTCCGGACAAAACCGCAAAAGTCGCGCAAAACGGACGGGATCCCGACCATCCGTTTTGCGGGGGCTGCTCATTTGCAGGCAAATGAAACAGCCCCGCTTTTGTTTTAGTTCAACAGAGCCGCGTCAGCCGAGGTTGAACGCGCAGAAGGATCTATAGGTGCTGTAAAGGTCGGCTTTGGAGATCAGTTCATAGGGCGCGTGCATCGACAGGACCGGCACGCCGAGGTCGACGACGTCGATATTCTTCGAGGAGATATAGATCGCGACCGTGCCGCCGCCGCCCTGATCGACCTTGCCGAGTTCGCCCGTCTGCCAGACGACGTTATCGCGGTCGAACAGCGAGGCGACGTACGCGCAGAATTCCGCAGAGGCGTCGTTGCTGCCGCTCTTGCCGCCCGAGCCGGTGTACTTGGTCAGCACCACGCCGCCGTTGACCACGCAGGCGTTCTTCGATTCGTGCACCTCGGGGAAATTGGGATCGAACGCCGCGTTGACGTCCGCGGAAAGGCATTTGCTGTTCTTCTTGACGAGGCGGAAGTTGGCGCCGAGCGCGACCGAGAGTTCCTCCAGGATGTCAAGGAAGATCGCCGACTGCATACCGGTATTGCCGCCCGAGCCGACCTCTTCCTTGTCGGCGAGGATCGCCATCACGGTATGGACGCTCTCGTCGGTATCGGCGAGCGCGCGGATCGCGGGATGCGCGCAGACGCGGTCGTCGTGACCGTAACCGGCGATAAGGGAGCGGTCAAAGCCGACCTCGCGCGCCTTGAAGGCGGGCACGACCTCCAGTTCCGCCGAGCGGAAATCCTTCTCGACGATGCCGTACTTCTCGTTGAGCAGCTGCATCATGTGCAGTTTGACGCCGCCCTCGGGCGAAAGATCGTAGGGCGTGGAGCCGATGATGATATTGAGTTTTTCGCCGGGGATGCCCTCGCGCATCGTCTTCGCCATCTGGTCCTTGCCGAGGTGCGGGAGAAGATCCGAAATATAGAAGATCGGGTCGTCGTCCTTCTCGCCGATCGAGATCTCGACCTTGGAGCCGTCCTTCTTCACGACGACGCCGTGAAGGGAAAGCGGGATGGTCGTCCACTGATACTTTTTGATGCCGCCGTAGTAATGGGTCTTGAAGTAGCCGATCTCGCCGTCCTCATAGAGGGGATTGGGCTTGAGGTCAAGGCGCGGGCTGTCGATGTGCGCGGCGGAGATCCGCACGCCGTTTTCGAGCGGCTCGCTGCCGATACGGAAGGCGTAGAGCGCTTTTCCGCGGTTGTCGTAGTAGTATTTTCCGCCCTTCTTCACCTTGTCGCCGAGTTCGTAGGGCTTATATCCCTTTTTCTTCAGCAGAGCGATCCCGGCTTTGACGGCTTCGCGCTCGGTCTTGGCGGCGTTCAGGAATTTGATATAGTCGGCGGCGTACGCCTCCATCTCCTTCTTCTGCGCGTCGTCAAACAGCTTATACGCCGTTTTCTTCTCGATGAGCAGTTCTTCCTTCAGTTCTTTTGCGTCTTTCATTTTGTTTCCTCCCATGAATGATTTTATACTGAATGAATTATTTTTCGCAAGTGATCCCGTTTTGCGCGTCACGCGGCGTTCTCCGTTTTTCCGTAGTACGCTTTGAACATCATCGCGTACGCGTCGTAGGCGCTCTCGATGCGCTCAAGGTAGGTGCGCGCCTTGTTGTTGGGCGCCTCCTCGGGCGACAGCCCCTCCTTCATCCACTTCGTCACCGATCCGATCCCGGCATAATACGCGACGTGCGTCCATCGCCAGCTGCCGGTCATATCGTACAGCTGCCTCAGGTAGCGCGTGCACGCCCGGATATTGACCGCCGGATCGAAGAGCGCCGCGGGATCGCAGAAGGTCCCGGTCTCGGCGCAGTATTCCTCGTAGGTCGACGGGAGCATCTGCATGAGCCCCCGCGCGCCGGACGGACTCTCCGCCTTTTCCCTGAAACTGCTCTCGACCTGGATCACCGCGTAGATGCGCGCCTCCTCCACGCCGAATTCCTCGTGCGCCGCGCGCACCTGTTCACGGTAGGGCAGATCCTCGACCTTTTTCGGCTCTTGCGGCAGGACGGTCTGTGTGAGGATGAGGTACCCGAGCGCGCCGGCAAGCAGGATCAAAGCCGCCGCGACGACGGTCACGTAAACGCTCTTTTTTTGCTCTTCCCGTCCGCGCCCTTTCTTTTCCGCGCCCTTTTTTCCGGCGCGGCGGTCATTCTGCGGCGCGCGCTTCTCCGCCCCGCCCGCATTTTTGCCGCCGGCGGCGCGTTTACGTCCGGTTTGCGGGCTCTTATGATCAGCAGCCATCGGTCGCTCCGTATTTCTTCAGAATTGCGTCGATCCGCGGCGCAGGATCGCCGCCCGTATTGCGCAGCGTCACCGTCGATCTTCTTTCATACTCCCTTGCCGGCATCTGATGCGCGAAGCGCAGGAGCGCTTCCCTTCGCGTGATCCCGTCGCGCGCGATCACGCGCTTCAGGCGCAGATCTCTCGGCGCCGTCACGCAGACGATCAGGTCAAAATCATTTTCAAAACCGGCTTCGAAGAGCTGCGGCGCGTCGACCGCCGCAGCGGCGGCGCCGGATGACGAAGCGTCCTCAAAGAAGCGGTCGATCTCCCTCTTTACCGCCGGATATACCGTATGCGACAGTTTTTCCATCGCCCCGGCGTCGGCAAAAACGAGCGCGCCGAGTTTTTTCCGGTCGACCGTGCCGTCGCCGCACAGAACGTCGGCGCCGAGCGCCTTTGCAAGCGCCGAAGAGAACGCGGGGTCGCGGTAAAGACCGTGTACCGTGCGGTCGGTATCGAGACACGGGATCCCGCGCTGCGCGAGCAGCGCGGCGATATATCCCTTGCCGCTTCCGCTGGGGCCCGTCAGGGCTATTTTCAGCATACGCGCTCTCCTCTCCGACCGCCGTCACACAGTATTATATACACGTTGAGTATAAAACATTTCGCCCGGTTTGTCAATGAAAAACTGACATAAAGCAAAAAATCATAAAAATCTCTGTACAAATCGCAAAAAACGTGCTATAATGAAAACGTAAAGATTATTTTCTAAGGAGTTTGCAAATGAACGAGTATACAGAATGCCCGGTCGGGCAGGTTGAAGAAAAAAGCGCCCTCAAAGCGGTCGTCACCCTGATCGCCGTCCTCGCGTTCCTCGCGGGCGTCGCCGTCGCGCTCGTATACGCATTCAAAAAACTTTCCGACGTCATGTCGAAGGTCAACCGGGACGAGAACTACCCGCCGATCGACGGCGAGGACCTGACCTCCACGGACAGCCTGAACGCAGAAGAGGAGGATCAGAGCGCCGAAGAGGAACTCCCGCAGGAAGAACAGCCGGCGGAAACGCCCGCCGGCGCGTAAAACCCGACGCCCGCACTTTTTCATAACGCGGGGACCGTCCTTCCGCGCTCTGCCGGTCGGCGGTCCCTGCGTTTCGCGCGAGCGGTTAACCAACCGTAACGAAAAGTTAACAGTAATACGATCAAATGAGGTGATCCCATGACCAATGTGAGAAAACGACTGTTTTGTCTGGCGTCCGCCGCGCTCTGCACGGCGCTGATCGCCGTATGCTCCTATATCTCGATCCCGGTGGGCAATCTTTACTTCACCCTGCAGCTCGCCGCCGTACTCTTCACCGCCGGCTTCCTGCCGCCCGCGTGGGCGATCGGGTCGGTCGCGTCCTACATTCTGCTGGGACTGATCGGCGTGCCGGTCTTCGCCGGCTTCAAGTCGGGCTTCGGCGCGATCGCCGGTCCGACGGGCGTCTTCATTCTCGGATTTCTGCCCGCCGTCGCGTTTGCGGCGCCGGCGCTGTATTATCTCAAAAAGAGGATCAGCCGCCGCTTTTTGCTCTATACCGCGGTATTCGCGGGGGCAACACTGATCGTCTATATCTGCGGCACGGTCGGCCTCTGTATCTATATGCCCGACAAGGGGCTGTCATTCGCGCTGACGACCGCCGTTCTGCCTTATACAGGCTTCGATCTCGTGAAGATCCTTGTCGCGGCGTTTCTTTGCGTGCGCGCGGAAAAGATCTCCCGGGGGATCTCGTGAAGACTTCAAAAAGCGGCGTTTTTTGCGCGCGGGGAAATTTCCGTATGACGCTTCACGCGCCGCCCTTCACTTCGCGCAGCGAGATCTCTCCCCCGCTGTACGTTCTCTTTTGTCCGTCTCCGGTATCGAGGATCAGCGCGCCGTTCCGGTCAAATCCCGTCACTTTCCCGACGGTCTTCTCCCCCCAGCGGTCAAGTTCCACCGTCTTTCCGAGGACCGTGGAGCGGGCGGTATATTCCGCCATAAAGGAGCGGTCGAGGGGATCCTCCTCGAATTTGAAGAGCATGGACGCGATCTTCGCCGCAAGCGCGCAGCGATCGACCGGGGCGCCGAGCGCGCCCGCTTTTTTTTGAAGCTCCTCCGGGAAAGCGCCGGTCGTGAGGTTGATCCCGATCCCCACCGCGATCTTGTTCTCGTCGCCGCCCTCAAGCGAGGTGATCGCCTCGCTCAGGATCCCGCAGACCTTTTTGCCGTCGAGGTAGAGGTCGTTGACCCACTTGATCCCGACTTCGATCCCGCAGAGTTCCGAGACGGCGCGGGAGACCGAAACGGCGGCGAAGGGCGTGACCGGACAGAGTTCCTCCACCGGACGGACGCTCGTGAACAGATAGGTGAAATAGACGCCCACGCCGGCGGGCGAATAGAAGCTGCGCCCCAGGCGCCCCCTGCCCGCGGTCTGCCGGTCGCTGATGAAGAGCGCGCGGCGCACGCCCTTCGAGGCGGCTTCTTTGGCGCGGTCGTTGGTCGAAGAGGTCTCGTTATAGACGAAGACCGGCATATCCGACAGCGCCGGCGGGAGCAGCGCGCGGATGCGCCCCTCGGAGAGGACCTGCGGGGCGTACGACAGTCTGTAGCCCTTCCCTTTGACCGGGTCGATTTCAAAGCCCTCTTCGGTCAGCTTTCCGACCGCCTTCCAGACGGCGACGCGCGATACGCCGAGTTTTTTCGCCAGTTCCTCGCCCGACACTTCGCCGGTCAGCCGCGCGCGCTCCAGTTCATACAGCAGTTCCTCGCGTAAAGTCATCGTTTTTCCTCCCTTTGCCGGACGGTCCTTCTGTCAAAAGTATAGCACTTTTTTCGAAAAATGCAAGCAAAAAGCCGCGAAAGGGGTGACAAAAGGGAAAAAAGATGCTATAATAGGCGTACAAACCGGAAAGGAGGGGGAAAACGATGTTCACCGTTCGTCTTGCAGGCGTCGATATTGCGATCGACAACAAGTATGCGTTCGTGAGAAGACAGTGCGAAGGCTACGAGAGCGACGGCGCGCCGGCGTTCACCGTTTCGGCTTCCGACGACGAGATCAAAGCGGAGTGGGAAGGCAGTCTCCCTTCCGTCAGACAGACCTATCCGGATCCCGAGGGCTACGGCGAGAGCGTCTGTATCTACCGCAAGATCTGTCACACGGCGCCCCTTTACGGCGTCTTCCTCGTGCACAGCGCCGCCCTCTGCGCTGACGGCAGGGCGTATCTCTTCTCCGCACCGAGCGGCACGGGCAAGACCACCCATATCCGCCTCTGGAAGAAGATCCACCCCGACGTTTCGATCATCAACGGCGACAAGCCGCTTCTGCGCAGAAACGGCGACGGCGGTTTTTCGGTCTGCGGAACGCCCTGGTCGGGCAAGGAGGGGTGGCACCGGAACGTCGAAGCGCCCTTAGGCGGCGTCTGCTTCCTCGAACGGGGCGAAGAGAACCGTATCAGGACCCTCACGCCCGGAGAGGGCGCGGCGCTGCTCATGAAGCAGATCGTCTATCCGCAGGATCCCGCGCCGCTCCTCAAGACGCTTGAACTCTCCGACGCGCTGGTGAACAGCGCGCCGCTCTACCTGCTTACCTGCAATATTTCCGAGGAGGCGGCGCACCTTTCCTACGATACCATGACGCGCGCCGGCGCACAGGGCGGAAAAAAGCGCTGAAAAGCAGAGAAAAAGCAGAGAAAAAACCCGGATTTTTTTGAAAATAGCACTTGACAAAGGCAAACGTATCTGTTATAATACCACTTGCGTCAGGTGCTGGTATGGCTCAGTTGGTAGAGCGCATCCTTGGTAAGGATGAGGTCATCAGTTCGACTCTGATTACCAGCTCCACGAAAAAGCAGAGATTTGTCTCGGGACAGATCTCTGCTTTTATTTTCCGCACGCGGTCAAAGATCCAAAACCGGCAAGCGAAAAAAGCCCGCTTGCCGGTTTTGTATGTTCCCGGATTCTTTTCCCCTGAGGACGAAGTCCGAAGATTTCACCGAACGCAGAGCGCGCAATTATTTAGGCGGCACCCTTTCGGAAAGGGTGGCAGAGGAGCCTTCCCCGATGGGGGAAGGTGGCGCTTGCCGCCGGATGAGGCTGAACACTACCGTTGGGCTATGGTGTCGGCGACGCCGACGAAATGAACAACAAATAACTGCTTCACCGGAACAATTGCGCGGAAAAAATAGGTTATTCACAATTAAACTGTTTGCTTCCGGATATCAAACCATATATTAAACAGACTGCAAACAACTTTTTTTGGAAGAAAGAATAGAAAAAAGAGCAGGTTCCCATTACCGACATCAGATTTATCACAGATAATCAAGATATCATTTTGTCGGCTTCGCCGACGCCATAGCCCAACGGTAGTGTTTTGCCTCATCCGGCGGCAAGCGCCACCTTC
>JAFTCT010000136.1 GCA_017454525.1 Clostridia bacterium
AACCCCACGACCCCTTTATTTTTTTGCGTTCGATTCCGGCGCGGATGAGCGGAAAAACGGGAAAACGCGCCGAAATTGAACAAAAATGACGGAACCGATTGACAAGCGCGCCCTCCGGTGCTATAATGGGCATAATAGATTATTATACTCGGTTAGTGTGCCTGCGTTTCGCGCGCGTATATGCGCGACAGCGGCGGACGGCGGCAGCCGGACGACCGGGCATGAAAAGGAGAAGCAAGGGTGTACAGGAAATTTTTCAAGAGATTCTGCGATATCGTTTTCTCGCTTCCGGCGCTTCTGGTGTTCGTACTGGCGTTTATTTTCGTTGCGCCCGCGATCTTCTTCACCGACCGCGGACCGGTCTTCTACGTCGCGGTGCGCCGCGGAAGGAACGGGAAGACGTTCAGGATGATCAAGTTCCGTTCGATGCGGGTGAACGCGCCCGACGTCCGCAACGCCGACGGCTCGACCTACACCGGCGCCGACGACCCGCGCGTCACGAAGATCGGCAGACTGATGCGCAGAACGAGCGTCGACGAGCTGCCGCAGTTCATTAACGTTCTGAAGGGCGACATGAGCATCATCGGACCGCGTCCGCGGCTGGCGGGCGGTACATACGAAGAGCTTGACGACCTGCGGAAGAAGGGACTGTCCGTGCGCCCCGGCATCACCGGCTACAGCCAGGCGTACTTCCGCAACTCGATCCCGCAGGAGGAGAAATTCAGAAACGACGCCTACTACGCCGAGCACGTTTCCTTCCCGTTCGACCTTAAGATCTTTTTTAAAACGGTCCTGTCGGTGCTGGGCGCGAAGAACATCAACGGCGCCGGCGGCGGGGAGAAGGACGGCGGAAAAGAAACGCCGCAGACCGGCGAAGAAACGTCTGTGAAGGGCAGAGAACAATGAGAACGGAAAAAAAGATCCTGATCGTCGGCGCGTCGATCCTGCAGAAGCCGGCGGTCGTGCGCGCAAAACAGCTCGGCTGCAGCGTCGCGGTCGCCGATTACGACCCGAACGCCGCGGCGATCCCCTATGCCGACCGGTACTACAACGTCAGCACGGTCGACGCGGAAGGCGTCTGCCGCGCGGCAAAGGACTTCGGCGCCGACGGGATCATGACGATCGCGACCGATATGCCGATGCGCTCGGTCGCCTATACCGCAAAGAAACTGGGCTTGACCGGGATCTCCGAGGAAACGGCGGTCAGGGCGACCGACAAGGGCGAGATGATCAGGGCGTTCGAGGCGCACGGCGTCGCGCATCCGTGGTATCGCATCCTTCCCGACCCGTCGGCGATCGGCGGGATCAAAGAGACGCTGACCTATCCCTGCGTCAGCAAGCCGACGGACAATTCCGGCTCGCGCGGCGTGACGCTCATCCGCAGCGAGGAGGAACTCGCCCCGGCGCTGAACTATTCGCGCGAAAACGGCAGAAAAGGCGGCGTGATCATCGAGGAATACCTGACGGGCAGCGAAGTGTCCGTCGAGGTGATCGTTTATAAAGGCGTGCCGCACGTTCTGCAGATCACCGACAAGATCACGACCGGCGCCCCGCATTTCGTCGAGATGGGGCATACCCAGCCCAGCCGTCTGCCCGCTTCCGACCGGGAGAAGATCGCGTCGCTCGCCTGCGCCGCGGTGCGGGCGGTGGGGATCGACAACGGACCGGCGCACGTCGAGATCATGCTGACGGCGAACGGTCCGAAGATGATCGAGCTCGGCGCCAGGATGGGCGGCGACTGCATCGCGTCGCACCTCGTCCCGCTCTCGACCGGGATCGATATGATCGGCGCGGCGCTCAGCATCGCGCTCGGCGAGGAGCCCGACCTTTCAAGGCGGTTCGACCGCGGTTCGGCGATCCGCTATCTCGATCCTCCGGCGGGAACGGTCCTGAAGGTCGAGGGGATCGAAGAAGCGCGGAAGATCGCGGGCGTGAAGGAAGTGAACGTGCAGGCGGGACCCGGCGGGCGGATCGGGGAGATCTCCTCGTCGGTCAGCCGCGCGGGCTTCGTGATCGCCGAAGGAAAAGACGCCCAAGAAGCCGCGGCGATCGCCGAAAAAGCGGCGGGGACGGTGCGCTTCACGACGGCGCGGCAATAGCGCGCGGCGGAAAGAGCAGAACCAAAAAGCAAAACGAATAACGAGAAAGACGGAGAAAAGAGAGTTATGGCGAAGAAACTGTTGATCCTGGGCGGCACCTCCGCGTCGCTCGACCTGGTAAAGAAGGCGCACGAGCTCGGCGCGTACGTATACGTCGCCGACGACCGCGACACCGGCGTGGCGAAGGAGATCGCCGACGAAAAAGTAAAGATCAGCACGACCGATATCGAAGGACTTGCGGCGTACGTGAAGGAAAAGGGCATCGACGGGGCGTTCTGCGGTCCGAGCGAATTCAATCTGCGCAACCTGTTCAAGCTCTGCGCAAAGGCGGGGCTGCCCTGCTATACCACGACCGAAGGGTGGGACCGCTGCGCCAACAAGGACGAATTCACCGCCTGCTGCCGGCGCTTCGGCGTCGACGTGCCCGAGGAATACGACGTGCATGAGAATATGACCGACGCCGATTACGCGAAGATCGATTTTCCGATCATCCTCAAGCCGGTGGACGGCTGCTCGTCGATCGGCATCTCGGTCTGCCGTACAAAGGAGGAGGTGCCCGCCGCCTACCGGAAAGCGATGGACGCTTCGACCTGCAAGCGGATCATCGCCGAGCGCTACATCGAGAACGGCGGCGAACTTTTCGGAGCGCGCTACCTCGTACAGAACGGCGAGGCGTACCCCTATCTGCTCATAGACACCTACGTCGCCGACCCGGTGAACCGGACCAGTCTGATCAGCAACTACACGTTCACGCCCTCCAAGTACAGCGAGTACTATATGGCGGAGATGGACCGGAACGTCCGCCGGATGATCAGAGGAATGGGCATTGAGTACGGAACAGTCTTCTTCCAGTCGCTGCCGTACAAAGGAAAGATCTATTTCCACGAGATGGGCTACCGCCTCAGCGGCGGCATGATCTACAAACTGACCGAGCCGCTGATGGGCGTCAACGATATGAAAATGATGCTGCGCTTCGCTCTGGGCGGCGCCTGCGTGACCGAAGAGGAGATCCGGAAGATCGACGTGACCTGCGGCGGCAGGGTCGGCGCGCAGCTGATGATCCCGCTGAACGCCGGAACGATCGGCAGGATCGAGGAGCTCGAGGAAGCGAAGAGCGAAAAGGCGGTCACCGACTTTCTGCAGTATTATGAAGTCGGTTCGACGGTCGAACCGCGCTTCATCGGCACGCTGCAGCAGCATTTCGGCAGATTCACGCTGATCGCCGATTCCAAAGAGGAGATCGCGGCGGCGGCGGGACGCATTCTCGACCGGCTGAAAATCTATGATACGAACGGCGCGCTGATGAACGTTCTGAAATTCGATCTCGCGCGTCCGGAGAAATGAGCGGGGACAGGAATATGGGAGTGACTGCGGACCTCGCCGCGGTGTTTGACGGGATCAAGACCCTGACGGACGGCGACAGAAGACAACTGCACACGCTGATCATCGATTTTTTTGCCGCAGCCTATGCGGGCGCGCAGCTCAACAGGGCGTTTTGCGATTCTGTCGGAGAAGTGATGCTCGGCAGGGGAGGAACGGAAGAATCGACGGTGCTTTTCGGGAAAAGAAGATATCCCGCGCAGACCGCCGCGTTCATGAACGCGCTTTACGGGCACGGCGCGGAACTGGACGACGGAAACAAAAAGGCGATGGGACACATCGGAGTCCACGTCATCCCCGCGGTTTTCGCGCTGGCGGACAGGCTGAAGAGCAGGGGTGAAGACCTGCTGCTCGCGCTTGCCGTCGGGTATGAAGCATATATTCGTATTTCCGCCGCCGCGCAGCCGGGCATGGTGAAGCGCGGCTTCCATTCGACGGGAATGGCGGGAGCGCTTGCCTGCGCCGCCGCCTGCGCGAAGCTGTACGGGTTGAACGCCGGGGGCATCGAGAACGCGATCGCTCTGTCGACGACGATGAGCAGCGGGCTTCTTTCCTACGGTGATTCCCGTCCCGCGATCAAGCCGCTCAATCCGGCTGCCGCCGCGGAAAGAGGGTTGTTTGCCGCCGAGCTTGCGGCAAAGGGCGTTCTCGGTCCGACAGAGGCGCTCGAGGGACCGAACGGCTGGTTTCACGCCGTGACCGATTCGGTCGCAATGGAAATGCTGAAGGGAAGCGGCAGACTGCTGCTCCACGAATGCTATATCAAACTCTATCCCTCCTGCCGCCACACCCATTGCGGTATCGAGGCGGCGCTCGGCCTCCGGGATCGGATCGGCTCACGGAACGTCGAAAAAATCAGGGTGCATATTTACCCCAACGCCATCAGGCTGGCGGGGCAGATCAAATATCCGAAGGACGGGGACGAGACGAAATTCTCCATCCATTACACGCTCGCCTGCGCGCTTGCAAAGGGCGCGTACGGCGTTTCGGACATGGATCCGCCCGACCTTTCGGCGAACGTCAGGACGTTGATCGATCGCATCGAGCTGATTCCCGACGAGCGTATGGAGGACCGCGCGCGCGGGATCAGAGGAACGCGCGTCGAGATCCTGACCGAAGGCGGCGAGGTCTTTACGAACACCGTCGAAACGCCGAAGGGCGATCCGGAGAATCCGCTGTCGCGCGAGGAAGTCGTCGCGAAGCTGCGCGTCTGCGCGGGGGAGCGCGCGTCGGAAAAGACGGTTTCGGCAGTCGTTGCGGGAATCACGGCGATCGGCGGAGACAAGCCGTTTGAGAATCCGATGAAAGAGACGGAAACGAAGAGTGAATAAGTCCACACTGTTTCTTGCCGCGCTGGAGGAAGTGCGCCGGAAAGAGATCCCCGAGCGCGTGATGAAAAGAGCGCGGGAGTCGCTTGCAGACTATCTGGCGGTAACGTGCGCCGGCGCGAAGTTTCAGAGCGAAAAACTCAAAAACTATTTTGCCTTCGCCATGCCCGAGGAGGGGCGTTTCCGGGCGATCGGCACCGGGCGCGATCTTGCGCTGAAGGAAGCGGTGTTTCTCAACGGGCTCAACGGGCACGCGCTCGATTTCGACGACGGCACCAACGCCGGGATCATCCATCTCGGCTCGCCGGTCTTCTCGCTTCTGCTGCCTCTGGCGCAGAGGTACGGGATCGGCGTCGACCGGCTGCTGCGCGCGGCGATCATCGGTTACGAAGCGTCGTTCACGCTGGCGGTCTCGATCCAGCCGGTCCATAAGGCGCTGGGCTACCACGCGACCGGCACCTGCGGAACGGTGGGCGCGGCGCTGGCGGCGGCGTATATGCTCGGCTTCAACGAAGAAGAGCGCCGTCAGGTCTTCGCCTGCGCCTGCGTGGCGGCGTCGGGGATGCTGAAGGTGCTGGACGACGGCTCGGAGCTCAAGCCCTACAACGTGGCGAAATCCGCATTGACGGCGCTGACCTCCCTGCAGATCGCGAAGTCGGGCTTCAGGGGACATCCCGATCCGCTGGGCGGCAGAGGATTTTTCAAAATGATGACCGGCAAAGAGGACATAGAACCGAAGCCGATGCTTCTTCACGGGACCTACGCCCTCGAAAAGACCTACACCAAGCCCTACGCCTCCTGCCGCTATACTCACCCCGCGGTCGAAGCGGCGATCGCTTTCCGCCGCGACGGAATCGCGGCGCGCGATATCGGGAGCGTGACGGTGAAGACCTACGCGCTCGCCGTCGCGGGGCACGATCACACGGAGATCCCCGGCTCCTATTCGGCGAAAATGAGCATCCCCTACAGTTTTGCCGCCGGACTCGTATTCGGAAAAGCGGGACTGAACGAGTTTGAAGAGGAGACCGTGAAGAATGAGGAGGTCCGCGCGCTCGCGCGCAAGGTGACGGTGACGGCGGACGGGGAAATGAGCGCGGCGTTCCCGGAAAAACAGAGGGCGGAGGTGACCGTCGCAACGGAGAAGGGACGTTTTGTCAAGACCGTCGATTATCCGAAGGGCGAGCCCGAAAATCCCCTCACCGAAAAAGAATTCAAAGACAGATTCGACGGACTGACCGGGTACGCGGGGATCTCCCCCGCGGTTTCCGACGGGGTCTACCGCGCGGTCTTCGCGCCCGACGCGCAGGTTTTCGAACTTCTCGGACGCTTATGAAAGGCGGAATAATGGAAAAAACAGTCAAGCCGGTTTTAGGGACCATGACCTTCGGGGAATCGGTTTTCATGCCCGACGCGCAGGCGTTCGTCGACGCCTTCCTTGAGCGGGGGTATACCGATTTCGACACCGCCTACGTCTATAACGGCGGACAGAGCGAGCGCCTTCTGGGACAGGCGCTGAAAAACAAAACGGAGTATTGCGTCGCCACCAAGGTCAACCCGCGCATCAGCGGCAGGCTCGACGGCGAAGCGGCGTATACGCAGCTGAACGGGAGTCTCGCGCGGCTGGAAATGGAGAAGGTCGGTATTTTCTATCTGCATTTTCCCGATCCCGCCACGCCCGTCGTCTCGGTTTTGGAGGCGTGCGCGGCGCTTCATCGCGAAGGAAAATTCGGGGAACTGGGCTTATCGAACTTTCCCGCGTGGATGGTGTCCGACGTCTGGCATCTCTGCGACCGGAACGGCTGGGTGAAGCCGACGGTTTACGAAGGGATCTACAATCCGCTCACGCGGAACGCCGAAAGGGAACTCGACGCGGCGCTGACGCATTTCGGGATGCGCTTTTACGCCTACAACCCGCTGGCGGGCGGTCTCCTTTCGGGCAGATACGCCTCCTTTGAGGAGGCGCCGGGAGACGGACGCTTCACGCACCGTCCCAATTACCAGGACCGCTACTGGAAGCGCAGCTTCTTTGAGGCGGTGGCGCTGCTGAAAGACGCCTGCGCAAAAGAGGGGATCCCCCTCGTCGAAGCCGTCTACCGGTGGCTGATCCGGCACTCGATGCTGAAGGGCGCGCGCGGAGACAGGGTGATCGTCGGCGCGTCGAAGCTGCGCCATCTGGAGGACAATCTTTCGGCGTTCGGGAAAGGCGCGCTTCCTGCGCCGCTCCTTGAAGCGTTCGGGCGGGCGTGGGCGCTCTGCCGCGCCGACAGTCCCGAATACTTTACGCTCTATACGGGAAAAAAGTGAGGAACTATGCTCGATCAGAAAAAAGTATTTGACGCGCTGACGCGCGAAGGCGTGGATTTCTATGCCGGCGTGCCCGATTCCTATCTTGACGGGTTCTGCAAATACGCCCTGGCGCACTTTGAAGAGCGCACGGTGATCGCCGCCAACGAGGGGAACGCCGTCGCGATCGCCGCCGGGCGCTATATGGCGACGAAAAAGATCCCCCTGGTCTTTCTCCAGAACAGCGGGCAGGGGATCACGGTCAATCCGCTGGTCTCGCTCTGCGATCCCGCCGTGTACGCGATCCCGGTGATCCTGCTGGTGGGCTGGCGCGGGCAGGGGAACAGCGAGCCGAAGCACCCGCAGCACAAGCTGCAGGGAGAGATCACGCTCCGGCTCTGTGAGATCATGCATATCCCCTATGCGGTCCTGCCCGACGACGACGCGGCGTTCGGGGAGATCCTGAAGACCGCCGCTGAGTACTGCCGCGCGCACCGCGCGCCTTACGCGCTCATCGCCCCGAAGGGGGTCATGGCAAAGAAGGACAAGGAAAACGTTACGGACGGCGCGTATCCGATGAGCCGCGAAGAGGCGATCGAAGCGATCCTCGACGCGCTGCCGCCCGATACGGTCTACTGCGCCACGACCGGGCGCGCCACGCGGGAGCTCTATTTCCTGCGCGAGAGGCGCGGCGAGGGACATGAACACGATTTTCTGAACGTCGGCAGCATGGGGCACGCCTCCTCCGTCGCGCTGGGGATCGCGCTTTCCCGCCCGGAGCGCCTTGTGGCGACGCTCGACGGCGACGCCGCGTGCATGATGCACATGGGCGCTCTGACGCATGCCGCGCGCTATCCCGCGCCGAATCATCTTCATATCGTGCTCAACAACGGCGCGCACGAATCGGTGGGCGGTCAGAAATCGGCGGGACAGCTGATCGATCTGACGGCGGTCGCCGCCGCCTGCGGCTTCAATACGGCGGGCGCGCCGGTCACGACGAAAGAGGAACTGCTTTCCGCTCTCCGGAAGCTGAAGGGCGGCGGAAAGAGCGCGTTTCTGGACGTGCGCATCCACTGCGGACTGCGCGGGAAACTGCCGCCGCTGGATTTCGATCACAGGGCGGCGGCCGACGCGCTGATAGACGAACTCAACGGCGAAAAATCAGAATGAGAGGTTGATCTTTGCGATGAACAGTATGGAAAAAACGAGAGAGTATCTCCGGAGCATCGGACTTCCGGGCGGCGACGCCTACGATCTGCCGACCTCCCGGAAGCGCTTCGCCGACGGCGGGCAGTACCGCTTCGAAGTACCCGGCATCCAGGGCCCGAAGGTCATGAAGGCGCTGCTCGAGGCGATCGATTCCTACGGACTGTACCTGCACCGCGTCACGCAGACGCAGGGCATCATGCGCCTGACCGACGAGGAGATCGGGAAAATGGTCGCTCTGGCGGCGGAATACCGCACCGACCTGATCCTTGCGATCGGTCCGCGCGCCACCACCGACACCTCGGCGTCGGTGCACACCGAGGAGGGCGTGCGCATGGGCTACCGTCTGCGCGGCGAGGAGCAGATCGTGCGCGCCGTCGAGGACGTCAAGCGCGCCGCGCGCCTCGGATGCAGAGGATTCCTCGTGTACGACGAGGGCTGTCTCTGGCTGCTTGACAGAATGCGAAAGGACGGCGAGATCCCGCCGGACTGCCGCTTCAAGGTCTCGGCGCACGCCGGACACGGCAACCCCTGTTCCGCCCGGCTGCTGCAAGAGATCGGCGCGGATTCGATCAACCCGGTCAGGGATATCCAGCTGCAGATGCTCGCCGCCATACGGCAGGCGGTGGACTGCCCGATCGACATCCACACCGAGAACCCGAAATCGACCGGCGGCTTCATCCGCCATTACGAAGTGCCCGAAATGATCCGCGTCGCCGCGCCGATCTATCTGAAGACCGGCGGATCGGTCGCCGCGACCCATTCCTGGGACTCCACCGAGGACGACGCGCGCAAGCGGGCAAAGCAGTGCGTACTGGTCAAGCGCATGATCGACGAGTATTATCCCGACGCGGTCTGGTCGCCGAGAGGAAGTCTTGTCTGAACGTACAAGGAATACCGAGGAAGAATATGAGACATCAACTCTACAATCCCGATTTCAGATTTGTGATCGAGCCCGAGCATTTCAACAAGTATACCGAAAGGGAACTGCTGCAGTACTGCCCGGGCGCGACGATGTATATGCCGGGCTTCAAGGACTTCACGCAGAAGATCCTTTCAAACGCCATGCCGGGGCTGACCTCGATGGTGCTCTGCTGTGAGGACGCCTGCCCCGAGAGCCGCGTGGAGGAAGCCGAACAGAATATTTACGGACTGCTCGACGCCGTGACCGACGCCGTGGACGGGGGAAAACTCGATCCGGATCTCGTGCCGCTGATCTTTGTGCGCGTGCGCTCGCGCGAGCAGTTCATCCGCTTCGGCGAACGGCTGACGAAGCATCAGGCGCGGTCGCTCTGCGGCGTCAATTTCCCGAAATTCAACGCCGAGAACGGCGACGGATACTATTTCTATCTTAAAACGCTGAACGAACGTCTGGGCGAGGTGCTGTACGGGATGCCGATCATCGAGGATCCCGAGGTCGCCTACAAGGAGAGCCGCATCACCGAACTGTTGGGCATCAAGAGGATCCTCGACAACTACCGTGATCTCGTTCTGCAGGTGCGCGTCGGCGGCACCGACTTCTCTTCGGTCTTCGGCGTGCGCAGAGGGGTCGACTATTCGATCTACGATATCATGACGGTGCGCGAGTGCCTGTCCGACATCGTCAACGTCTGCGGCAGAAACAACGATTACGTGATCTCCGGTCCCGTCTGGGAATACTTCCGCGCGCCCAAGGAGCTGATGTTTGAAGATCTGCCCACGCACGGACTGCAGGACTACCTGATGAAGCGCATCCCGATCGTCAACAACGAGATCGACGGGCTTCTGCGCGAGGTGATCCTGGACAAGGCCAACGGATTCGTGGGCAGAACGGTCATTCATCCCACGCACGTCAAATTCGTCAACGCCCTGATGGCGGTGACGAAAGAGGAATACGACGACGCCTGTATGATCTTGGGCAACGCCGGCGCCGGCGGGGTGCTCAAGGGCGCGGGCGCCAACAAGATGAACGAGACGCGTCCCCACACCAACTGGGCGAAGAAGATCGTCAGCCGCGCGCGCGCTTTCGGCGTGATCGAAAACGAGAGCGCCTACGTCAGGCTCTTCGCCGTCAACGAAATCTGAGGAAAGAAAAAATGATCAGACTGTGCACACCGATCCGGAAGGAGGATATCGACCGGCTGAAGGTCGGCGATACCGTGGAAATATCGGGCTGTATCCTCTGCGGCAGGGACGCCGTCCTGCCGCGGGTCGTGAAAATGGCAGAAGAGGGCAGGGAAAAGGAGCTCGGCGCGGCGCTTGAGGGACAGGTGATCTTCCATACGGCGGTCAGTCCCGCGGGCGTCGGTCCCACCTCGTCGAACAAACTTGAGATCGAGGAGAGCATCGCGCCGCTGTCAAGAGCGGGCGTCAGACTGCATCTCGGCAAGGGCGCCTTAAAGAAAGAGACCGTCGACGCGCTGAACGCGTACGGCGCGGTCTACGCCGTGATCCCGCCGGTGACGGCGCTGCTCGGCGCAAAGACCGTCGAGAAGAAACTGCTGGCGTTCCCGGAACTGGGCATGGAGGCGCTCTGGCTTCTGAAGGTCGACGGCTATCCCGCGATCATCGCCGCGGCGCACGGAAGGAGCATTTACGAATGACCGATCATAAAAGAACCGTCGAACTGGTCAAAAGGGCGCTGATCGACGCCGGATCGACCTTCCGTCCGGACAGGAAGGAAGCGTACAGAAAAGCGATCGCAAAGGAGAGCAGCGACCGGGCGCGCTGGGTGCTGGAAACGATCCTTGCGAACGCCGAAGCCGCCGAGAAGCAGAAAAGTCCCCTCTGCGACGACAGCGGGATCCCCCATCTGCTCTTAGAGATCGGCGACGACGCACCGGTGACCGGGCGTACGCTCGACGCGATCGAAGAAGGGATCCGAGAGGGACTGCGCGCTCTGCCGGGAAGGCCGATGGGACTGCGGGGGGACGACCGCGCGCGGATCGACCAGTCGGGCGGACCCGATCCCGATCCCGCGGGCGTTGCGCCCGCGCCGCTGCTCGTGCGGCGCGCAAGCGGACAGGTCCTGCGCCTGCACGTCCTGATGTTCGGCGGCGGTCCGGCGATCCGCGCCAAGACCCTGCGCGTCTTCCACAGGCACAGCGTCGAAGCCGTGACCGGCGAGATCGTTTCGTGGGCGTGCCAGGCGGTGAAGGAGCTGGGCTGTACGCCCTGTACGCTCGCCGTGGGGATCGGCAGATCGCACTTCGAAGCGTCGTCGATGATGCTCGAAGCGCTGGTCGAGGGACGCTGTGACGAGCAGAGCGCTCTTGAAAAGGAGATCACCGACCGCGTGAACGCGTCGGACGTCGGACCGCTCGGACTTCACGGAAAGACCTCGGTACTGGCGACCTTCCTGAAGGTCGGACCGCAGAGGGCAAGCGGCGTGCGCATCGTCTGCCTTCGTCCCTGCTGCTGCTTTGAGCCGCGCATCGCGTCGGTCGATCTCATCTGAAATAATCCGGAAAAGAGAAGGACAGGATATGAACATCAGGTACGCTTTCGTTCGTCTGCTCACAAAAATGAAGCCGAACGCCGTCATGAACTGCACGATCGATAAAAAGGCGAATATCGGGCACGGCGCGCAGATGGTGCACACGACGGTGGGACGGTATACCTACTGCGGGAACGGCGTCACCGCCGTGCACGCCGAGATCGGCTCCTTCTGCTCGATCGCCGGGAACACAACGATCGGCGGCGGCGGGCATCCGCTCGGTATGGTGTCGACTTCGCCGGTGTTTTACGGCGGAAGGAACGTCTTCCGGACCAATTTCGCCGACACACCCTACGAGCCCTACAAAAAAACGGTGATCGGACACGACGTCTGGATCGGCGCGCGCTGTCTGATCAAGGGCGGCGTCACGATCGGCACCGGGGCGGTCGTCGGTATGGGCAGCGTCGTCACAAAGGACGTGCCCCCCTACATGATCGTCGCCGGGAATCCGGCGAAGCCGATCCGTATGCGCTTTGACGAGGAGACCGTGAAGGCGCTCACCGACAGCCGGTGGTGGGAACTGCCCGAAAAGACCCTGCGGGCGCTCGGACCGTCGATGGCGGACCCCGCCGCGTTCTTGAAATCGCTCAAAGAAGGAAACGTGAAGGAATGAAGATACTGAAACTTTCCCCCTATTACGAGCCGGAGAAGATCTCCAGTTCGCATCTCACCGAGGATATGGAAAAGGGCTTCACCGACGCTGGGTACGAGATCGAGGTGATCTGTCCCCAACCGACGCGCGGCGTCGACAGCGAGGTGCGGAAGAAGTATAAAACGGTCAGGACCGAGACAAAAAGGGACGGGAAGATCACCGTTCACCGCTTCCCGATGGTGCGCGAAAAGAGAAATCCCCTTCTGCGCGCGCTGCGCTATCTGCTCGTCAACGCCGTGCAGAAGCGCAAGGGCTGTAAGGCGAAGAACGTCGATCTGATCATCGGCGGCAGCACGCCGCCGACCCAGGGACTGCTCTGCGCGAAGGTCGCGCGGAAACTGAGCAAAAAGAAGGGCGAAAAGGTACCCTTCATATACAACCTGCAGGATATTTTCCCCGATTCGCTCGTCAACGCCGGCATGGCGAAGAAGGGCGGGCTGATCTGGAGGATCGGCAGGAAAATGGAGAACAGGACCTACGCCGGCGCCGACCGGATCGTCGTGATCTCCGAGGATTTCAAAAAGAACGTCATGGAGAAGGGCGTGCCCGCGGAGAAGATCGTCGTGATCCCCAACTGGGTGAACACCGACAACGTCTTCCCGGTAAAAAGAGAGGACAACGTTCTCTTTGACCGTTACGGGCTCGACCGCGGGAAATACTATATCTGTTACAGCGGCACGGTCGGTCACTCGCAGAATCTGAAGCTGCTTCTGGATACCGCGCAAGAACTCTCGACCCTCCTGCCGGACGTGCGTTTCGTGATCATCGGCGAGGGACCGGCGAAGAAGGAGACCGCGGAGGAGATCGCGGCGCGGGGGATCGAGAACGTCACGATGCTCCCCTTCCAGCCCTATGAGGAGATCGCCGAGGTGTTCTCTCTCGGCGACGCCGGACTGATCATCTCCAAGCCCGGTGTGGGACAGAGCTCCGTCCCGAGCAAGACCTTCAGCGTCATGGCCGCCGCCCGTCCGATCATCGCCTCCTTCGACCGGGAGAGCGAACTCTGCCGCCTGATCGAAAAGACCGGCTGCGGGGTCACGGCGAACGCCGGAAGCAAAGAGGAGCTGATCGCCGCGATCGGAAAACTCTATAGGGACAGACCGTTCGCGTCCGCCGCGGGAGAGGCGGGCAGGGCGTATCTGAAGGAGCATCTTGACAAGGACAAGTGCGTCGGCAGATATCTCGAGGTCATGAAAGAGGAACTGGAAAAAACAGCAAATAAAGGAGAATGAGTGTGGGCAAGGTCGCATTGATCACCGGCGTGACCGGTCAGGACGGATCCTATCTGTCCGAGTTTCTTCTGGAGAAGGGCTACGAGGTCCACGGCGTGATCCGCCGCTCCTCCGTGGAGTACCGCGAGCGGATCGCGCATATCGAGGGGAACCCCTCCTTTCATCTGCATTACGGCGATATGACCGACTCGCTGAGTCTGGTCAAGATCATCTCGAAGGTGCGTCCCGACGAGATCTATAACCTCGCGGCGCAGAGTCACGTGCAGGTCAGCTTCGACGTGCCCGAATACACCGCCGACGTGGTGGCGACGGGCGTGCTGCGCGTTCTGGAAGCGGTGCGCGTCTGCGGACTGGAGAAGACCTGCCGCATCTATCAGGCGAGCACCTCCGAACTCTTCGGAAAGGTCGAGGAGGTCCCGCAGAGGGAGACCACGCCTTTTCACCCCTATTCCCCCTACGCCGTCGCCAAGCAGTACGGCTTCTGGATCACGAAGGAATACCGCGAGGCGTACGGGATGTTCTGCTGCTCGGGCATCCTCTTCAACCATGAGTCCGAGCGCCGGGGAGAGACCTTTGTGACCAGAAAGATCACCCTTGCCGCCGCGCGCATCGCCAAGGGTCTGCAGGACAGACTGTATCTGGGCAATCTCTCCGCCCTGCGCGACTGGGGATACGCCCGCGACTACGTCGAATGTATGTGGCTGATCCTGCAGCACGACACGCCCGACGATTTCGTGATCGCCACGGGCGAACAGCATTCGGTCAGGGAGTTCTGCCTGCTTGCCTTCAGATACGCGGGCATCGATCTCGAGTTCAGGGGCGAGGGCATGGAGGAAAAGGGATACGACCGGAAGACCGGGCGCGTGCTCGTCGAGGTTTCGCCCGCCTTCTACCGTCCCACGGACGTCGTCAATCTTTGGGGCGATCCCTCCAAAGCAAAGAGGGAACTGGGCTGGGATCCCACGAAAACGAGTTTTGAAGACCTGGTGCGCCTGATGGTCGAAAACGATATGAAGAGAGCGGAGAAGGAAGCCGCGTGCGTCTGACGCGCGGGAAGGACGGAAGGATATGATGGAGAAGAATGCGAAGATCTACGTCGCGGGGCACCGCGGCATGGTGGGCAGCGCGATCGTGCGGGAACTGAACAGACAGGGATATACGAACGTGATCACGCGCACCCATACCGAACTCGACCTGACGCGTCAGGCGGAAACCGAACGCTTTTTTGAAGAGGAAAGACCCGAGTACGTCTTCCTGGCGGCGGCGAAGGTCGGCGGGATCATGGGCAACGCGAAGGCGAAAGCCGATTTCATGTACGACAATATGATCCTTGAAATGAACGTCATCCACAGCGCCTGGAAAAACGGATGCAGGAAGCTCGAATTTCTCGGCTCGTCCTGCATTTACCCGCGGCTGGCGCCCCAGCCGATGCCCGAGAGTTGTCTGCTGACCTCGGCGCTCGAAACGACGAACGAGGCGTACGCCCTCGCCAAGATCAGCGGGCTCAAATACTGCGCCTATCTGAACGAGCAGTACGGCACCGACTACATTTCGGTCATGCCGACCAATCTGTACGGCCCGAACGACAACTATCATCCCGAACACAGCCACGTGATGCCGGCGCTCATCCGCCGTTTCCACGAGGCGAAGATCGCGGGCGCGCCGTACGTCACCTGCTGGGGGGACGGCAGTCCGTTGAGGGAATTCCTGTACGTCGACGACCTGGCGGAACTCTGCGTGTTCCTGATGAACAATTACAGCGGAAACGAAACGGTCAACGCCGGGACCGGCAAGGAGCTGTCGATCAGGGAACTGACGGAACTGGTGGCGAGGGTCGTGGGGTATGAGGGCGAGATCCGCTGGGATCCCTCCAAGCCCAACGGCACGCCGCGAAAACTTCTGGACGTTTCGAAGGCGAAGGCGCTGGGCTGGACGTACAAGACCGAACTGGAAGACGGGATCCGTCTGGCGTACGACGATTTCCTTCACAATCCCATGAGAGCCGAAAGGTAAGAATATATGAACATCGTACTATTATCCGGCGGATCGGGCAAACGGCTGTGGCCGCTGAGCAACGATATCCGCTCCAAGCAGTTCATCAAGATCTTCAGAAAGCCGGGCGCGGAGGGACGGGGCGAGGACGCCTACGAATCGATGGTGCAGCGCGTCTACCGTCAGATCATGACGGTCGATCCCTCGGCAAACGTCACGGTCGCGACCGGCAAAGCGCAGGTCTCGACGATCATCAATCAGCTGGGCGCGGGCGTCGGCGTCTCGGTCGAGCCCTGCCGCCGCGATACCTTCCCGGCGATCGCGCTCGCGACGGCGTATCTGCACGACGTCCGGGGCGTGCCCGAAAACGAGGCGGTGGTCGTCTGCCCGGTCGACCCCTACGTCGACGACAGTTATTTTGAGGCGCTCAAGGATCTGTGGTCGCTCGCCTCAAAGGGGACGGCGGACCTCGTGCTCATGGGGATTGATCCGACCTACCCCTCCGAAAAATACGGCTATATCCTGCCGGAGAACGGCGAAAAGGTCAGCGCGGTCCGCACCTTCCGGGAAAAGCCCGACGCGCAGACGGCGGCGAAGTATATCGCCGAGGGCGGTCTGTGGAACGGCGGCGTCTTTGCGTATAAACTCTCGCACGTGCTCGACCGCGCAAAGGAACTGACCGGCTTTTCGGAGTACGGGGAACTGCTTTCGGGATACGCGGCGCTTGAGAAGATCAGCTTCGACTACGCCGTGGTCGAACATGAGAAGAGCATCGCCGTGATGCGTTACCGCGGCGCCTGGAAGGATCTGGGGACCTGGAACACCCTCACGGAATCCATGGAGGAAGAGACCGTCGGAAACGTGCGGCTCAGCCCCTCCTGCCGGAACGTTCACGCGATCAACGAGATCGGCGTGCCGATCGTCGGGATCGGGCTTCACGACGTCGTGATCAGCGCCTCGCCCGAGGGGATCCTCGTCTCCGACAAGGAGGAGAGCAGCACCCTCAAGAAGTACGTCGACGAGATCGACCGGCAGGTGATGTTCGCCGAGAAATCCTGGGGCAGCTTCCGGGTGCTCGACGTCGGAAAGAACAGTATGACGATCAAGGTGACGCTCCGCCCGGGCAACCGCATGAACTATCACAGCCACGACCGCAGGGACGAGGTTTGGACGGTGATCAGCGGCAGCGGCAGAACGGTGGTCGACGGCATGGTCCAGCCGGTAAAGCGCGGCGACGTGATCACGATGGCGGCGGGATGCCGTCATACCGTGCTGGCGGATACCGAACTGGAGCTGATCGAAGTGCAGCTCGGCGACGAAATCAGCGTCAGCGATAAACACAAATTCGATCTGGAGGAATGATGGACGCGGGAACTCTGCCGTTCTTGATGCGGCCCGCCGCCAAGGATTATCTTTGGGGCGGACGCCGGCTCAACGACGATTTCGGAAAATCGATCGGTCTGACGCCGCTCGCGGAGACGTGGGAGTGCTCGACCCACCCCGACGGCCCGAGCGTCTGTTCCGGCGGGGAATACGACGGAATGACGCTGACCGAGGTGCTGCGCGCGCACCCGGAATATCTCGGCACGCATCCGCTGCGGCTGACCGGCGGCAGGCCCGAACTGCCGATCCTCGTCAAACTCATCGACGCCGAGAAGGATCTGTCGGTGCAGGTGCACCCGGACGACGGGTATGCGAAGACCCGTGAGCACGGCATGGGCAAGACCGAGATGTGGTATATCCTCAAAGCGAAGAAGGGCGCAAAGATCGTTTACGGCTTCAACCGCGACATGACGCGCGAGGGGCTGAGAGCCGCCGCGGGAAGCGGAGAGATCCTGCGCTGCCTGCGCACCGTGCCGGTCGAAAAAGACGACATCTTCTATATCGAGGCGGGACGGGTCCACGCGATCGGCGCCGGCATCCTGCTCGCCGAGATCCAGGAGAACAGCAATCTCACCTACCGTCTTTACGACTACGACCGCACCGACCGGGCGGGCAGAAAACGCGAACTGCACGTGGAAAAGGCGCTCGACGTCGCGATCCTGTCTTCGGGCGCGGAGCCGAAGCAGCCGATGCGCGTACTGCGTTACCGCAGGGCGTGCGCGTCGGAGCTGCTGACCCGCTGCAAATACTTTCAGGTCGAAAGACTGCTTCTGAACACCGAGACGGCGAGAGCGCCGGTGCCCTACCGCGCGGGGAGCAACAGTTTCAGGGTGCTTCTCTGTATCGACGGCTGCGGATCGGTCAGAGGCGAGAACTATTTTGAAAACATATACAAGGGCGACTGCTTCTTTATTCCGGCGGACAGCGTCCCGCTTTACCTGCACGGAAAGGCGTGCTTTCTGGACGTTACCTGCTGAACGCAAGGAGGATGCCGTGAGAAACGCATCAAAGATCGAAGAAAAATATGCGCGCTGGCTCGACCGCGCAGACGAAGAGACAAGGGAAGAACTGAAGAAACTGAGCGCCGGGGAGAAGGAGGACGCCTTCTACCGCGACCTCGCTTTCGGAACGGGAGGACTGCGCGGCGTTATCGGCGCCGGCACCAACCGCATGAACGTTTACGTGGTGGGCAGAGCGACGCAGGGACTGGCGGAATATCTGAAAAAGAAGCGCGCCGATCCTTCCGCCGCGATCTCCTACGACAGCCGGATCCGCTCCGACCTTTTCGCGCGCGTCACGGCGTCGGTGCTCGCCGCGAACGGCGTGAAGGTGTGGCTCTATCCGCGTCTGATGCCCACGCCCTGCCTCTCCTTCGCCGTGCGGGCGCTGAACTGCGACGCCGGCGTGATGGTGACGGCGTCCCATAATCCCGGCATATACAACGGCTACAAGGTTTACAGGGAAGACGGCTGTCAGATCACGGCGGGGGAAGCGGAAGCGATCCTTGACGAGATCGAACGGCTCGACGAATTCGAAGACGTGAAGACCTGCGATTTCGACGAGGCGTTGAGACGGGGGACGGTTTCCTATATCGGCGGGGAGGTCTACGACGCCTTCATCGAAGAGGTGAAGAAGTGCTCGGTGCTCTACGGCGACGCGATCGACCGGAACGTCGCGATCGTATACAGTCCCCTGAACGGAACGGGACTTCTGCCGGTCACCCGCATCCTTGAGGAAACGGGCTTCACGAACGTCACGGTCGTGAAGGAGCAGGAAGCGCCCGACGGACGTTTTCCGACCTGCCCCTTCCCCAATCCCGAGATCCGCGAGGCGATGCGGCTCGGCATCGAATACTGCGAGAGGACCGGCGCGGACCTGCTGCTTGCCACAGACCCCGACTGCGACCGCTGCGGCATCGCCGCGAAGGACGACAAAGGGGAGTACCGCCTCTTTACCGGCAACGAGGTAGGGCTGCTGCTTCTCGATTATATCTGCGCGCAGAAGCAGCGGCACGGGAAGATGCCGGCGGGACCGGTCTGCGTCAAGACGGTGGTCACAATGGATCTCGCCGAGAGGATCGCCGCGCATTACGGCGTACGGACCGTCAACGTCCTGACCGGCTTCAAGTATATCGGCGAGGTGATCGGGAACCTCGAAAAGGAGAAAAGAAGGGACAGCTTCCTCATTGGTTTCGAGGAGTCCTACGGCTACCTCACCGGCGCGCACGTGCGCGACAAGGACGCGGTGAACGCCGCGATGATGATCTGCGAGATGTTCTGTTACTACAAAACGCGCGGGATCTCACTATATGAAAAACTGAAGGAACTGTTTGACCTTTACGGCTATTGCTTCCAGACGCTGCACAGTTACACCTTTGACGGACCGGCGGGCATGAAGAAGATGCGCGAGATCATGGCGGCGCTGCGCGCGGGCGTTTTCACTCTCGGCGGCATGAAGGTCGAAAAGGTCGAGGATTATCTTACGGGGATCGGCGGTCTTCCGAAGTCCGACGTTCTGAAATATGTTTTAGAGGGCGGAAGCAGCGCGGTGATCCGCCCGAGCGGCACCGAGCCGAAACTCAAAGCGTATATCTGCGTGACGGCAAATGACGAACGCGCCGCCGCGGTCACGGAGGAGCGCATCGCGAAAGACCTTTCTTCAAGGTTTCAGTAGCCGGAAGGAGCACAGATGAAGATCGTACACCTTTGTTTTGCGAGTTTCTATATCGACAACTATACCTACCAGGAGAATATCCTGCCGCTCTATCACAAGCGGATGGGCAACGACGTATGGGTGCTGGCTTCGACCTTTTCCTTTGACGAAAAGGGAAAAGGGACCCTCGTCAGCCCCGGCTCCTATGAGATCGACGGCGTGAAGATCACGCGCTTCGCCTACAAAAAGGGCAGAGCCGCGCGGATCCTGCGCAGATATACGCCCGATATCCGGAAGGAACTGGAAAAGATCGCGCCGGACGTCATTTTCATTCACGGCGTGCAGTTTTTGGATATCGGTCGGGTCGTCTCCTACTGTAAAAAGCATAAAAACGTCGCGGTCTACGCCGACAATCACGCCGATTTCGTCAACAGCGCCGCGGGCTTTCTGTCCAAAAGGATCCTGCACGGCGTGATCTGGCGGCACTGTGCAAAGAAAGCGAACGCGGTCACGAAAAAGTTTTACGGCGTTCTGCCGGCGCGCACGGAATTTTTAAAAAAGATGTACAAACTCCCCGAAGAAAAGGTCTTTTTCCTGCCGCTGGGCGCGGAGGACGACAAGGTGCGTGCGGCGAGAGCGCCGGAAACGCTGAAAAAGATGCGAAACGACGCCGGCTGTACGGACGGAGACTTCCTCATTGTCACGGCGGGCAAGATCGACCGCAACAAACCGGAGGTACTGAATCTCATGGCGGCGGTCGGGAAAAACGCCGATCCGCGCGTGAAACTGCACGTTTACGGCAGTATCGTTCCCGAATTGAGGGAACGCTTCGACGCGCTTCTGAAGGACGGCAAAGTGATCTACCGGGGATGGCTGAAGCCGGAGGATACCTATCGGGTCTTCTGCGCGGCGGATCTGCTCTTTTTCCCGGGGCTCCATTCGGTGTACTGGGAGCAGGCGGTCGGCGCGGGATGCCCCGCGGTCTTCCGCCGCATCGACGGCTTTACCCACGTCGACAGGGACGGCAACTGCCTCTTTGTCGAAAGCGGCGGGGAGGAGGAGATCACGGCGGTCCTCGACCGTCTGACGCCCCCCGACAGCGAAGAATACCGGAAAATCAAGAAAAAAGCCGGATACGGAGAGGACGACTTCTTCTCCTACGAACGGATCGCGCGCGCCAGCATCGACGCCTGACGCGCAAGCGCCGTTCTTCCGGCGGGAGGAAGAAATGAACGTATGTTTTTTGCTCGGCAGCGTGCAGAAAAACGGCGGGATCGGCAGAGTGACCACGGTCCTGTCGAACGCCCTCTGCACAAAGGAGGACCTGCGCGTTTCGATGCTCGTATATCTGCACAAGGACCTGCCGGCGCTCTATACGCCCGACGAAAAGGTCGCTTTTGACGTTCTGTATACCCAAAATCTGTCGATGACAAAGGCGCTGCTCCTCAAGGGCGCCGTGAAGAAGGTGCGCGCCTATATCAAAGCGCACAGTATCGACGTGATCGTCGCCTGCGGCGTCATCTTCTATCCGCTGGCGATCCTCGCCTGCCGGCATACGTCCGCGAAGTGCTTCTGCTGGGAGCATTCCGACCCCGGCGATTCCTCCGATTACCGCTTTCAGAAGCAGAGCAGGCGCTTCGCTTCGAAGCGCTGCGCGAAGATGATCGTCCTGACGAAGGCGGCTGAAGCGTACTATCTCGAACGGTACCGGATCAAGAAGGAAAAACTCGTTCAGATCTATAATCCCGTCGACGCGGAAGCGGCGAAGAGCGCAGGGTACGACGCCTCTTCAAAAAAGATCCTTTCGGTGGGGCGGCTGGCGTATCAGAAGAATTTCGACCGCCTGCTCGATATTGCCGCAAGGGTGCTGCCGCAGCGCCCGGGCTGGACCTGGGATATCTACGGAGAAGGACCGGCAAGGGGCGAACTGGAAAAGAAGATCGAAGATCTCGCGCTGACCGGCAGGGTCTTCCTGAAAGGGCAGGTGAACGATCTTTACGAGCGCTACAGAGACTACGCGTTCATGGTCATGACGTCAAGATACGAGGGCTTCCCGATGTCGCTGATCGAAGGGGCGGTCAACCGCCTGCCGCTCGTTTCCTTCGACGTGCCGACGGGACCGCGCGAGATCATCACCGACGGCTCGAACGGCTTCCTTGTCGCAAAGGACGACGACGAAACGATGATCGGACGCATACTCGTTCTGACCGAGAACGGCGAAATGCGCGCGGCGATGTCCGAAAAGGCGTATGAACGCGCCGCATCATTCAAAATGGAGGATATTCTGGAACAATGGACAACCCTGTTGAAAACGCCCGGATAAAACAGCAGAACAGAAGCGCGCAGAATGAAAAAGCCGGTTACGGACTGGGCGGCAGGGACATCACGCACACGATCGCGCGGGTGCTGACGGCGATCTTCTTCGTCACCTCCTTCTTTGAACCCTACCTCAACAACGTCATCGGCTCGATCATGAAATACTATCTGGTCATCGTGATCGGCGGCGTGCTCTTCCTTTACGGAAAACTGAAACTGCGCTGGTATCACTATATGATCGTCGGCTGGGCGCTGCTCAAATTGCTGTCCGGACTGTGGGCGACCGATCACACGATCATGAACTCGATGCTGGTCTCGCATATCGGCATGACGGTCCTGCTCGTCGTGCTCACCGGCTGCTGCAGCGACAAAAAAATGAACGACACGCTGATGTTTTCAACGATGCTCGGCGGCTTTGCGATCGGATTTCTGTCGATCTTCTCCCATCACGCCTACGACGGCTTTGCCAACCGGCAGGTGCTCGTGCTCTTCGGCTACGACAACGACCCGAACAACCAGGCGTCGTTTCTCGTGCTGAGCATCGCGGCGCTGCTCTACTTCATGGCGGACCGGAGGAAAAAGAGGCGTCCCGTATTCTATATTCTGTGCATCGGCGCCATGGCGGTCAACTTCTACTCGCTCATGATGACCGGCTCGCGCGCGGGATTCGTGTCCGCCGCCGTCGTGTTCCTCTATTTCTTCCTGTTCGCGGGGAAGATCACGTCTGCGACGGGCGTACTGAAGAAGATCGGCGCGTTACTGATCCTTGCCGCCGTCGGCTATCTGATCCTGACGCAGTTCCTGCCCGAGCAGATCTATGAACGCCTCTTCGCCTTCAGCGATTACGAGGGCGGCAGCGGGCGCACCGAGATCTGGGCGAACGCATGGGAGCTGGTATGGAAGGACCTGAACTTCTTCTTCGGCGCCGGATGGGGCAGTTACTGGGGCTACAACGGCGTCACGCGCGTGCTGCACAACACCTTCCTGTCGGTGTTCTGCGATACCGGTATCGTGGGATTTGCCCTGCTCACCGTCCCCTTTTTCTACGGATTTTTCGTCTTTCACAAGCGGAGGATGGTCGGGCTCGGCTGTATCTTCCTTGCGACCTTCGTGTCGATCTTCTTCCTGGAAGCGATCAACAAGCGGTTCTTCTGGAACGCGCTGATCCTGATGCTTTTATACTATAATACCGTCGTCGACGGGGAGCGGACGGCAGCGTCCGCCTCGCCCGCCGCCAAACAGCTCTCCGCCGCGGAAACGCCCGCACGGGCGGAGAATCAAACCGCGCAATAGCGCAAAACGAGGTCGGTCATGCCGGAAAAGAAAAAAAAGATCCTCGTGCACTGCTGCACGAACTGGAATACCAGCAATTTCGGGGACGTTCTGTTCGCCGAGATGATCGTCAGATACCTGCTTGACGCCGGATTTGAGGCGGCGCTCTACGATCCGTCGCCCTTCGTGTGCGACTATCTCTACAAGGAAAGAGGACTTGAGCGGTACGCCTTCGGGATGCGCGCGGCGGACGCCTGCCTCTATTTTGCCGGCGGGTATTTCGGCGAGCACAAGAAGGACAAACTCGCGCGCCGCCTGATCCATTTCAAGCGCTTCATGCCCTTCGGCATCAAGGCGGGACTGTTGAGAAAAAAGATCAGCGTCATCGGCGTCGGAGCGGGGGAGCATCTCTGGCTTCCCAGCCGTCTGACGGTGAAGAGCGTCTGCAAACGCTCGTTTGCCGTGACCGTAAGGGACGCCGAAAGCGCCGCGTACCTCCGGAGCATCGGCGTGAAGCGCGAGATCGCGGTCTGCTCGGATATCGCGCAGACGATCGATCCCGCCGACTACTGCCGGGAAAAGCCGGCGTTTCTCCGGGAGGGAAAGGAATACTATTTCCTGCATACCGACAACCGCGCCGATCTTGCCCGACTGTACGCAGAGGGTCTGAAAGAGCACTTCGCGGCGCGCAAAAACGCCGTCGCCGTCGTCGGCAACGACTATAAAATGAATATCGACCGCGCGTACGCCGAAGCGAAGGAGATCTTAGGCGAGGATCGCGTGATCAGGTGCGATTACGTCTACCCCGACGGGCTGTGCGCCGTTCTGTCGGCGTGCAAGACCGTCCTGACGTACAAGCTGCACGTCGGGATCATCGCGTCCGCCCTCGGCGCGAGCGTGCTCTCCTTCTATCAGCACGAGAAGATTCCGCGCTACTACGCGCAGATCGGACAGCCGGGGCGCTGTATCGCGCTTGCGGGCGCGCGTCCGGAGGACGTCGCGGCGCAGGTCGCGCGCTACGCGGACGAGCGTTTCACGCTCCCGCCCGAGGTGCGGGACGCCGCCGAGCGCAACTGGCGGGCGCTTGACCGCTATCTTCAGACGGTGTAAGGAGAAAAGAAGATGCCCTTCATAAAGTCCGTAAAGGCAAAACTGAAAAATATGTCGTCGGGCGCGGCGAGCGATTCGATGATCCTGACCTTCGTCAAGTTCGTGACCATGGCGCTTGGTCTGGTGATCACGAAATTGCTCTCCACGCAGTTCTCCCGATCCGACTACGGCACCTACGCGCAGGCGATCCAGGTCAGTCACACCGTCGTGTCGCTGACGATCTTAGGACTGACCAACGCGACGAGTTACTACTACAACAAGACGGAGGACAAGGACCTCAAGCGCGGATACGTGCAGACGATCTTCGGGATGGAGTACATCATCGGTCTTGTCGGCGCGATCCTCATCATGGCGCTCAACGTTCCGATCGCCCTCTACTTCGGCAACGACGCCGTGAAGCCTCTTTTGTGGTTCGTCGCCTTCATGCCGCTGATGACCAACCTCATCAATATGCTGCAGGTGCTCTTCGTATCGGTGGGCAAGGCGAAGGTGATCGCCGTGCGGAACCTGATCGTCTCGCTCTGCCGGCTTGCCGCCGTCGCCGTCGCGTGCTTCGTCACGAAGAGCGTGATCGTGATGATGATCGCCACGCTCGTGCTCGACGTCGGCCAGGTGCTCTTTTTCATGATCACCTTCGCAAAGCACGATTTTGCCGTGCTGCCGAAGATCACGTGGAAATACGTGCCGGAGATCTTGAAATTCTGCCTGCCGATGGCGGTCTACGTCCTCTCCAACTCGCTGATGCGCGACATTGACAAGTACGTTATCGGCTATTTCGCGAGCGACGAGGTGTACGCCGTCTACTACAACGCGTCGAAGGTCCTCCCGTTTGACGTGATGACCACGGCGTTCGCGACGGTTTTGGTGCCGATCATCACGAGGCAGATCAACAGCGGGCGCAAGTCCGAGGCGGCGGGCGCCTACCGGGAGTATCTCAGGTTCGGATACCTGACCACCTGGCTTCTCACCGCCGCCGCGATCGTGTCGGCAAAGCCCCTCATGACGCTGCTCTACGACGAGAAGTATCTTGACGGGCTGACGGTCTTCATCCTTTATCTCGTGGTCGAAATGATCCGCTTCGCCAACATCACGACGGTGCTGTCGGCGTCCGGCAAAACGGTGAAACTGATGACCGTATCGGTCGGCGCGATGCTGCTCAACGCCGCGCTCGACGTCCCCGCCTATCTGATCACCGAGAAATACGCGCCGGGCAGCGGGATCGTCGGTCCCGCCGCCGTGACGGTCTTCATCACGGCTTTGATGTGCTTTTTGCTCATCCTGATGGGCAAAAAAGAATTGGGTGCGTCCTGGTCGGCGCTTTTCGATTTCAGGGAGATCGGGCTGATCCTCCTTGAAACGCTCGTGATCGGCGCCGGATGCATGGTCCTGGGGTACTGGCTCGACAGATGGAACGTGCATTACTTTCTGCGTCTTCTGATCACGTCGGGACTGTTCGTCGTCATTGTGGGCGGACTGAACTTCAAAAAGATCTTAGGGTCGCTGAGGAATATCAATAAACTGAAATAAACGCGGAATGCGAGGAAAAAAACGATGTCTCTTTACGAAAAACTCTTGAAAAAAGAAGAAAGTCTGTCTCTTATCGGACTCGGCTACGTCGGGATGCCGATCGCGGTCGCCTTTGCGCGCAAGGGTATTCACGTCATCGGCTACGACCTGAACAAGGAAAAGATCGATCTGTACAGATCGGGCGTCGATCCCACGAAGGAGGTCGGCGACGAGGCGATCAGGAACACGACCGTCGAATTCACGAACGACGAAAAGGCGCTGCGGCGCGCGAAATTCCATATCGTGGCGGTGCCCACGCCGGTCAATACCGACCATACGCCGGATCTTTCGCCGGTCATCGGCGCCTCCGAGATCGTCGGGCGCAATCTGACGAAGGGAAGCATCGTCGTCTACGAGTCGACGGTCTATCCCGGATGCACGGAGGACGTCTGCGTCCCCATTCTCGAAAGGGAATCGCACATGAAATGCGGCGTCGATTTCAAGGTCGGCTACTCGCCCGAGCGCATCAATCCCGGAGATAAGGTCCACCGGCTGGAGAACATTCATAAGATCGTGTCGGGTATGGACGGGGACTCGCTTCTTGAGATCAAAAAGGTTTATGACGTCGTGATTGAGGTGGGCACGCATCCGGTCTCGAACATCCGCACCGCCGAGGCGGTCAAGGTGGTGGAAAACAGCCAGAGGGACATCAATATCGCCTTCATGAACGAACTGGCAATGGTGTTCGACAAAATGGACATCGATACCAACGAGGTGGTCGACGGGATGAATACCAAGTGGAACGCCCTGGGGTTCCGCCCCGGTCTTGTCGGCGGGCACTGCATCGGGGTCGATCCCTACTACTTTACCTACCAGGCGGAAAAACTCGGCTATCACAGCCAGATCATCCTGAACGGCAGGATCGTCAACGACGGCATGGGCAGATACGTCGCCGACGCGGCGGTGAAGAAAATGATCGAGGCGGGACAGGCGCCCAAAAAATCGAAGGTGATCATCCTGGGGCTGACCTTCAAGGAGAACTGTCCCGACACAAGAAACAGCAAGGTCGACGACATCATCAAGCGCTTGAACGAATACGGCATCGAACCGACGGTCGTCGATCCGTGGGCGAGCGAACGCGACGCCGAAAGGGAATACGGCGTGAAACTGACGCGGATCGGGGACGCGCGCGGCGCCGACTGCGTGATCGTCGCGGTCGCGCACGATGAATTCAGAAAAATGAAACTCGCCGGCGTAAAGAAACTCTTCAAAAGAGGCCCGGCAGCGGGCAAGGTCCTCATTGACGTCAAGGGTCTGTATAAGATCGGCGACCTTGAGGCGTCGGGTCTGCGCTGGTGGAGACTCTGATCCGTTTCGATCCCGGGAAAGTGAGGAATAAACGATGATCCCTGTATCCGACAGACTGGAACACGTCCACTCCGACATTCGCGGACCGCTCTATATCGAGGCGCTGCGCATGGAGTCGGAGGGCACGAACGTCCTGAAACTCAATACCGGCAACCCCGGGCGGTTCGGCTTCGCGCTGCCCAATCCCGTCAGGCAGGCGCTGGCGCTGCATATCGACGAGGCGGTGCCCTACTGCGACGTGCGCGGCATGAAGGACGCGCGCAACGTCATCTGCACCTATCACATCGGCAGGGGACTGTCGGGCATCATGCCGGGCGACGTCTTCATCTGCAACGGCGTCAGCGAGGCGGCGTCGATGATCATGAGCGCGCTGGTGGGCACCGGCGACGAGGTGCTGCTCCCCTCGCCCTGCTACTCGCTCTGGAGCAACAATACCTACCTGTCGGGCGGTAAGGCGGTGTTCTACCGCTGCGATCCCGGGAACAACTGGAATCCCGATATCGAAGATATCCGCAGGAAGGTCACAAAGAAGACCAAGGCGCTTCTGGTCATCAACCCCAACAATCCGACGGGCGCGGTGTACAGCCACGAAACGCTCCTGGAACTGGCGCAGATCGCGCGCGAGAACCGTCTGGTGATCCTGGCGGACGAGATCTACGACCGCCTGGTCATGGACGGCCTGCATCACGAATCGATGGGCGCCGTTGCGCCCGACGTGCCGACCGTCACCTTCAACGGGCTGTCCAAGAGCCATATCATCTGCGGCTTCCGCTGCGGCTGGATGGTCTTTTCCGGTCCGAAAGGGGAACTGGACGACGTCAAGAACGGCGTGATGAAACTCGCGTCCATGCGCCTCTGCGGCAACGCCCTGACGCAGCTCGTCATTCCCGCGGCGCTGGTCGACAGCGAGAGTACCAGGGAAATGCTCGTGCCGGGCGGCCGCCTGTTTGAACAACGCAAGGCGACCTGCGAGGGACTGGATAAGATCGAGGGCGTGGACTACGTCGCGAACAAAGCGGCGTTCTACCTCTTCCCGCGCATCCGGAAGGAACTGTTCGACTTTGAGAGCGCCGCGGATTTCGCCATGAAGTTTCTGCACGAATATCACATTCTGGTGATCCCCGGCAACGGCTTCGACTGGAACGAGGATCTGCGCTTCCGTATCGTGATGCTTCCGGAAGCCGGCGTGCTGACGAAGGCGATGAACGATCTCAAACACTTTTTAGGTCATCACAGGGTATAAAAATGGAAGCAAAAGAACTGTTCACGGCGCTTATACGGTCGAGGATCTGCGGCGCCGCCCTGCCGGAAGAGGTCAGAGAAGCGTGTACCTATACGCTCTTCAGAGAGGCGTTCCTCATCGGTCAGAAGCAGGATCTCGGGCATCTGATCTACGACGCCGCCGAAAGCGCCGGCGTTCTGCCCGGGGGACGGGACGGTACCGAAAAGGCGTTTCTGGAGCGCGCCGGAAAACTGAAGCTCCGCGCGATGGCGCGCTGCGTCCTGCTGCAGAACGAGGCGCCGCGCATCGGCGGCGCGCTGACGGCGGCGGGGATCGACCATGTCTTCCTCAAGGGCACGGTGCTCCGGGCGCTCTATCCGGAACCCTGGCTCAGAACGAGCAGCGATATCGACGCGCTGGTGCGCCGCGAGGATCTCGACGCGGCGATCGGGGCGCTGGTAAAGATCGGCTATGAATGTAAAAGCGGGATCCAGTATCACGACGTCTGTCTTGACTGCGGGAAGGCGCGGCTCGAACTGCATCACAATATTTTAGAGAACGTCGGCGCGCTCAATACCGTGCTCTCCGAGGTCTGGCAGCACGTTTCGGGCGATACGCCCGACAAGAGGATGACGCCCGCGTATTTCGCCTTTCATCAGGTCGCGCACGCCGCCTATCACTTCGTCAACGGCGGCTGCGGTTTCAGACCGTTCATCGATCTGTGGCTGCTTGAGAAAGAGGGATACGACGACGCCGAAACTTCCGCGCTCTGCACGCGGGCGGGGATCGGGCGCTTCTACGAGCGCATGAAGCGCGTGTGCGCCTTCTGCTTCGACGGCGCGGAGGCGGACGGCGAGACGAAAAGCGTGCTCGACTACGTCCTGGGCGTCGGCGAATACGCCGACGAGGACTGCGCGGGCGCTCTGACCGCCGGTCAGACGGCGCGGAGCAAGCGCATTTTCCGCTATATCTTCATTCCCCGCAAGGATCTCATTGTGATCTACCCGAAGGCGAAAAACGTACTGCTCGTCCCCTACTATCAGGTCAGGCGCTGGATCGACCGCATTTTCGTGCAGAAAAAAGGCGCGAAGGCGATCAGGCGCGTCCGGTCGTCCAAGAACTACGATCAGGCGCTCATCGATAAAATGAACGCCCTGCGCGGCGCCGCCGGTCTGGAAGATCTGCGGTGATTTGTGCATTTTCTACAAAAATCGGGAAAAAATAAAATAATCTTGCAAAAAAGTCATAATTCATGTATAATAAAATGAACGGTTGTCCCCAAACCCCTGCCTGCAAAACCTCCGGAGGTCCCCATGTGTAAAATAACGAGAAAGATCAGTTTCATCACGGCGATGTTCACGGTGCTGGCGTCTGTCCTTGTGACGCCGCTCTTTTCGCACGCCGAGAGTTATACGAACTACGAGATCAACGGCGTGATCATCAACGCCGCCAGCGTTTCCTCCTCTCCGAACGAATGCTGGGCGTACGCCAACGGGATCTACGCGCTGATCTGGGGACAGAACTTCAACTCCTATTTCGACAGCGAGGACAACCTCCTGCGCGGTCTGCGCGACGAGGAACTGACCCTGACGGCGGAGCACCTGAAGGAGTATATTTCCGCCGCCCCGCTCGGCTGCTCGCTGCGCGTCTGCAACGAGCCGAACCTGCACGCCAACGACGGTTACATCAACGGCGCGCGCCCCGGGCACAACCAGATCATCGTCGCCAAGGACGAGGAGGGCTTCACCGTCGTGCAGGGCGGGCTGACGCCCGAGCCGCACTTCAGGGAGGACCGTTACACCTGGCAGGAATTCATCGACTGCTGGTGGCTGGGCGGCACCTATAACTACATCAAGTACATCAAATGGCCGAAAGCGCCCTCTTACGCCGCGATGCGCATGGAGAACAAGTCCGCGCCCGAGGTCTACGACGCCGTATATCCTTCGGGCACGCTGATGTACGATAAGAAGTTTTCTCTGTCAGGCGTCATCTACAGTCCGCACAGAATGACCGGCGTTACGGCGGCGGTCAACGATATGATGGGCAACGCCATCCTCTATTTCGACAAGCGCCTGAGCAGCAACAGTTACAGCATCGCCAACGAGGGACTGGACGCGCAGATGCCCTTCCGCGCGCTCACGCCCGGCGGCTATACCTATGAGGTGAAGGTCACCGATATCACCGGCGCCGAATATACCGTCATCAAGTCCTTCTTTACGGTCGCCGCGTCCAAACTGGTCAACGAGGAGATCATCTTCAATTTCCTTATCAACAACGGCTTCAATCTCGCCGCCGCCTGTGGGGTGCTCGCCAATATCGAGCACGAATCCTATTTCAATCCGCGCAGTCTGTATTGGGAGAAAGGAGAATACTACAGTTACGGACTCATTCAATGGAATCACGGCAGATACGATCGGATGCTCGATTTCTTCGTGGCGAACGGGTATATCAAAGACCGCGAGGAGGACTGGAACAAATTAGAGGACAAAAAACTGATCGAGGCGCAGCTGCGCTTCATGATGCACGAGTTGACCACCGATACCGGGTCCTATAAGAAGGCCTGGCAGACCGTCTGCTCGGCGCCGAACACCGCCGACGGCGCGTATCGGGTCGCGTACGACTGGTGCTACTACTATGAGATGCCCAGCGATACCGCGAACCGCAGCGACCAGCGCGGAACGCTCGCAAGATCGTATTTCGAGCGCTATTCCGCGTACGCGGGCGATCATCAGGTCAGCTTCGACGCGCGCGGCGCGGGGAACTTCGATTCCGTCGCCGTCAGTTACGCCGCTCCCTATCCGGAATTGCCCGCGGTTCAGGCGCCGGGGCGCGAATTCTTGGGTTGGTTCACGATGCCCGAGGGTGGGAAACAGGTGAAAAAAGGAGACACCGTCTGGATCACCAGCGATCAGCTGCTCTTCGCGCACTTCAGAAATAAAGAGTACGCGATCCGGTACGTCCTCTATGACGACGAGACCGCCGACGGCGTCTACACCTACGGATCCGGTCTGACGCTTCCGCTCACCTTTGAGCGCGAGGGGTACTATTTTGAGGGCTGGTACGAAACGCCCGACTTCTCGGGAAAGCCGATCCGGGCGCTGTCGGATGAGGATTACGGCGATAAGGTCTATTATGCGAAATGGCGGCTCTACACCGGGCTTCTGCCCAGCAATAACGGCTTTTTCTATCTGCGAAACGGCGAAAAGGCAACCGGCTTCATCAAGGTCGGCGGCAATACCCTCTATTTCCGCGCGTCCGACGGGTATATGATGCATTATCCGACGGCGCAGATCGGCGGAAAGTCCTATTCCTTTGAGGCGTTCAATTATCGGGGATATACGCTCTACCGTCTGACGGAGGAGAAAAACGGCGTGTACGCCGAGGAGAACGGCGTGCGCTTCTACCGCGGCGACGTCATGCAGACCGGATGGCAGACGCCGGAGGGCGGCGGCTTAATGTATTTTGATCCCGAAACGGGACTGATGCAGAAGGAACTGACGCTCAACGGCAGGGACTATACCTTTGAAAAGTATTTTCTGCCCGATCAGGCGCTGTGGGACCTGCCGCTGTGGCGGGTGATCAAGAACGGACTGTACGGCGAGGACGGCGGCGTGCGCTTCTATCAGAACAGCGTTGCGCTGACCGGCTGGCGTTCGTTCGACGGAAAGAGCGTCTATTTCGATCCCGAGACCGGACTGATGGTCACCGAGGAGCGCGAGATCGACGGACTCGTTCATCCCTTTGCGCCCTTCGAATACGAGGGCTTCACGCTCTACGCCGACGACTATAAGAGAAACGGCTTCTTCGAGGAGCAGGGCAATATCCGGTTCTACGTCGACGACGTTTTTGTGACCGGCTGGTACGATTTCGGCTATAACCGGATGTTCTTCGACACCGATTCGGGACTGATGCTCCGCATCAGCAGGACGCTGGGCGGCGAATGGTACGATTTTGAGCCGTTTGAATACGAGGGACTGACGCTTTACCGCGTCGCCAAGCGCGGCTTTTACAGCGAGGACGGTGGGATCCGCTATTATGAAGAGGGCGGATACGCGACCGGTTGGAAGGATTTTGAGGACGGAAAACTCTATTTCGATCCCGCAAGCGGACTGATGCAGTCGTCAGACCGCGTGATCGACGGGATCCGTCATTCCTTCGAGCCCTTCGAATACGGCGGCATGACGCTTTACAGAACCGCGTATCACAGAAACGGTCTGTTCGTCGAAAAAGGCGGCGCGATCTGTCTGTATGAGAATTACGAACCGCAGACCGGCTTCAGAACGGTGGGGGATAACACGCTCTACTTCAATAAGAACGGCGTGATGATGCATTACGGTCAGGTGAATATTTCGGCGCTCGGGAAGACCTGCGAATTTGAAGAGTATACCGACGATACGCTGACGGCGTGGGTCTACGACCCCGGGACCCGCGGGTATAAGCCCGAAAAGGGCGTGACCGTCTGGCGCCTGACCTCGCCGAAAGAGGGCTTCTTCCCCGAGGATGGCGGGATCCGGTATTACGCCGACGGAACGCCGCTTTCGGGACTGCAGAAGATCGGAGAGGACCGCTTCTTCTTCGATACCGAGAGTTTCCGGATGATCACCTCGACTGCGACGGTCGGAGACGCCGTATACGAGTTTGAACCCGTGGAATACGGCGCCATGACCCTCTATCGCGTCAAGTCTGCCGATTTCGGCATCGACGTCGATAACGCCACGATCGGGCACGTGACCCTGGCGCTCGACTTCTTATCCGGCGCGTACGCCGGGGAAGGCTTTACGATAACCGACGTCGACGGCGACGGAGCGCTTACGATCGCCGACGTCACGGCGCTGCTCGATATCCTCGCGGGCGCGAAATGACCCCGGGCTGACCCCCGGAAATCGGATTTCGGAAGGCGCCGTTGAAAAACGGTTTAGAAGGAGGTGTTTGATTTGGCGTATTTGCGCCAACTGTAACACCCCCGTCGACGGTGTGCTCCGCGGCTCACGCCTCGGTTTTGTGGT